>NZ_CP067102.1:7141125-7455782 GCF_016616885.1 Bradyrhizobium diazoefficiens | reverse complement strand
CCCACCATTCTGGATCTCGCCGGCGCGGAGCATCCAAAGCCGTTCCAGGCCCGCAGCCTGCTGCCGGCGCTCAAAGGCGAGGAATGGACCGGCCGCGACTTCGTGTTCTCCGAGCAGGCCGGCGACGTCGCCATGACCGGCGCCCGGCTGATCACCATGGTGCGCGATAACAGCTGGAAAGTCGTGTTCATCCACGGCGCCGAGGATGGCCAATTGTTCGATCTCGCGACCGATCCGCTCGAACAGCACAATCTCTGGGGCATGCCCGCGCACGCCGGTGAGATCAGCCGCCTCAAGGACGCCTTCATCGACTGGCGCCAGAACAGTTTGCTCGAGACCATGGACCTGAACGTCGCGGCACGGTGAACCAACTCCGCGATCGCGCGGGCCGGGTTGGCGCAGGCGTTCTCTCCAAGTCCATGTCAGATCGGCATCGGTCCATGTCCGAAAAGACATGGACGTTGGCGTGACGGCCTCCATAATCGGCGCAGAAGCAGGATTGCTGTGACAGCCAGCCAATCCAAAAGTGCCAGGGATGGAGAAGCCTGATGTTTGAACGCCTGACGACCAGATCGTTGGTGGCGCTAGCCGTTATCCTGGGCCTCGCGGCGACGACGGCACGCGCGGACTCGCTGTTGCCGCTTGGACCGAAAGTGGGCGACCAGAACCTGTCGCCATTCTATCGCTGGTCCGAAACCTTGCCCGAGAGCCCCGGCGTCATGCTGCGCAAGGAGCCGATGCTGGCGCAGGGTGAGATCACGAGCGCGGCCCTCGCCGAGCGCATTCTCTACACGTCGAGCGATTTTCGTTGGCACGCCGGCATCGTGCCCGTCAGCGGCACGCTCTATCTGCCCAAGGGCGAGCCGCCTGCCGGCGGATGGCCCCTGGTTGCCTGGGCGCACGGCACGCTTGGCATTTCCGATGCGTGTGCGCCGTCCTGGACCGGTCACAAGCCGCGCGATGCCACCTATATCCAGCGCTGGCTGGAGAGCGGCTTTGCGGTCGTCGCCACCGACTATCAAGGCCTCGGTGGACCAGGCCCGCATCCCTATCTGATCTGGCAGGCGGAGGGACGCTCGGTGCTCGACGGCGTGCGTGCCGCGCTCTCCGCCTATCGGGGCAGGCTGGCACCAAAAGTCTTCGTCACCGGCCAGTCGCAGGGCTCCGGTGCCGCAATGGGTGCGACCGTGATTGCGGAGAGCTACGCGCCGGACGTGCCACTGGTCGCCACCGTGGCAACGGGACTTGTCTCGACCTTCCCGGACGGTCCCTACAAGCCGCCTCAGACCACGTCGATCGGCTCACCGATCTATACGTCGCTGATGCTGCTCGGCGGTTCGCTGCCCGACGGTGCACCCTCGGCTGATGATCTCGTTGCCGAAAAGGGCAAGCCGGTGCTGAAGGCGGCGCGCGAGAGCTGCACCACGGAGATGCGCGATGTGGCGCGCAAGGACGACATCACCGCCGACAATGTCTATGTCGAGCCGATCGCCAATGTGCTGGCGCGGCTGACTGCGATCACGGACATGAAGGCAGTGCGGCTCAAGGTGCCGTTGCTGCTCGGCACCGGCCTTGCCGATTCCACGCTGGTCCCGACCCGGCAATATGCGGAGGTCGCGGCTCTCTGCGCCGCGGGCAACGATGTGGTCTGGAAGTCCTATCCCGGCGCTACGCATAATGGCGGCCTGAACGCCGCCTTCCCCGATGCGCTCGCTTTCTTCCGCGGCATGCTTGCCGGCCAGAAGCCGCAGAGCAATTGCACCGGCATCACAGAACCCGGCCCGCCCGGCGACGTCGCACAAGGAATCGCCTTCAACGACTAGGTTACCAGATATTTCTTCACCGCCGCCTCATCCCATTCGATCCCGTTGCCGGGCTCCTCGCCCGGCAGCGCAAAGCCGTCCTTGATCGTCAGCCGGCTCGCGAGCACCGCATCGGCCCAGTCGACATATTCCAGCCAATGCGCTGATGGCGTCACGCAGAGCAGATGCGCGCTGACTTCCGAGAACAGATGCGTCGACATCTCGATGCCGGCGGCATGCGCGAGTGACGCGGCACGCAGCCAGCCGGTGACGCCGCCGATGCGCTGCACGTCGGGCATCACATAATCGCAGGCTTCGGCGGAGAGCGCGGTCTGCATCGAAAACGCACTATCAAAATTCTCGCCGATCTGGACCGGTGTGCGCAGTGCGTCCGCAATGCGGGCGCAACCCACATAGTCGTCATGGCGGATCGGCTCCTCGATCCAGCTCAGGCCTTCGTCGTCGAGCATCTCGCCGCGGCGGATCGCTTCGGTCACCGTCAGCGCCTGGTTGTAGTCGCACATCAGCGTGACGTCGTCGCCGACGGCCTTGCGCACCGCGCGCACCACGGCGAGATCCTCGCGCGCATCGGACCGGCCGACGCGGATTTTTGCGGCGTGAAAGCCCTCGGCCAGCAGCTTGTGGGCTTCCTCCACCGCAGCGCCCGCCGGCATGATGCCGAGCCCCTTCGAGTTGTAGGCCTTCACCGGCTTCGGTGCGCCGCCGAGCAGGCGTGCCAGCGGCAGGCTTCGCGCGCGGGCCAGCGCGTCCCACGCCGCCATGTCGACGCCGGATTGCGCCAGCCGTTGCAGCCCGGCGAGCCCGAGCAGCGTGAAACGCTGGGTCAGCTTGCGCTCGATCTCGAACGGCAGCAGCTTGTCGCCGGCGAGCAGCTCCGACATTTCAGTGACCATCGCGGTCAGCGGCCTCAAGGCCGACGGCGTGATCGAGAACAGATAGGCATGCCCCGGCACGCCGTGGTCGGTCTCACAGTCGATCAGCACCAGCGGCGCCTTGTCGATCGCACCGGTGCTGGTCTGCAGTGGCAGGTTCATCGGCACGATCACGGGCCGCACGACAATGCGCGTGATGCGAAAGGTCTCGGTCATGGCTCGCTCCGTCTTAGTGCAAGAGCTTAGTGCAAGAGCTTGGGTGCAAGAGTTTAGACCGGCAGCGCCACCGATGCCCACCTGCTCGTTGATCTTGTCGATCAAAAGCCGTTCGCGGTCTGCCCGTCCACACACGCATCATTCCTGTAGATATGACGGTTGTGTGTATTGACATGCTCAAGAAAATTTTTGGCGAGAGTCGCAAATCGAACGGACACTTCGCAATTTCGTCGCGCATACTCGTGTCCGGGCTGGATGCTCAACAGACAACTGATCGAACACCGAGGCGGGATAAATCCTCGCCTCCATGCGCTCTCGTGACGCAATGCAGCGTCGCGGGCAATGGGAATGGTTTCGTTTGAGAAGGAGTTGGTGCCGTGAGTGAAAGTGAAGTGAAGGTCGCGCCGAATGGAGCGAATGGTTTTGCGACGCCGTTGTTCGGATTCCCGAAGATCGAGTTGCCTGCTGTGATCGGCGAACTCGCAGAGCAGAGCGTCGCCCGCGCAAAGCAAGGCTGCGAGCGGATCAAGATCGCATCGGAAGAGATGGCGGACACGTTCCGTGAGACATACTCAAGCCATGCAAGGAGCGCGACAGACTACGGGCTCAAGCTGTTGGAGATTTCGAACGCAAATACGTCCGCAACGATGGATTTCTTCGCCGATCTTTTGGGCAGCAAATCGGCGACTGATGTCGTCACCTTGACGGCGGCGCAATCGCGCAAGGTCTTCGACGCTGCATCCGCCCAGAACAGGGAATTGTGGAAGCTTGCTGAGAAGCTGACGATGGAAACGAGCGAGCCGATCAAGAAGCACTTTGCCAAGGCCGTTGAGAAGGCCGGCTAAAAAAGCGGCATTCCAGGTTCGTCCAAGAGGGAACCGCCGGTTGGAATAAGCCCCGCCACGAGCATGCGCCCCATGCTCGGTCAACAACGGGCAGGTGCACGATGCCCCCCAAGTAACTGCACCTCAAGAGGCGCATTCCAACCGGCCGGTCGTTTGCTTCGAAAACCAGCAAAAGCCAAGTTATGGGAGGCTCATATGGGTATGGTTATGGTCAGATGCCCGCAGACCGGCCGGGCGATCCCCACCGGTATCAGGACCGATCGCGAGAGCTTTCGGCGCAGCGTTGTTTTCTTCGGGCGCACCCGCTGCCCGATCTGCCAATCCGATCACGCCTGGTTCGCGCCGGAGGCCTGGGTCCATGAGCCGAGCGGATCGCGGCATCACAGCGCGACCTCGTGGAAGGTTTGATGTCCAAGCAGATCATCAGTGATTGCGATGGAGGGACACCATGGCGCACGCTCAAAACTATATCGAGACATCCACCTGGCTGATGCAGGCCAAGGAATTTCTTGACGAAGCACGACGGCTCAAGCCGGGCCCTGCGCGCAACGAATTAAGAGAGGTGGCGAAGGTGCTGCGCGAGCTTGCGAGGCTCGAGGCGCAATCCCAATCCGGACAGAATCTCGACCGGACGAAGAGAACCTGATTGGGTTGAGAAGCGGCTTTGATTGCAGCGCCGGCATCACGCCGGCGAATCTTTTTGAGGCTGACGCGGCAAGGCTGACGCGGCAAGGCTCAGCTCACGCGGCATCGCCCGATTCATCTCCTGACATGCGCCGATCGTCTTGCGCAGCCGTGATGTAAGATCGGGCTGGTTTCGTCGAGAAGATATCCTCGACTTCGAGACGGATGTTGTCGTGGCATTCGCACGCCGCCGCGGCGAGCCGGGCTGGATCGATCTCGATGTGGCCTCGTCGATCGGACTTGATCGCTCCAGACGCGCGCAGATTGCGCATCAAGAGCGTCACTGTCGTTCGTCGCACACCAAGTATTTGCGACAGCGCCTGCTGAGTGAGCGGCAGGACGTCATCGTCGACGCGGTCGCGAACCTGGAGCAGCCAGCGAGCCATACGGGCTTCGACCGGATGCAGCGCATTGCAGGCCGAGCCGAGCTGAAGCTGCACCAGTATCGCCCTGATGTGAATCTGGATCGCGTGCCGGATTGCGGGGCTCCGGCTGAAAGCGGCGTAAAATCGCGATGCAGGGACTCGCGCGGCGGTGCCGGCCGCACGGACGATGGCGGTAATGGCCGAAGGAGACGGCCCCAGCACCGAAAGACTACCTACTGCGCCTTCGCGCCCGACCATGGCGGTGGCAACCGTCCGTCCGTCCGCCATGTCGGCCATCAGTGAGATGGCACCGCTATGAGGGAAGAAGACATGCTCGATCCGGTCACCCGCTTGCGAGAGGACTGCGTCCTGGCCGAGCACGACCGTCTCCAGCTCAGGCGCCAGTAGATGGAAATCCGCGGGTGGCAGCGCTGCCAGAAGTCGGTTACCAGTTCCGCTGGAACTCATTACTGTAGCCGACCCGCGGTGGCGCATGCGCCATCTTCTCCGTTCCGCGCGCAGCGAAAAGACGCTTCGTTATTTCGCATCGTGTTCCATGTCGCTTCTGCTCCGCCGCGAGTCGTTTCCATTCGCGCCATCTAGGACTTAGATGCAAATGCGCGGCCAGAGACAACTGCCAAATCGGTATGGGTAACATCGTAGGCGCCACGCGCGCGGAGTTCCGCGTTCGACGCGCCAACGATAACGCGATCAAGAGCGTTCGCAGCAGGCAGAACGGCGTGTCGGGACGCTCGCTCGTCGCGCGCGAGCATCTCCGAGATCTCGTGGACCATACTTGCGAGCGGCTTCAACGCCGCAGGCGCAATCGAGAACAGACAAGCATGCCCCTTGCGGCGAAACCGAAAGTCGTCTGCGGCGACTCCCATCAAATGGGGTTGCGCAGGGTTGCGTTTACGGGCTCTGTGCCGGACCCTCCAGGGGAGGGTAAGAGCCCAGCTCTCACCGCGCCGCGCCTTCCGTAAACGCCGTCTCGATCACCGCCCCAAACGGCTGCCAGGAGCGGCCGTCGAATTGCACCAGCCGCATCTGCTTGATCGGCAGATAGCTGTCGGGTGACGTATTCATCCTGATATTGGGCAGCGCGACGGAGGGGTGATAATCCCTGAGCGATGCCGCCTGACGCATGATGTTCTCGTGCGAGAAATCGTCGCCGCACTGCTTCAGCACCTTGGTCAGCGCTTCCGCGGCGGCATAGCCGTAGAGCGCCGCGCTGTTGTTGGTGCTTTCGACCTGGTGATACTTGTCCATGAAGGCGAACCAGTCCTTCATTGCGGGATCGTCCTTCCAGGCGGGATCGCTCGGATCCTTCAGAAAGGCCGCCGAGATCACGCCGGATGAATTCTCGAGCCCCGCCGGCGCCATCGCATTGGCGATCGAGGCGGAAGCGTCGTTGACGATGAAGACCGGGTGCCAATTCAGCGACGCCGCCAGCTGGATCACCTTGGATGCCGTCGAGGGCACGCCGAGGAACACGAAGATATCCGCGCCGGCGCGCTTGAGGATCGAGACGTGGCCTTCGAGATGCTCGTCCGAGATGTCGAAGGCGACGTCGACGAGGACGTGACGGTTCAGATCGCCGAGACCTTCCTGGATGCCCTTGTAAAGCATCCGGCCGAACTGGTCGTTCTGCCAGAGAACGACGATCTTCTTCCGGGGATAATAGGCCTGGATGTAATTGGCGTAGATGCGACCCTCCGACCGGAACGGCGGTTGCCAGCCCATGGTCCAGGGAAACGCCCTGGCCTGGCTCAGCTCCTCGTCACCCGAGGCGACGAACAGTTGCGGAATTTTCTTCTCGTTCAGGTACCAGCGCGTGGCGAGATTGCCGGGCGTGCCGAATGACCCGAACATGAGCTGCACGTTGTCCTTCTCGACGAGATCTCGGGTCAGCTCCAGCGCGGCTGCGGGATCGGAATTGTCGTCGCGGGTGATGAAGCGGACCTTGCGGCCGTTGATGCCGCCGCGATCGTTGACCATGTCGAAATAGGCGGCTTCCGCCTTGCCGATCGCGCCGAACTCCGAGAGCGGTCCCGAATAGGGCACGAAATTGCCGATGCGGATTTCCTTGTCGGGAATTGGCTGATCCGAACGCTGCTCCGACATCGCCCCGAGTGAGGCGAGCGCGGCGATCAAAACGAACAGCAGTCTGCCGGTGACGCGCATGCTCGACACCTTGTCGTTGGCCCCCAACGAAGTCGGCTCGATCCGCACCCAAGCGAGTTGATCTACGTCAAGCGTTTGGCAATCCTGTGGCTGAGCGTTGGGAAGCCGCAGCCGAAACGGCAGGCGTGTTGACGCGCTGTTTCGCGTTCAGGTCACCAGTTCCGTCATCCTGAGGCGCGAGGCCCACGATGCAGCGCATCGCGGGCGGAGCCTCGAAGGATGAACGGCCACCGTTGTCGCCAAGCGGAGAGATCCGGGCCGGCGCCCTTCGAGGGCCGCTGAAGGAGCGGCCGCCTCAGGGTGACGGTGATGGACTAACCGTCGCGGTGAGGATTCGTAGCCAGCATGAGCGCAGGCGATATGCGAGGCTCAGCTGTGACACTGTGGAAGCCTAAGTGCTCGCGTCGGCTACGGCAGCCCTCGCGCCTCGAGCTGATGCACCAGCAGCAGCGTCGGCTCGGCAAGGCTGTCGCCGGAACCATCCAGCCCAAACGCCGCGGCGATGCCGTCGTGGCTGCGCAGCAGCGTGGAGCGCGGGCAGTGGCCGGCGCCGCACAGCGTCTTTTTCAGGGTCTCTCCTTGCGCGACCAGGTTCGCGGGATCGTTGGCGGCCCAGGCCAGCACGATCGGCGCGTCGACATTGAGGATGCCGGGAAACACCGAGCGCTTGTCGTATTGACTGGTGTCGGCGCCGAAATAGGCCTTCTCGCTCTCACTGGCGTCCTTGCCGGCGCGATAGATGCCCGACACCAGCACCACAGCCGCGACATCGGCGCGGTCGGCCTGGAGCTCGGGATGCGCCAGCAGGCTCGCGACATGGAACGCGCCGGCGCCGTAGCCGACCGCGACGATCTCGCGGGCGTCGCCGTTGAACAGGTCGATATTGCCGTGGACCCAGGACAGCGCCGCCGCCACGTCGGTTGCGCCCATCGGCCACGTCGCTGCGGGCGCCAGGCGGTAGTTGACGCGCACCCCGATCATGCCGTTGCGCGCGGCAAAGCACATCGCCTCGTCCTGGATATCGCGGGACAGGTCCGGCGCGCCGCGGTCGCCGGTGAAGGTGTCGCCTGCCACGAACAGCAGCACCGGCCGCGACGTGTCCGCCTTGGTGTCGCCGCTGGTCGCGACATCGAGCACATTGGCCTCGCCGTCGCCATAGCGCAGGCCGCGCGAGAAGGTGACCTGCTCGCATAGGCGCGCGACGCCGCCGGCCGTCGTGTCGTTATCGGTGAGGCCGACCCGGACAAGATCGGACGGAGCGGTCGGCCGCGCCGGCAACAGGCCATGTGCGGAGGCCGCGGTTACGGTCAGAAGCAGAAAAAAAACGAGATAACTCTTCATCATCTTGGTGCCGGCCTTGCTGGCCCAGATATGGTGCGCCGGCTTGGCCTGTCTTTTCAATTCGCCTTATTAGTTGGTCTTGTCAGCCCCTCTTGCGGCGATTTCGCGGCACCTCGCCGGCGCGTTCAACGCCGGCTTAATTCCCCGGCTGGAACGTGCAATCCGCCCCGCTGCCGTCCTTCTGCCTGATGGCGTTCGGGTCGATCGTGCAGCTCAGCTTGCTCAGGCTCTCGAAATTCGATCCCGCCGCACCGTCGGCCGGGATACCGGCCAGCGCCTCGGTCGCGAAGATCTCGTTGGCCGTGGATCCGTTCACAGTCTTGACCTTCTTGCCGAAGGTGACCTCGCAGTTGCGCAAGGTGATGTCGACATTGCTGGTGCGGCAGACGATCCTGTCCGCGGTCACCACGATCGGCTTCTTGGTGGGGATGTCGGCATTGGCGGCGAACAGCATCGCCACCGCCTTCTTCTCGGCGCCCGACAGCAGCGGCGACAGCGGAGCAATCACACCCGCCAGCGCCAGCGCCGTGGAGCCCGAGATTTTTGAGGGCGTCGCGCCGGATTCGCCCATGACATGGGAGACGCCGGCCACGAGGATCGCACCGGCGAGGCAGGCCGATATCGCAAGTTTCATGGGCGTCTTTCCTCTCCTGTCGGCGCTTCAGCGTCGCGTAGGCGCGCTCGCCGATACGATTCGCGTAAAACTCGTCGACCGCTGTCTGGTCACCGGGGCTGCAGGACAGGCGTCCGACGTTTTAGCTGGCCTACTTCCGCGAAGCGGATGTCTTCTTCTTGCCGGTCTTCTTGGCCGCTTTCTTCCTGGCTGCCCTCTGGGCGATCAGATACGCCTCGACCTTCTTGGAAGAATGGCCGGCGGCGGCGACGGCGGCCTTCAGCTTGGCCGGCGTGATCTTGAACTTCTTCGACCAGTAGCGGACTTCATAGGCTTCGCCGAGCGCGATCCGGCTCTTGTCGGCGGCGCGGTGCTTCTGGAGCTTGATGTACTCTTCTACCTTCCGTGCGGAACGGCCGACCTTCTTGACGGCATATTTCAGCTTGGCCGGCGTCACCTTGAACTTCTTCGACCAGTAGGCGACTTCGTATGCCTCGGTGAGCGCAATCAGCTTGCGGTCCGCTCCGCCCCGCCTGGTCTTGTCGTCGGCCATGCTTGTCTCCTGCCCTGGATCGCGTGCATCCAGTCTAGCATGCAATCGGATTTTGCACGCAAGGGGAGGCCGCGTGGCGATTGCGCGAGGCGGCCGTTTTGTCCCGACGCGTCAAGTGGTTACGCGACGCGACCCAACCTCATGCCGAGGGGGCCGTTCTACTGTGCATGGGGTTGTTTTCGACTTTTTGGTGTCTCGCGCGTCCGTGACGGAACCTTATGGCGGCTGACGCGACTTATCCATGACACGGGAAAACACGTGCGAGGCAGTCATGGCAGACAAGCATACCGCCGATCCGGCAGAGATCATGCGGGCGACCGGTCATCCTGAACTGGAATATGCCGCCGGCTGGACCATCGCCGGTCTGGTCACCATCGGCACCATCGTCGCCGCCTGGGTGTTCGCGATCTAGGTTGCTTTGCGCTACGGCGTCACCGGTCCGCGTGCGACCGCGCGCGGGGCGGCCAGCGCTTTCCACGTGGAATTCGCCACATGCACCGGCGAGAACGCCGGCCGCTCGACGTAGCGGCCGTCTCCTGCCTCGGCACGCAGATCGCCATCCTTCCACACGATACGACCGCGCGAGAGCGTCGCGGCCGGCCCGCCGGTGCAGGAAAAGCCTTCGAATACATTGTAGTCGATCCGGCTCATCTGCCGCTTTGCGCTGATGGTCTTCGTCGCCTTGGGATCCCACACCACGATGTCGGCATCCGAGCCGACGGCGACCGCGCCCTTGCGCGGATAGATGTTGAGGATGCGGGCGATGTTCGCCGAAGTCACGGCGACGAATTCCTCCTTGGTCAGCCGCCCCGTGGCGACGCCCGCGGTCCATAGCAACGCCAGGCGATCTTCGAGGCCGCCGGTGCCGTTCGGGATTTTTCTGAAGTCGCCGAGGCCGAAGCGCTTCTGCTCGGTGGTGAAGGCGCAATGGTCGGTTGCGACCACTTGCAGCGAGCCGGACTGCAGGCCGGCCCACAGGCTGTCCTGATGCGACTTGTCCCGGAACGGCGGCGACATCACGCGCTGCGCGGAATGATCCCAGTCCCTGTTCTGATATTCACGCTCATCGAGCAGCAGGTGCTGGATCAACGGCTCGCCATAGACGCGCTTTCCTGCGGCCCGCGCACGGGCGATCGCCTCATGCGCCTCGCGGCAGCTCGTATGCACGATATAGACCGGCGTGCCCGTCATGTCGGCGATCATGATGGCGCGGTTGGTGGCTTCGCCCTCGACCTCCGGCGGCCGTGAATAGGCGTGGCCCTCCGGGCCGGTGACGCCGCGCGCGATCAGCGCCTCCTGCATCAAGGCAACGACGTCACCATTCTCCGCGTGCACGACAGGCATCGCGCCGAGATGGGCGCAGCGCGCGAACGAGTTGTAGAGCTCGTCGTCGTTCACCATCAGCGCGCCCTTGTAGGCCATGAAGTGCTTGAAGGTGTTGATGCCGTAGGTTTTGACCACGGTCTCCATCTCGTCATAGATCTGTTTCGACCACGACGTCACCGCCATGTGGAAGCCGTAGTCGGTCGCCGCCTTCTCGGATTTGTGGCGCCATTCCTGGTAGGCCGCGAGCATCGACTGGCCGGGATCGGGCAGGCAGAAATCCACCACCATGGTGGTCCCCCCGGTCAGCGCCGCCTTGGTGCCGGACTCGAAATCATCCGCGGTCACCGTTCCCATGAACGGCATTTCGAGATGGGTGTGCGGATCGATGCCGCCCGGAATGACATAGGCGCCGCCGGCGTCGATGATCTCCGCCCCCGTTGGCGCGTCGATCGCTGCGCCGACCGCGACGATGGTGTCGCCCTCGATCAGCACGTCCGCACGGCGCGAATGATCATGATTGACGACAGTGCCGCCGCGGATGAGGAGGGACATGGGAACTCCGAGGGAAAGGAGGGAGGACAGGGCGCGGTGAAAGCTAAGCGTGTCGGCTGCGATGCGACAGGCGAAATTTTAGTCAGCCGCCGTTTCCGCCACCGACACCGCGATTGAGTTGGACGCGCCCGCCTGACCTGATATCGCGCCTGCCAAATGCAACCGAGCCATGACGGATCGCGCTGTCCTGCGCACTTGCGCGTCGGCACAGGCCGGAGCACTCTGCGCTCGCGGCGCAAAGAACACCGCCAATAAGGACGCGAGGAAGCTCCATGGCGGTGACGCGGATCGACTGCGACATCCACCCGGCGGTTGGTGGCACGCGCACGACACTTCTTCCTTATCTCAGTGATCACTGGAAAGAGCAGGTGGTGAGCCGCGCCATCGACGGTCTCGACCTCACCTCCTATCCGCCAAGCATGCCGTTTTCTGGCCGCGCCGACTGGCGGCCGGCCAATGGCACCAAGCCGGGCTCTGACCTGGCGATGGTGCAGAAGGACGCCTTCGACCAATTGGGCGCGAGCCACGCGATCCTCAACGTGCTCTACGGCGCGCAAGCCGTGTTCGATTCCTACATGGCGGCCGATTTCTGCAAGGCGATCAACGACTGGATTGCCGCCGAATGGATATCGCGTGACCCGCGCCTGCGCGCCTCCATCGTGGTGCCGATGCAGGCGCCGGATCTCGCCATCGAAGAGATCGAGCGCCGCGCGAGCGACAATCGCTTCGTCTCCATCCTGGTGCTGGCGCAGGGCGAGACGTTGCTGGGCCGGCGGCATTTCTGGCCGGTCTACCAGCTCGCGGAAAAGTACAAGCTGCCGCTTGCAATCCATGCCGGCACGCAATATCGGCAGGCGCCGAGCTCTGCCGGCTGGCCGTCGCACCGCTACGAGTACTATTTCGTCGAGGCGCAGGCGTTTCAGGCCCAGATCTTGAGCCTGATCTACGAGGGCGTGTTCGGCAAATATCCCGATCTCAAGGTCGTGCTGATGGAATCAGGCGTGAGCTGGCTGCCGGCCTTCATGTGGCGCGCCAACAAGACCTGGCGCGGCGTCCGCGTCGAGGTGCCCTGGGTCGAGCGCGAACCCGCCGCGATCATCCGCGACAATTTCCGCGTCACCATGCAGCCGTTCGACGCGCCGGGCGACGCCAAAAGCGTCGAGGAGATCATCGACCAGATCGGCTCCGACAAGATGTTCCTGTTCGCGTCCGACTATCCGCACTGGCAGTTCGACGGCGATGATCCGATCCCGCCGCATCTGCCGAAGGGCATCATCGCAAAAATGTGCGTCGACAATCCGCTGGAGACATTTCGGCGGCTGTCGCTGGCCAATTAATCCAGGAGGTTCGCATGAGTGAAGTCATCGACCGTCCGCTGCGTGACGACGAGAAGCCCGCCGCCTCGCGGCTGCGCATCGTCGATTGCGACGTGCATCCGAGCCTGCACTCGGTCGACGATCTCAACGAGTTCCTGCCGAAACGCTGGCAGCAGCATCTGAAGGAATATGGCAGCCATCTGCGCACGCCCTATCTCTTCACCACACCCTATCCACGCTCCTCGCCGCTGATCGCGCGGCGCGATGCCTGGCCGCCGACCGGCGGGCCACCCGGTTCCGACCTTGCTTTCATGCAGAAGCAGCATCTCGATCCGCTCGATGTCGAGTTCGGAATCTTGCAGGTGCTCGATCTCTTCATCTTCTCGCAGCAGAACCTGGAATTCGGCGCCGCAATCCAGCGCGCCATCAACGACTGGCAGCTGGCGTTCTGGTCGCACCGGGATCCGCGCCTGAAGGCCTCGATCCTGGTCGGGCAGGACGGCACGGATCTCGCGATCGCCGAGATCGAGCGTTGTGCAAAGATCGGCGAATACATCCAGATCAACGTCTCGCCCCGCGCCAACGAGCCGCTCGGCCGCCGCCGCTACTGGCCGATCTACGAGCGCGCGCAGGCGCTGGACTTGCCGCTCGGCATCCATGTCGGTGGCTATGGCGGCCACGCGCCGACCGGCGGCGGCTGGCCGTCTTATTACGTCGAGGAGCACCAGTCCAACGCACACACCATCGCGGCGCAGCTTGCCAGCCTCGTGATCGAGGGCGTGCCGGAGCGGTTTCCAAAACTGAAGATCGTCTTCATCGAGGGCGGCTTCGGCTGGATCCCGTCGGCGGTGTGGCGGATGGACCAGCATTTCGAGCGGTTCCGCAGCGAGGTGCCGCATCTCAAGCGCAAGCCGTCGGAATATGTCCGCGAACATTTCTGGTTCACGACCCAGCCGATCGACGAGCCCGACGAAGCCCGGCATCTGCGCTCGCTGATCGAATGGGTCGGCGTCGATCGCCTCTTGTTCTCGTCGGATTATCCGCACTGGGATTTCGACGATCCGCGCTTCGCCTTCAAGACGCCGCTGACGGAGGCCGAGCGCAAGAAGATCTTTAGCACCAATGCGCGAGCGGTCTACAAGTTCTGATCAACATGGCCCGTCATATCGTCGCGCGAACCAGCGAGATCCCGCCCGGCGGCAACAAGGTCGTCGACATCGCGGGCCGCGATATTGTCGTGTTCCACGTCAACGGCGAGTTCTTTGCGCTGTTGAACCGCTGCCCGCACGAAGGCGCGCCGCTGGAAAAGGCGGCTTGCGTGGCGCGGCTGACCTCACCCGAGCCCGGCGTCTACCAGCGCTCGCGCGTCGGCGAGATGCTGCGATGTCCCTGGCACGGCTGGGAATTCGACATGCGCAACGGCCAGTCCTGGTTCGATCCCAAACGCTTCAATATCCGGTCATATCCGGTTGCGGTGGAACGCGGTGACGAACTGCAGAAAGGCCCGTATGTCGCCGAGACGTTTCCGGTGCATGTCGAGGACAGTTATGTGATTGTCGAGGTCTGAAATCACACACCGTCATTCCGGGGCGTTCGCGAAGCGAATGAACCCGGAATCTCGAGATTCCCCGGTGCGCAATTGCTCACCTGAGGTCTGGTCCTTCGGACCATCCCGGAATGACGGATCACGCATTGAGATTCGAACGCAAGTGCGATATGGCTCTCGCGCTTTCAGAGGCGGAGACGAGCGTTGTCGAAACAATCCCTGCGTGAGGAGGCCGAGCGCCTGATCCGCGAATCGATGGAAAAGAAGACCATCGTCGTCAAGCACGGCATGACCCGCATCGAGGCCGTCTGCGGCAAGTGCGGCGCGCCAAACCGGGTCCAGGCGGAGAAAGGCCAGAGCCGCGTCAAGTTCGCCTGCAAGAATTGCGGGCACCAGCAAGAGACGCTCTAAATCCCTCATCCTGAGGAGCCCGCTGGAAGCGGGCGTCTCGAAGGATCGAGGCCCGAGACGGGCCTTCATGGTTCGAGACGCGCTCTGCGCTCCTCACCATGAGGGTCTGACAGCTACTCCCCCTTCACGAACTTCGCGAACGCATCCGCATAATCCGGATGCCAGCGCGACAACGGCGGGCGGTTCTCGACGACGTCGCCGGCGGCCCACAGCATGCGCTTCTCGTCGAGCGCGCGCGGCACGTCGTTATCGGGGCAGAGAATGTAGAAATCGCCGGCCTCAAGCCGCGCGATCATGAAATCGACGGTCTGCTCCGGCGTCCACGCGCCGGCCGGCTTTTCGGTGCGGCCCTTGGCGGTGAGCCCGGTGAACACGAAGCCGGGGATCAGCAGATGCGCGGTGACGTGGCAGTCTTTCATGTTGCGCAGCTCATGCTGAAGCGCTTCCGTAAAAGCCTTCACGCCGGCCTTGGAGACGTTGTAGGCGGGATCGCCGGGCGGGGTGGTGATGCCCTGCTTGGAGCCGGTGTTGATGATCAGGCCGGCCTTGCCGCGCGCGATCATGTTGGGTGCGAAAATCCGCGCGCCGTTGATGATGCCCCACATGTTGACGCCGATGATGCGCTGCCAATTGTCTGATACGCCGAACAATGTGCTGCCTGGCTGGATGCCGGCATTGTTCATGAGCAGGTCCGTGCCGCCGAAATGCGCGCCCACGGCGCGTTCCAGTTCCGTCACGCTCTCGATCCGGCTGACATCGACCGCGGACGTCATCACATTGGCTGCGCCCACAATCGATGACAGTTTTGTTGCGGCCTCCGCCAGCCGTCCCTCGTCGACGTCGACGATGCACACCTTCATGCCGGCGCGCGCAAACGCTGTTGCCGCCGCAAGACCGATGCCGGATGCGCCCCCGGTGATCACGGCGACGTTGTCCTTGGCGATGACAGGATGCGACATGACTGTTCTCCGGAACTGGATCTTGATCGAGCTATAACATGGCGCTCGCGCGACCCTGCACAAGTCGGCATGGCAGGGCTTCGTTCCACGCCGACTTTACGCCCTTCAGGCGCCGCTGTATTCTGTTTGACTTAACGATCCCGCCCAGATCGAACCCAATCAATCACCTACCTAGGGAGTGCAGCCATGGCTGTATCGCAGGCTATTCCGATCACGCGCCATCCGTTCGCCAACGGGTCCTACAAGCAGATGCTGATCGACGGGAAGTGGGTGGATGCCGCTTCCGGCAAGCGCTTCGAGACCCACAATCCCGCCACCGGCGAACTGCTCGCAACCGTTGCCGAAGGCGACAAGGAGGACATCGACCGTGCGGTCGCCGCCGCCCGCCGTGCCTTCGAAGGTCCCTGGAGCAAGGTCAAGCCGTTCGAGCGGCAGAACCTGCTGCTCAAGCTCGCCGATCTCGTCGAGAAGAATTTCGACGAATTGTCGCAGCTCGATACCCTCGACATGGGCGCACCGCTCAGCCGCACCCGCGCCTATCGCCTGCGCGCCGTCGGCATGCTGCGCTATTACGCCGGCCAGACCACCGCGATCCATGGCGAGACTATCGAGAACTCGCTGCCCGGCGAGATTTTCTCCTACACGCTGAAGGAGCCCGTCGGTGTCGTCGGCGCCATCATTCCCTGGAACGGCCCGCTCACCGCGACGCTTTGGAAGATCGGCCCGGCGATCGCGACCGGCTGCACCGTGGTGCTCAAGCCCGCCGAAGAGGCGCCGCTGACCTCGCTGCGTATCGCCGAGCTTGCGATGGAGGCCGGCATTCCGCCTGGCGTCGTCAACGTGGTGCCCGGCTATGGTGAGACCGCGGGCGCGGCGCTCGCTTCGCATCATGACGTCGACAAGGTCGCCTTCACCGGCTCCCACGTCACGGGCCAGTCGATCATTCGTGCCTCGGCCGGCAACCTCAAGCGCGTCTCGCTCGAGCTCGGCGGCAAGTCGCCGGATATCGTGTTCGCCGACGCCGATCTCGATGCCGCCGTGCCGGGCGCCGCGATGGCGGTGTTCGCCAACTCTGGCCAGATCTGCAGCGCCGGCACGCGCCTGTTCGTCGAGCAGTCGATCTACGAGGAGTTCGTCGGCCGTGTCGCCGAGTTCGGCAAGAAGTTGCAGGTCGGCAACGGCCTCGATCCGAATACCCAGATCGGCCCGCTGGTCTCCGAGCAGCAGCTCGAGCGCGTCACCGGCTATCTCGAAATCGGCCAGAAGGAAGGCGCGCGAGCGCTCGCCGGCGGCGGCCGCGTCACCGAAGGTGCGCTGTCGAAGGGCTTCTTCGTCTCGCCGACGGTGTTTGCGGGTGTCCAGGACAACATGCGCATCGCGCAGGAGGAGATCTTCGGTCCAGTCATCTCCGCGATCGCATTCAAGGACATGGATGAGCTGGTCAAGCGTGCCAACAACACCACGTTCGGCCTCGGCTCGGGCCTGTGGACGCGTGACGTCAGCAAGGCGCATGCGGTTGCCAAATCGCTGCGCGCCGGGTCGGTGTGGGTGAATTGCTACCAGGCGATGGACCCGGCCGTGCCCTTCGGTGGCTACAAGATGAGCGGCTACGGGCGCGAGTCCGGCAAGCAGCATGTCGAGGAATATCTCAACGTGAAGGCCGTCTGGATCAAGACGGCGTAAGGCCTGTCCTCTTCCGCGTTCCGCGCGAGGGAATATCTAATTCTGCAGGGGCGGCGCCTTTTCCGGTGGCCGCCCCTCGCTATATGATCCGCATCCTTTCATAGACATCCGGGGCCCACATGAAATTCGAGGCGTTGTTCAAACCGTTGCAGGTCGGTCCGTACAAGCTCGCACATCGCGTCGCGATGGCGCCGCTGACGCGCATGCGGGCGGAGCGGGAGAGCTTTTCGCCGCGGCCGCTCAACGCCGAATACTACGGTCAGCGCGCGACGGAAGGCGGCCTGATCATCGCTGAAGCTTCGCCCGTGCTCTCGCACGGCCGCGGCAATCCGGCGACGCCCGGCATCTATTCGGAGGCGCAGATTGCCGGCTGGCGCAAGGTGGTTGATGCCGTGCATGCCAAGGGCGGCATCATCTTCCTTCAGCTCTGGCATGTCGGCCGCGTCTCGCATTCGTCCTATCATGGCGGCCAGCCGCCGGTCTCGGCCTCGGCGATCGCGATCAAGGCCCAAGGCATGAAAGCGATGACCGCCGACGGCAAACTCGCCGACTACGAGACGCCGCGTGCGCTGGAGACCGACGAGGTCAAGGGCATCGTCGAGGCGTTCCGGCAGGGCGCCAAGAATGCGCTCTCCGCCGGCTTCGACGGCGTCGAGATTCACGGCGCCAACGGCTATCTGCTCGAGCAGTTCTTGCAGTCGCGCAGCAATCAGCGCACCGATCAATATGGTGGCTCCATCGAGAACCGCGCGAGGCTTCTGATGGAAGTCGCGCAGGCCGCGATCGACGTCTGGGGCGCCAACCGCGTCGGCGTGCGCCTGTCGCCGCATGGCATCGCCAACGATTCCGGCGAGCCCGACCCGATGCCGCTCTACACCCACGTGGTGAAAGCGCTCGACAAGTTCGGTCTTGCCTATCTCCACTTCATCGAGCCGCGCTCCAGCGGCGCCGGCCGCGCCGACGTCCACTGGGAGAACGTGCCGTCGGCCATGGTGCTGTTCCGTCCGCACTACAGCGGCGTGCTGATGACCGCGGGTGGTTTCACCGGTGAGACCGCGAACGCGGCGGTCGCCGACGGCCACGCCGACATCATCGCCTTCGGTCGCATCTTCATCTCCAACCCCGATCTGCCGCGGCGGCTTGACCAGGACTATCCGATCACGCCGTACAACCGTGCGACGTTCTATGGTGGCGAGGAGAAGGGATATACGGATTATCCTGCGTACGATGAGCTGACGCCGGCCTGACCTCTCCCGTCATTCCGGGGCGATGCGCAGCATCGAAGCCGGAATCCATTTCACGTCCTGGTCTGCCGCTCGATGGATTCCGGGGCCGCGCCTTTCGGCGCGTCCCGGAATGACAATTGTGTATTGTTGTTTTCGCAATGACGGTGGGGAGACACCATGGCCAAAGCCGCAGTCGCCGCAGGAACCGCCGCCGGCCAGTGCCTCTGCGGCAAGGTCACCTTCGAGATCGACGTTCCCGCACGCTGGGCCTGGCACGATCACTCCGCCGCCAGCCGCCGCGCCCATGGCGCGGCCTACGCCACCTATGTCGGCAGCTGGAAGAAGCGGTTTCGCATCACCTCCGGCAAGACCGCGCTGACCCGTTATGAGGACAAGGCGACCAAGACCGCGCGCAGCTTCTGCTCGCATTGCGGCACGCCGATTGCCTATGAGCGCCCGCGCGGTCCGCACATGGTCAATATCCCGCGCGCGCTCTTCAAGGAGCGCACCGGGCGCCAGCCGCTCTATCACATCGCGATCGAGGAGCTGCAGGAATGGGCCTATACCGGCGAGCCGCTGGTGCCGTTGAAGGGCTTTCCCGGCGTGGTCTGGCAGCGCTCGAAAAAGAAGAAGCGCGCCGGCGGCGAGGACCCGTTCGAATTGGGGCGCGAGGAGATGTAGCTCCTCGGCCGCGCAATGCAGCCATGACTGCACTTCCTTGCGCGTCCCCCAAAACGTCGGCCATCATGCTCTCGGTCCTTGCGGCAACGTCCGCTCCTGGAGGAAGCATGAAGAATAAGATCACCGGCCGCTCCGCCTTTCTCGCGCTGCTCAAGGACGAGGGCATTACGCACCTGTTCGGCAATCCCGGCACCACCGAGCTGCCGATCATGCATGCGTTGAAGGACCACCCTGATCTCACCTACGTGATGGCGATGCAGGAGAGCCTGGTGGTGGCGATCGCGGACGGCTACAGCCGCGCCTCCGGCAGGCTCGTTGCCTGCAACGTCCATGTCGCGCCCGGCCTCGGCAACGCCATGGGTTCGCTCTACAACGCCCAGTTCACGGGCACGCCGATGATCCTCACCGCGGGCCAGCAGGAGCAGGGCCATGGCCTGATGGAGCCGGTGCTTTATGGCCCGTTGGTGCGTATGGCCGAGCCGCTGGTAAAATGGGCGGTCGAGGTGACGCGGCTGGAGGATTTGCCGCGCATCGTGCGCCGCGCTGCCAAGGTCGCGATGACGCCGCCGACCGGGCCGGTGTTCATCTCGCTGCCGGGCGACATCCTCAACAGCGAAGCCGGCATCGATCTCGGCCGCTCCACCCGGATCGACGCGCGCGTAAAGCCGTCGGACGAAGCGCTCAGGGCTTTTGCCGCGCGGCTGTTGAAGGCCGAGCGTCCTGTGATCGTCACCATGGACGAGGTCGTCAAGAGCGACGCGCTGAAGGAAGCCGCCGAGCTTGCCGAGGTGCTCGGCGCCGCCGCCTATCAGTCTTCGACGCCCTATGGCTCGCACTTCCTTTCGGAGAGTCCGAGCTTCGTCGGCACGCTGGCGCGCGCGCAGAAGGTCGCGCGCGATACGCTCGCGCCTTACGATCTGCTGGTCGCACTCGGCGGCGATCCCCTGCGGATGTCGGTCTTTAGCGAGGTCGATGCGCTGCCAGATGGTCTTGGCATCGTGCAGGTCGGTCTGGCCGATTGGGAGATCGCCAAGAACTACGGCGTCGAGATCGCGCTGAAGGCGGATTTGAAGGAAACGCTGCGCGCGCTGCTCCCGGTGCTGAAGGAGATCGGTGGCGCCGCGCTGGCACAACGCGCAAAACAGCGTCTCGCCGAGCTTGCGCCGAAGAACTGGACCGCGCGGCGGGCCGCGCTGGTCGAGCAGATCAGCAAGGCCGCCAGCCGTTCGCCGATCGATCCGGACTTCCTGGTGCTGCAAATGGTCGAGGCCATGCCCGACCATGCGATCCTCGTCGACGAAGGCCTCACCTCCAGCCGCCAGATTGCGAACCTGCGTCCGCACCGCGATCGCTATGGCTATCACGGCCTTGCCTCCGGCGGTATCGGCTGGGGCTTGCCGGCCTCGGTCGGCGCCAGCATCGCCAATCCGGACCGCCCCGTGGTGTGCTTCTCAGGCGACGGCAGCGCGATGTACTCGATCCAGTCGCTGTGGACGGCTGCGCATCACAAGCTGCCGCTCAACGTCGTCATCGCCAACAATGGCGGCTACCGCATTATCAAGCAGCGCTTGCTCGCCTTTCACGGCGATGACAATTACGTCGGCATGGACTTCGTCGATCCGCCCGTGGATTTCGTCGGCGTTGCCAAGGCACTCGGCTGCGAGGCGATCAGGATCGGCGACCCCCGCGAATTGAAGGCAACGCTGGCATCGGCGTTCAACCGGCCGGGGACCAAGCTGATCGAGGTGATGGTGGATGGGAAGGTGTAGGGCGGTGCGCCTGCGGCAGCGTGCCTCCCAGGCGTCATCCCAGCGTCGACTTCTGTTTCGCCAGGACGACACTGGGTCCTACCCCTTCTTCCCCACCCGATACCCCGCCGCCGGATGCGGCGCGTCGAGCCGCGCGCGACCATCGCCAAAGAGTTTCTCTCGCAGCGTGCCCTTGGCGTAGTCCGGCTTGTACCGTCCGCGCCTGGTCAGCTCGGGCACCAGCATGTCGGCGATGTCCTCGAAATCGCCGGGCGAGATCGCAAAGGCGACGTTGAGGCCGTCGACGTCGGTCTTCTCGAACCAATCCTCGATCTTGTCAGCGACGCTTTCGGGCGTACCCACCACGACCGGGCCGGCGCCGCCGATGCCGACATGCTCGATGACGTCGCGCACGGTCCAGACGCGGTCGGGATCGCCGCGGGTGACGTTGTCGAGTGCGCTGCGACCGGCATCGTTCTGGACGTGACGGACCTGCTGATCGAGCTCGTAGCCGGAGAAGTCGATGCCGGTCCATCCCGACATCAGGGCAAGCGCGCCTTCCGGATTGATATGCGACCGGTAGTCGGCATATTTCGCCGCCGCTTC
The DNA here is from genome assembly GCF_016616885.1 of Bradyrhizobium diazoefficiens. Classification (NCBI taxonomy): domain Bacteria; kingdom Pseudomonadati; phylum Pseudomonadota; class Alphaproteobacteria; order Hyphomicrobiales; family Nitrobacteraceae; genus Bradyrhizobium; species Bradyrhizobium diazoefficiens. The sequence goes on along the minus strand of NZ_CP067102.1, from coordinate 7,434,232 downwards.
GGCTTCGGTATTGCCGAGGATGATCGTCATCATGTTGAACATCAGGATCTCGGCCGGGTTGCGGCCGAAGGCGGCGGCTTCCTGGCGGATCGCGGAGACGCGGGGCGCAATGATCTTGGCCGAAGGTCCCGACATGAACACGCATTCGGCATGTTTGGCCGCGAACTGCCGCCCGCGCGGCGAGGTGCCGGCCTGGTACAGCACGGGCGTGCGCTGCGGCGACGGTTCGCTGAGGTGGATGGTATTGTTGATGCGGTAGTTCGCGCTCTCATGATTGACGCGATGAACTTTTGTCGGATCCGTGAAGATGCCGCGCTTGCGATCCCGCAGCACGGCGTCATCCTCCCAGCTTCCTTCCCAGAGCTTGTAGACCACCTCCATATATTCGTCGGCGATATCGTAGCGGTCGTCATGCCCGGTCTGCTTGTCCTTGCCGGCGCCGCGCGCGGCGCTGTCGAGATAGCCGGTGACGACGTTCCAGCCGATCCGACCCTCGGTCAGATGGTCGAGTGTCGACATCCGCCGCGCGAACGGGTAGGGCGGCTCGAAGGATAGATTGCTGGTGACACCGAAGCCCAGGTTCTTGGTGACCGCGGCCATCGCCGAGAGCAGCAGTAGCGGCTCGTTCGACGGTGTCTGTGCTGCATTGCGCAAGGCTGCGTCAGGGCTGTTGCCATAGACATCGTAGACGCCGAGCACGTCGGCCAGGAACAGCCCGTCGAAACGGCCGCGTTCCAGCGTCTTGGCGAGATCGATCCAGTAGGGCAGACGGTTATATTCGGCGGTGCGGTCGCGCGGATGGGTCCACAGGCCCGGTGATTGATGGGCGACGCAATTCATCGCAAATGCGTTGAGCCTGATCTGCTTGGCCATGCTGGTCCCCCGGGCGCCCTGTACTGAGCGCTCTTCGAATGATAGATGTGCGCCCCAACTTGGCGACGTTCTTGCATATGGTTGGGCCTTGGCAAGGCCAAAATCGGCGGCACTCCCGCCCTTGGTAAGCCAATCTCAAGAGAGCAAGAACGAAATCCCAAGAGAAACTCCAAGAAAACATTCCAGGAAAACTTCAAGAACTATCCAGCTCCCCGCCACTTTCGAAGGCTTGCCCGTGTCGGGTAAGGTCCTTCCTCCAAAAGTTTCGAAAACCAAGCCAATGACCAGAGCCGACGCCATCGCCCGCGCCCGGGACGACTTCAAATCCGGCGCGTTCCTCGCTGAACTCGACCGCCGCGTCGGCTTCAAGACCGAAAGCCAGAATCCGTCGCGCGGCCCCGAGCTGCGTGCCTATCTGGAACAGGAGATGATGCCCTCCTTCGCCGCGCTCGATTTCACCAGCCGTCTGGTCGAATCCCCGAGCGGCAAGGCGCCGTTCCTGTTTGCCGAGCATCACGAGAGCGCGTCACTGCCGACCGTGCTGGTCTACGGCCATGGCGACGTCGTCGATGGCATGGAGGGCGAGTGGCGCGACGGCCGCGATCCCTGGCGCACGACGCCGGCAGGCACTCGCCTCTATGGCCGCGGCACCGCCGACAACAAGGGCCAGCACAGCATCAACATGGCCGCGCTCCGCGCGGTGCGCGAGGCCCGCGGCGGCAAGCTCGGCTTCAACGCAAAATTCATCGTCGAGATGGGCGAGGAGATCGGCTCGCCTGATCTCGGCAAGGTCTGCGACCTCAACCGCGACGCGCTCAAGGCCGATCTGTTCATGGCCTCCGATGGGCCGCGGCTGTCGGCGGATCAGCCGACGCTGTTCCTGGGCTGCCGTGGCGGCATCCGCATCCATCTCGACGTGAATTTGCGCGACGGCGGCCATCATTCCGGCAATTGGGGCGGCGTGCTCGCCAACCCCGCGACCATCCTGGTCAACGCGATTTCGACGCTGGTCGACGGCCATGGCCGGCTTCAGCTCGACGCCCTGAAGCCGCCGCGGCTCACCAACCAGATCCGCAGCTACCTTGCCGACGTGCAGGTGGTGCCGACCGAGGACGAGCCCGCGCTTGCGGAGAATTGGGGCGAGGACGGCCTGTCCGCGGCCGAGCGGCTCTATGCCTGGAACACGCTGGAAGTGCTGGCGATGTCGTCGGGCAATATCGAGAAGCCTGCCAACGCCATTCCGGGTCACGCCAACGCCGTGCTGCAACTGCGTTTCGTAGTCGGCACCAAGGTCGATGGTCTGATCGATGCCGTCCGCGCCCATCTGGTCGAACGCGGCTTTCCGATGGTCGAGGTCCGGGCGGCCCAGAGCTTTGCGGCCTCGCGCACCGATTTCGACAGCCCCTGGATCAAATGGGCGGCGGATTCGGTCCAAAACACCACCGGCAAGGTGCCGGCGGTGCTGCCGAACTTCGGCGGTTCGCTGCCGAACGACGTGTTTTCCGAGATTCTGGGCCTGCCGACGATCTGGGTCCCGCACTCCTATCCCGGCTGCTCCCAGCATGCGCCCAATGAGCACATCCTGCTGCCATTGACCGAAGAGGCCTTGACGGTGATGGCCGGGCTGTTCTGGGATCTCGGCGAATTGCCGCGGCCGTTAACCTGAGCTTCGATCTCGTCGAAAGTTACATTCTATTCCGGCCTGATTTGTGCTTGCATCCGGCCGCATCATCCTGAAAGGGGAGAAAAAGTGAAACATTTCCGTCACATCGGCCTCGCGCTCGTCGCGACCTTTGCCATGAGCCAGGCTGGGGCCGAGGAGCTCACCGGCACGCTGAAGAACATCAAGGACACCGGCGCGATCACGCTGGGCTTCCGCGATTCCTCGATCCCGTTCTCCTATCTCGACGACAACCAGAAGTCCGTCGGGTTCGCGATGGACATCTGCTACAAGGTCGTCGACGCCGTGAAGAAGGAGCTCAAGCTCGACAAGCTCGAGGTCAAGCTCAATCCCGTCACCTCGGCGACCCGTATCCCGCTGATGGCCAACGGCACCATCGACCTCGAATGCGGCTCGACCACCAACAATGCCGAGCGCCAGAAGCAGGTCGCCTTCACCAACACCCACTACCTGACCGCCAGCCGCTACGTGTTCAAGAAGTCGAGCGGCCTGAAGTCGATCGACGACCTCAAGGGCAAGACGGTGGTCTCGACCGCGGGCACGACCAACATCAAGCAGCTGACCGAAGCCAACGTCGAGAAGAAGCTCGGCGCCAACATCATCCCGGCCAAGGACCACGCCGAAGCCTTCCTGATGGTCGAGACCGACCGCGCGGTCGCGTTCGTGATGGACGACATCCTGCTCGCCAGCCTCGTGGCCGGCTCGAAGTCGCCGGACGACTACGTCATCTCGAAGGATGCGTTCTCCAAGCCAGAGCCCTACGGCATCATGCTGCGCAAGGACGACGCGCCGTTCAAGAAGGTGGTCGATGCGGCAACCGCTGCGCTCTACACCTCCGGCGAAGGCGAGAAGATCTACGACAAATGGTTCACCCAGAAGATCCCGCCGAAGGGCCTGAACCTCAACACGCCGATCTCGCCCGAGTTGAAGCACGAATTCGCCAAGCCCACGGACTCGCCGAACCCGGACGACTATAAGTAAGATGCTGTTCGCCTCTCCCCGCGTGCGGGGAGAGGGAAGACATTCCGGCCATTCTGGAGGGAGTGGCCGGACATTTGCATAGACGCCCAAGACTTCTCTAGAGGGCGCGTTCGCGCGGGGGACACGTGAACTACCATTGGAACTGGGGAATCTTCTTCCAGCCGAACCCGATGGGGACCGGCACCTATCTCGACATGCTGCTGTCGGGACTGGTGCTGACCCTCGAAACCGGGATGCTGGCCTGGATCATCGCGCTGATCACTGGCTCGGTCGTCGGCGTGCTGCGCACGCTGCCGTCGAAGGGCGCCAACTGGTTCGGCTTTTGTTACGTCGAATTCTTCCGGAACATGCCGCTGCTGGTGCAGCTGTTCCTGTGGTTCTTCGTGCTGCCGGAGCTGCTGCCGAAGTCTGCCGGCCTGTGGCTGAAGCAGTTGCCGAACGCGCCGTTCTGGACGGCGGCGATCGGCATCGGTTTCTTCATGTCGGCGCGCGTCGCCGTGCAATTGCAGGCCGGCATCGGCTCGCTGCCGCGCGGGCAGAAGATGGCCGCGACCGCGCTCGGGCTGACCACGGTGCAGGGCTATCGCTATGTGCTGCTGCCGATGGCGTTCCGCATCATCCTGCCGCCGCTGACCTCCGAGTTCCTCAACACCATCAAGAACACCGCGGTCGCCATCACCATCGGCCTGCTCGAGCTGACCGGACAGGCGCGCTCGATGCAGGAATTCTCGTTCCAGGTGTTCGAGGCCTTTACCGCAGCAACGCTGCTCTATCTTCTCGTCAACGCCGTCGTCGTGACCGCGATGCGCTTCCTCGAGCGCCACGTTGCGATCCCCGGCTACATCACGGGGAAATAGCGCCATGTTCAGCAATTTCGATTTCGGCGTTATCATCCGCGCGCTGCCCTATCTGTTCTACGAAGGCATGAGCTTCACGGTGATGCTGACGGCGCTGTCCGCGCTCGGCGGCCTCGTCTTCGGCACCGCGATCGCGCTGATGCGGCTCTCCGGCCTCAAGACGCTGGGACGCATCGCCGGCCTCTATGTCGACTTCATGCGCTCGCTGCCGCTGGTGCTGGTGATCTTCTGGTTCTACTTCCTGGTGCCCTATATCGGACAGTGGCTCACCGGCGCCTCGCGGCCGATTAGCGTCGGCGCGTTCGCGTCCTCGCTCATCACCTTCATCATGTTCGAGGCGGCGTATTTCTCCGAGATCATGCGCGCCGGCATCCAGTCGATCTCGCGCGGGCAGCCGGCTGCGGCCAACGCGCTCGGCCTGACTTACGCGCAGACCATGCGCTACGTCGTGCTGCCGCAGGCGTTCCGCAACATGCTGCCGGTGCTGATCACGCAGACCATCGTGCTGTTCCAGGACACCTCGCTGGTCTACGTGCTGTCAATCACGGACTTCCTCGGTGCGGCCAGCAAGGTCGCGCAGCGCGACGGCCGTCTGGTCGAGATGTACCTGTTCGCCGCCGTCGTCTACTTCACCATTTCCTGTATCGCGTCCTTTGGCGTCCGCCGCCTCCAGGCGCGCATCGCCATCCTTCGTTAGGGCCTGTCATGATCGAAATCAGCCACGTCGATAAATGGTACAGCCCGACTTTCCAGGTGCTGACCGATTGCACCACCAGCGTCGCCAAGGGCGAGGTGGTGGTGGTGTGCGGTCCGTCCGGTTCGGGCAAATCGACGCTTATCAAATGCGTCAATGCGCTGGAGCCTTTCCAGAAGGGCGACATCAGCATCGATGGCATCAAGGTCAATGACCCCAAGACCAATTTGCCAAAACTGCGCTCGCGCGTCGGCATGGTGTTCCAGCACTTCGAGCTGTTCCCGCATCTGAAGATCATCGACAACCTCTGCCTCGCGCAGGAGAAGGTGCTGGGACGCGCGCACGACAAGGCTGCGACAAAGGGTATGCAACTCCTGGAGCGCGTCGGCCTGACGGAGCATGCGCAGAAATTTCCGGCGCAGCTCTCCGGCGGTCAGCAGCAGCGCGTGGCCATTGCGCGGGCGCTCGCCATGGACCCCATCGCCATGCTGTTCGACGAGCCGACCTCGGCGCTCGATCCGGAGATGATCAGCGAGGTGCTAGACGTCATGGTCGATCTCGCCCGCGAAGGCATGACCATGATGGTCGTGACCCACGAAATGGGCTTTGCCCGCAAGGTCGCCAACCGCGTCATCTTCATGGACCGCGGCGAGATCGTCGAGGACGCCCCGAAGGACGATTTCTTCGGCAAGCCCCGCAGCGACCGTGCGCAGAAGTTCTTGTCGAAGATTCTCTCCCACTAACTCCGCCGCCTCAGATTGACGAATAGAGGGGTGCTCGGCACCTCCGTTTCGCGTATAACGCCCCAAATCCCCCTTTCCCGCCAGGAGACCTCCTTGGATTCGACCGCCTACGTCAACGGCTCATTCGTCTCGCTCTCGGACGCGAAGATCTCGGTGCTCGATCGCGGCTTCCTGTTTGCCGACGGCATCTACGAGGTCTCGGCCGTGCTCGACGGCAAGCTGGTCGACAACGCCTCGCATCTGGCGCGGCTGGAGCGCTCGGTCGGCGAGATCAGCTTGAGGTTGCCGGAGACGGTCGAGCGCATCACCGAGATCCAGAAGGAGCTGATCGCTCGCAACAAGGTAGTAAACGGCCTGGTGTATCTCCAGGTCACGCGGGGCGCCGACAAGGGCCGCGACTTCGCTTTCCCGAAGGGCGACGTCAAGTCGAGCCTGGTGATGTTCACCTCGGAGAAGGACATCATCAACGCAGCTTCCGCCAAGACCGGCATCAACGTGATCACGGTGCCCGACATCCGCTGGGAGCGGCGTGACATCAAGAGCGTGGCCCTGCTGGCGCAGGTGCTGGCGAAGCAGGCGGCGGCCGAGGCCGGCGCCGGCGAGGCCTGGATGCTGGAAGACGGCTACGTCACCGAAGGCGGCTCGTCGTCGGCGTTCATCCTCACCAAGGACGACGTTATCGTCACCCGCAAGAACTCCAACGCGATCCTGCCGGGCTGCACCCGCAAGGCCGTCGTCGCGCTCGCCGAAGAGCGTCAGCTCCGCGTCGAGGAGCGCTCCTTCACGGTGGAAGAGGCGCTAGCCGCAAAGGAGGCCTTCGCGACCTCGGCCTCACTGTTTGTCCAGCCGGTGGTGGCGATCGACGGAAAGAAGGTGGGCGACGGCAAGCCCGGTCCGCTTGCCGCGCGTCTGCGCGAGATCTATGTGGAGTTCGCCAAGGCGACGGCCGTGTAAGCCGCATACTCCGCTGCCGTAGGGTGCGCAAAGGCGCGCTTGCGCCGTGCCCACGTCTTCTCTCGCGTTCTTCGAGGATGCGGTGGGCACGCTTTCGCTTTGCCCACCCTACGAGACAGGCGCCTGGGCGCGCCGCGGCTCACGCCACCGACGCTTTCACCTTCACCGGATGGACCGCGCGGAACGCGATCGCCAGCCTGTTCCAGGCATTGATGGCGCCGATCAGCATGGTCAGGTTCACTGTCTCCGCATCGGAAAATTGCGCGCGGACCTCGCCGTAGACATCGTCTGGAGCATGCGTCTCGGAGATCAGCGTCACCGACTCGGTCCAGGCCAGCGCGGCGCGCTCGCGGTCGGTGTAGAGCGGGGATTCACGCCAGGCGTTGAGCAGATAGATGCGCTGCTCGGTCTCGCCGCGTTTGCGGGCATCCTCGGTGTGCATGTTGATGCAGAAGGCGCAGCCGTTGATCTGCGAGGCCCGGATCTTGACGAGCTCGATCAGCGATTTCTCGAGTCCGCTCGACTGGATCTGCTCTTCCAGCGCCATCAGCGCCTTCATCGTGTCGGGGGCGGCCTGGTAGAAATTCATGCGGGGCTTCATGGTCGTTCTCCTTGCTTCAAGTTGTGGTCAGTGGGCGCTACCGGCCGAGACATGGCCGGGCTTCTTCAGGAAGAGGACGGCGATCAGGGCCACGATTAGCGCCATGCCGAGCAGATAGAAGGTGTCGCTGAAGGCGAGGATATAGGCTTGCTTCTGGACGGTATGACCGATCGCGACATAGGCGCGATGCGCGGCATCCGCACGGCCGAGCACGCCGTGATTGACGAAGTACTGCGTGAGCTGCTCCAGCCGCGTGCGGGTGGCCTGCTCGAACACCGAGACCGACTGCATCAGCACGTTGGAGTGATACTGCTCGCGCTTGGTCAGCACGGTCTGCAGCAGCGCGATGCCGACGGCGCCGCCGAGATTGCGCATCATGTTGAAGAGGCCGGAGGCCGAGCCCGCATTCGCCGGCTCGATGCCGGCGGTCGCCACCGCCGACAGTGGCGCCAGCACCAGCGCCTGGCCGATGGCGCGAACGACGTTGGACCACAACAGCTGATCGGCGCCGTAGTCGTTGGTCATGTAGATGTTCATGAAGTTAGATGCGGCGAACAGGATGAAGCCAATGCCGATGATGATCCGCGCGTCGAACTTCTGCATCAGCCGCGGCACCAGCGGGATCAGCAGCAGCTGCGGCAATCCGGTCCAGGCCAGCACCATGCCGATCTGTTCGGAATTGTAGCCCTGGATGCGCGATAGATATTGCGGCAGGATGAACACCGAACCGTAGAGCGCGATGCCGAGCAGGAAGTTGGCGAGCATGCCGAAGCCGAAATTGCGGCGGACCAGCAGGCGCAGGTTCAACAGCGGCTTCTCGACGGTCAACTCGATGATGAGGAATGCTGTCAGCGCCACGGCAGCAATCACGCTGAGCTTGACGATAAAGGGCGAGCCGAACCAGTCGTCCTTGTTGCCTTCCTCCAGCACGGTCTGCAACGCTGACAGGCCGATCGCCATGGTGATGATGCCGGCCCAGTCGCCGTCGCGGAGCAGCGATAGTTTCATCGGCTTAGGCTCGAGCGCATACCAGAGCATGCCGACCATGATAGCGCCTGGCACGAGGTTGACGTAGAAGATGTACTGCCAGCCAAAGTTCTCGGTGAGATAGCCGCCGATGGTCGGGCCGATCGCCGGCGCAAACGTCGCCGACAGCGCATACAGCGCAAGGCCCACCGGCTGCTTCGCACGCGGCAGCAGCGTGATGATCAGCGTGAACGCCATCGGGATCAGCACGCCGCCGGTGAAACCTTGTACGGCGCGCAGCACGATCATCTGCGGCAGGTCCTGCGCCAGCGCGCAAGCCGCCGACAGGACCAGGAACAGGATCGCGTTGGCGAGCAGATAGATCCGGATCGAGATCACCTGCGCCAGCCAGCCGGACAGCGGAATCACCACGATCTCGGCGATCAGATAGGAAGTCGAGATCCAGCCGCCGTCATCGATGCCCGCGCCGATCGCGCCCTGGATGTCGGCGAGCGAGGCGTTGACGATCTGGATGTTCAGCACCGCCATGAACGCACCGAGCGTGGCGCCGATCACCGCGATCCACGTTTTGGCGGACACGGCCGGCGTTGCGGGAGCAGCTTGCGGGGCGGGGAGATTGGCGGCGGAAGCGGTGTTGAGGGTCGGTTGAAGCGTGCTCATGGAAGCCTCGTCTCGGTTACAGAGACAGGATGCGTTAGACGGATGGTTTCGATAATCAGAGAAGTCTGGGAAGGATCATCCGGCAGGACTTGATAATCTTGCCGGGTCCTTCGCGCGTCAGCCGCCGTTTGGTCGCGGCGAATTGTCGGCAACGCGCTTGGCTGTTTCGCGCTCGGCCACCACGGTTGCCTTGGTGTCGACCGTCGGCACCGCCGACATGCCGGGGCGTAGCAGGCCGCTGAGGCCGTGATCGTCAAGCACGATCTTCACCGGGACGCGCTGCACGATCTTGGTGAAGTTGCCCGTCGCATTGTCGGGAGGCAGCAGCGCGAATTCAAGTCCGCTCGCCGGCGAAAGGCTGTCGACATGACCGTGCAGCGTGCGATTGCGAAAACTGTCGACGCGCAGCTCGACCGGCTGGCCCGCGCGCACATGCGTGAGCTGCGTCTCCTTGAAATTCGCGACCACGTAGACCGCGTCGAGCGGCACCACCGCCATCAATTGCGTGCCGGCCTGCACGTACTGGCCGACGCGCAAGCTGCGGGCACCGACCGTGCCGTCAACCGGCGCGGTGATCTCGGTATAGGACAGGTTCAGCTCGGCCTGGTCCGCGACGGCGCGAGCGTGATCGAGCTGCGCCGTGGCCTGGGCGCGCTGGGTGGTCAGCACGTCGACCTTGCGCTGTGCCGCGATCAGGCCCGACTTGGCGTGCTGCAATTGCGCGTTGCTGGCGCGGAGCGCCGCATCGGTCTGCTGCGCGCGCTGGATCGTGCCGGAGCCCGACTTCATGAGGTCGTCATAGCGAGCGCGCTCTTCCTGCGCGAATTTCAGATTGGCGTCGGCAGCGGCAACGTCGGCCGTGCTCTGCTCGATGATCGGCTGTTGCAGTTCGAGCTGGGCATCGAGGTTGCGGACCGAGGCTTCGGCCGCGGCAACGTCGGCGCGGGCCTGGCCGAGCGCCGCCTTGAAGTCGCGGTCGTCGATTTTGGCCAGGATCTGGCCGGCCTTGACCTTCTCGTTGTCGCCGACCCGCACCTGGGCGATGTAGCCCGACACCTTCGGTGCGATGATGGTGGAATCGGCCTTCACATAGGCGTCATCGGTCGATTCCAGGTAGCGGCCGGTCGTCAGGTAATCGTAGCCAAAGTCGCCGGCGACAGCGACGCCGAGGGCCAGCGCCAGCGCGAGGGCCGCCCGCTTGATCGCCTGGCGTGATGGCTTCAGACTGATTTTGTCAGTTGTTTCAGTGGTATAAGTGGCGTTCGACATGACATCCTCCGGGTTCCCCAGACGTCCCGTTCCCGAAGGGGCGCTGTTGTCTGGTGAGAAGATGCGCTGTCCCGGCGCTTGTGATAATCCGGCAAAAAGCAAAATGATTATCCACTCGTGCTGCATAATCCGAGGCGCTCATGGACCGGTTGACCAGCCTGACCGCTTTCGTCCGGGTCGTTGACACCGGCGGGTTCTCCGCCGCCGCCCGCAAGCTCAACATGTCGACGACCATGGTGAGCAATCACATCCAGGCGCTCGAGGAGCGGCTCGGCGCGCGGCTGCTCAACCGCACCACCCGCAAGGTCAGCGTCACCGAAATCGGCAAGACCTATTACGACCGCTGCATTCAGATCCTGTCCGACCTCGAGCAGGCCGATGACATCGCGGGCGCCTTGCAATCGGTGCCGCGGGGCACGCTGCGAATCCATTCAGCGACCCACATGGTGCCTTTCGTCGCGGGCGTCGTGGCAAAGCTGCTATCGACCTATCCGGACGTGAAGGTCGATTTGCGCATGGGCGAAGCCAATGTCGATCTGATCGAGGAAGGTTATGACGTTGCGCTGCGCATGACCCCGCCGCCGGATTCGAGTCTGATCGTCCGCAGCCTTGCCACCTGGCGCCACGTGCTGTGCTGCTCGCATGACTATCTCGAAAAGCACGGCCGGCTGCAGCAGCTCGCCGAGCTCACCGAGCACAATTGCGGCCGTCACCTCAACTATCCCTTCGGTGACGAGTGGCGCTTCTTCGATCGCAAGGGTGCGCCGGCTTCGGTACGCATCTCGGGTAGCCTCGTCACCAACAGTGGCGAAGCGCTTCGACGGATGGTGATCGAGGGTGCCGGCATCGGCCTGCTCGCAGGTTTCCTCGTGAGCGACGACCTCGACGCCGGCCGCCTGGTGCGCCTGCTGCCGGAATATCGGCCGGTCGAGATGTCGATGAACGCGGTCTATCCGCATCGCCATCATCTGTCGGCGAAGGTCAGAACCTTCATCGACATGCTCGTGCATCACAGCGCCGAGCAGCAGAAGCTGATCAATCCGTATTCGTGAGGCCTGGCCGACAGTGCCGTAAGGCGGGCGAAGGCGCGCACGCGCCGTGCCCACCATCTCCCCGCATGGTTGGCAGAAGTTGGTGGGCACGCTTTCGCTTTTGCCTACCCTGTACGATTGCGTCAACGCGTCGGCGGCAATCGTCCGAACACGCCATCGAGCGCCATGCCGCTCGCAAGCAGCCGTTTGTCGCTCGATCCTGGAGGCCTTGGCGGTGTCACGTCAACCGTAGGCACGCATCTTTGCCGGCGAAGATTCAGTCAGACCGGCGAGCAGCCGCTCGGCCTCGGGTTTCACCTTCGCGAGCGCGATGTCCTTCACCGGCCCGTAGCCGCGGATATCCATCGGCGCCTTTGCGATGGTGATGAGATCGGGCAGATGCGCTGCATCGAGCTGGCCTAACATCCGTTCGATCAAACCTTCATACCACACGATCAGCCCCCGCTCGGCCCGCCGGTCGGCGGTGTAGCCGAACGGATCGAACGGGGTTCCGCGCAATTTCTTCAGCCGCGCCAGCATTGTGAGAGGCATCTGGATCCACTGACCGAAGGCGCGCTTGTGCGGGCGGCCGCGGGCGTCGTGGCTGGATGGCAGGAACGGTGGAGCGAGATGATACTGGACGCTGAAGCCGTCCTCGAACTCGCGCTTCAACTCGTCGAGAAAGCCGGTCTGCATGTGCAGGCGCGCGACCTCGTACTCATCCTTGTAGGCCATCAGCTTGAAGAGGACACGGGCGACGGCCTCGGTCAGGGCCTCGCTGTTGAGGGCGGCTTCGGCAGCACGAACTTTCGCGACGAGTGCTCGATAGCGCGCCGCATAAGCCCCATCCTGATAGGCGGTGAGGAAATCGGCGCGCCGTGCGATAAGCTGGTCGAGCGTTTCGGCTATTGGCGTCTCGTTCGCCTTCGGCAAAAAGCCTGGATCGGCCGCGGCGATCCGACCCCAGGCAAAAGCGTGCTTGTTGCGTTCGACCGCGACGCCATTGAGCTCGATCGCACGCAGCAGCGCCGATAGCGAAACCGGCACTAGGCTGCGCTGCCAGGCAAAGCCGAGCATGATGATATTGGCATAGACGGCATCGCCGAGCAGGCGTTCTGCCAGTGCGTTGGCGTTGATGCTGTCGAGATTGTCGCTGCCGATGACCTGCCGGATCGCCCGAAGGCGGGCAGGGGAGGCGAGATCGGCATCGCGGAAGCGGACGACGTCGCCGGTCGGCATCTCCGCGGTATTGACAGCAGCGCGCGTGCCGCGGCGATAGGTGCCGGACGCCTTCGGCGAAGAGCTGACGACGAGGTCGCAGCCGATCAGCGCATCGGCCGCGCCCTGGTCGATCCGGACCTGATGCAGCGCCTCGGGACTTGAAGCGAGGCGGATGTAGCTCAGCACCGGACCAAACTTCTGCGCAAAGCCGGTAAAATCCAGCACCGAGACGCCACGGCGCTCCAGATGCGCCGCCATCCCGATCAGCGCGCCGACCGTGATCACGCCGGTGCCGCCGACGCCGGTCACCAGCAGGTCGTAGGGACGGTCGAGCGTGGCGGGGGCGGGGAGGGGGAGCGTGGCCGCGCGACCGATTACATCGATCTCGCTCGCGCTCTTCTTCCGGCGCGTCGCGCCTTCGACGGTGACAAAGCTCGGGCAAAAGCCGTTGAGGCAGGAGAAATCCTTGTTGCAAGCCGACAGATTGATCTGACGCTTGCGGCCGAACGGCGTCTCCTTCGGCTCGACGCTGAGGCAGTTGGACTCGACCGAGCAGTCGCCGCAGCCTTCGCAGACGAGATCGTTGATGTAAGCAAATCGTTTCGGATCGGCCATCTGTCCACGCTTGCGCCGGCGCCGCTTCTCGGTGGCGCAGGTCTGCTGATAGATCAGCACCGAGACGCCGGAGATGTCGCGCAGCTCGCGCTGCACGGTGTCCATCTCTTCTCGGGGATGAATGGTAACGCCGATTGGCAGATCCGCCGGCAAGAACTGCGCGGGATCGTCCGACACCAGCGCGACGCGCTCAACCCCCTCGGCGCGGACGCTGTGCGCGATGGCATGCACGCTGATGGGGCCGTCGACCGGCTGGCCGCCGGTCATGGCGACGGCGTCGTTGAACAGGATCTTGTAGGTGATGTTGGCCTTCGCGGCGATCGCCTGCCGGATCGCCATCGAGCCGGAATGGTAGTAGGTGCCCTCGCCGAGATTCTGGAACACATGCTTGTGGCCGGTGAACCGTGACGACGCGGTCCAGTTGACGCCTTCGCCGCCCATCTGGATCAGCGACGAAGTCTCGCGGTCCATCCAGCTCGCCATGAAATGGCAGCCGATGCCGGCCAGCGCCTTCGATCCCTCGGGCACCTTTGTCGAGGTGTTGTGCGGACATCCGGAGCAGAAGTAAGGGGTGCGCGTCGCGCCTGCGACGGTGATCGTGCGCTCGGCTTCCGGCAGCAGCGCGGTGGCGCGCGCGCCAAGATTGAGGCCCGGAAACATCGGATCGAGCCGGCGGGCGAGCACGGACGCCAGCGCGCGTGGTGACAGTTCGCCGATCCAGGAGATCAGCCGCGCGCCGGTTTCGTCGTGCTTGCCGACCATGCGCTCGGGTTTTGCACCGGGATAGTCGTAAAAATATTCCTTGAACTGGCTCTCGATGATGCCGCGCTTCTCCTCGACGACGAGGATCTCGCGCTTGCCCTTCACGAAATCCATGGCGTCGTGCAGCGCCAGAGGCCAGACCATGCCGACCTTGTAGATGTCGATGCCGATGCTGCGGCAGGCGGCTTCATCGAGGCCCATGAGCCGCAGCGCTTCCATCAGATCGAGATGCGCCTTGCCTGTGGTGACGATGCCATAGGTGGCATTGGGGATGTCGTAGATATGGCGATCGATCGGATTGGCTTTGGCGAAGGCGTAGACCGCGTGCTTCTTCGCTTCCAGCCGCTCCTCGATCTGCGGGCCCGGCAGATCCGGCCAGCGATAGTGCAGTCCGCCGGGCGGCGGGGTGAAGTCGGGCGTGCGGAAAAGGCGCGGCGGGCGCAGCGCGACGGATGCGCCTGACTCGACGATCTCCGAGATCGCCTTGAAGCCGACCCACATGCCGGAGAAGCGGCTCAGCGCGTAGCCGTACTCGCCGAATTCGAGATACTCGCTGACGCTCGCGGGATGCAGCGTCGGCATGAACCAGCTCATGAAGGCGACGTCGGACTGGTGCGGCATCGAGGACGACACGCAGCCATGGTCGTCGCCGGCGACCACCAGCACGCCGCCATGCGGTGACGAGCCATAGGCATTGCCATGCTTGAGCGCGTCGCCGGAGCGATCGACGCCGGGGCCCTTGCCGTACCAGAGCCCGAACACGCCATCGACCTCGCGGTCGGCTTGCGTTTCGACCTGCTGCGAGCCGAGCACCGCGGTTGCTGCAAGATCCTCGTTCACTGCGGGAAGGAATTCGATGCGATCCTGCTTCAATCGCTGCTGGATGCGCCAGAGTTCGAGATCGATGCCGCCGAGTGGCGAGCCGCGATAGCCGGAGATGAAGCCGGCGGTATTGAGCCGGGCAGCACGGTCACGCCTGACCTGATCGAGCGCGATGCGGACGATGGCTTGCGTGCCGGTGAGGAAGACGCGGCCCTCCTGGCGGTCGTAGCGGTCGGAGAGTTCGTAGGCGTCGAGTGACGGAATGGCGTCCATGGCAGACCTCGCGCGGCATCCTGCCGAATAGGCCAAGGTTAGGCCTGGCGCGCTGGTAGGTCCTTACCTATTTATCCCGTCGTGAGCACTAATTCGGTAGGTTTTTGCGATATGACATGAAATTTGGTAGATTTGATCGATTTGAGGGCTCTCGATGATTGAAGATCAGGACACGCGGATTCTCGCCCATCTCCAGAAGGACGGCCGCGCCACCAACCAGCAGCTGGCCGACGAGGTCGGCATGTCGACCTCGGCCTGCTGGCGCCGGGTGCGTGCGCTCGAGGACGGCGGCGTCATCCGCGGCTATGCGGCGCTGGTCGCGCGCGAGCAGGCGGGCTTTGCGATGTCCGCCATCCTCCACGTTTCGCTGGAACGGCACGACGCCAAATTCGTCGACGAGTTCGTCTCGCGCGTCACCACGCGTCGCGAGGTGCTGGAGTGTTTTGCGACGACGGGCGACGCCGATTATCATTTGCGCGTCGTCGTGCAGGACATGGCGGCCTACAACCGCTTCCTCGACGAGTTCATGTTCCGCATCCCCGGCATCCGCTACGTCCGCAGCAATGTGGTGCTGAAGGAGATCAAGACGAGCGTGGCGCTGCCGTTTTGACCCGCGCGAAGTGCCGTAGGGTGGGCAAAGGCGCTCTTGCGCCGTGCCCACCATCTCGCCCTGATTTGCGAAGGTGGTGGGCACGGCGCAAGCGCCTTTGCCCACCCTACTGCTCTGTCACTGTGTTTTCTCTTGCGGCTCGGTCCTCGATAGAAGCATGAAGGCAAGCACGTGCCCGACCAGCAGCAAAGGCACGTAAAGCGCCGGAATATAAATGCCGGCGCCGAACAGGCCGGGATTCTGAATCTTCGTGGCGCCCACGTAATACGCATTCAGGAGATCCAGCGTGCCCCAGATGTTGAAGATCCAGACCACCGGAACGGCGATCGACCATCGCCAGGAGAGCGCCGCCATCGAAATGAGTGCGAGGGTGGCGGCGATGAGATCTCCCCACCCAACTTCACTGGCGAAATCCGGGCTCAACTCCGGGGAGACGAACCCGGCGACCATGAAGTTCATCCCGAGGAAGCGGAACGCATGGAAGGCTGCGAGAAGTCTCAGGGCGTCATAACGCGGCATCGCGCGGATAAGGGGCCAAACATAGATGGAGGCCACCACCGTGCTTGTCAGCAAGGCGCCTGCGACACTGAGGACGAATGGAATGTTGAAGCCCGGTGGCACGTTCAGATGTCCTTGTCATGGTTCGTCCGGTCGGACGGAGCGAGGCTTGCGGCCGGTCAGGGTTTTGACATCAGCAGGCGGAGCGGCATGAGCGGGCCGACGGCGATGTATTCGTGGTCGATGAGATCCTGCCTGGCGAGCGGCAGCGCATCCATGATCGCGTGCGCTTCGGCATCATCCCTAGCATCCAGCAGGAAGACGGCACCCCGCCCATCGGACCGCGAATGCCATTCACGGACTTTTCCAGTCAGATAAAGCTGGACGGTCTGCCTGATTTCATCAGGCATGACGGCCATGATTTGCTCACGTGTGATGCCCGGCTTGGCGGTCAGGATGACCATGACCCCGGTGGTCGTGGGCGACGGCGCTTGGGCTTGGGCGGCGGCTAGGTCGGTCATGGCAGTAACTCCTGTCAGTGTGAGGGCGAGCGTCAGGACGGCGTTGCGGATTGCCTTCATTGGTTTTCGCTGCTCCGGTGCGGCTCATTTGCAATCCGGATGTAGGGCGTCTTCCCGTGAGCGACTATTCGCGATAATGTTGACAGGCCATGAAGCAGAACTTCACAGTCAGGCAGGGAGCGCTCGACGGTGTCGAGGCGTTCCTCAGCGTCGCCCAGCATCGCAGTTTCCGGCGGGCGGCTGCGGAGCTCGGCGTCACGCCCTCGGCGATCAGTCAGGCGGTCCGCGCGCTCGAGGCGCGTGTCGGGGCTGCGCTCTTCATCCGCACGACCCGTAGCGTTGGTCTGACCGAAGCCGGCGAGAGATTCTTTGCGCGCGCAAGACCGGCCTTTGAGGAACTCATCGCGGCAAGCGGTGCGGCGCGTGAGCTCGGTCAGCGGCCGGCCGGGCTGCTGCGCCTTACGGTGCCGCGTTCGGTCGTCCCGATCCTGCTGGAGCCGCTGATCGCCTCGTTCTGCCAAGCTTATCCGGAAATCGAGGTAGAGCTTGCAGCAAGCGAGGAGCTTGTCGACCTCGCGGCCGGCGGCTTTGATGCCGGCATCAGGATGGGCCAGTTCATCACCCCCGACATGATTGCGGTGCGGCTGACCAAGCCGCTACCGCTCATTGTCGTCGGCAGCCCCGCTTACCTTGCCCGTGCCGGCCGACCCGAGCATCCGGACGATCTGCGTGCGCACGCCTGCTTGCGATTGCGGCGATCGAACGGCGCGCTCGCATCATGGTTGCTTACCGACAACGGCCGTTCGGTCGAGATCGCGGTGTCGGGCCCTTTCATTGCCTACGATTTTCCGACGATGCTTGGAGCCGCGACCGAAGGCGTGGGTCTTGCGCAAGTGCCCGCACCATTGGCCACCGGCGCCATCGCTGCGGGAAGGCTCGTCCGCGTGCTGGAGCAATTCTCGCAGATGACGCCGGGTGTGTTCCTGTATTATCCGGGCCATCGGCAAATCATGCCGAAGCTGCGCGCTTTCATCGACCATGTGAAGAGCCGGTCGGCCGTAGGCTGATGTTGATCCGGGTCGACGTTGGCAACTCGGGTTGATCCCGCAACGCCTACTGCTGCCCCTCTCGCACAAACCTGTTCCGCAACGTTCCGACGCCGGTGATGTCGATCTCCACGACGTCGCCGTGTTTGATATCCGGTGAGGCCCCGTCCGTGCCCATCCAGATCACGTCGCCCGGCCATAGCGTAAAGTACTTCGTCAGCTCGACCAGGAACGGCACCACGCCAAAGATCATGTCGTTGGTGTGGAAGCGGTTGGTCTCGTTACCGTTGACGCGGACGATCGTTTCCATTTTCGCCAGATCGGCCTCGGTCTCGATCCACGGCCCCATCGGCTTGAACGAGTCGGCATTCTTCGAGCGCCAAAGGCTGCGGTCGGCCTTCTGCCAGGAGCGTTCACTGACGTCGTTGCCGATGGTGTAGCCGAACACGCAATCCATCGCGTTATCTTCCGAGAGGTGCTTCACCTTCTTGCCGATGACGACGGCGAGCTCGCCCTCGTAGTGGATCTTTTCCGTCGCGAAGGACGGGATCACGACATCCTCGTCATGCGCGATCAGCGCGTTCTGCGCGCGATAGCCGATCTCGGGTCGTTCAGGCACGGCGGGCACCTCGCCGCGCTTGTCGGCGGCCTCCTTTAGATGCTTCAGATAGTTCAGGCCGACGCAATAGAAGGTGCGCGGGATCAGCGGCAGCTCGATCTTCACGTCGCTAAGCGGATGCGTGCGCGAGGTCCGCTGCCAGTCGCCAAAGGGATCGCCGTCGACCGCGATCACCTGATCGCCTTCGACCAAGCCCCAGGAGGTTTTGGCGGAGGCGGTGAATTTCAGCCAGCGCATGTCTTGTCCTCGTTACTATTCCGCGGCGTCGCGCGGCTTTACTTTCCAGCCGCCGGCGGCCGGCCGCTTCAGCCCGAGATTTTCCCGCAATGTCTTGCCGCGATAGTCCTTCTGGAACAGCCCGCGCCGCTGCAATTCCGGCACGATATGTTGCACGAAATCCGCGTACGAGCCGGGCACATAGGTCGCGGCGATGACAAAGCCGTCGCAACCGCGCTCGACGAACATTTCCTCTAGCTTGTCGGCGATCTCCTTGGGGCCGCCGACCATGGCATCGTGCACCTGGCCGCGGCCGGAGAAGGTGACGAAGTCGCGCGCACTCGGATTGCTCTTGCCGGAATTCTTCAGCACGCCGTCGCGGATGCCCAGAATGCCCTGCATGCTGTTCAGCTCGTCCGTCGTCAGCGGCGCATCGAGATCCTTGGAGGCGAAATCGTAATTGAGCGCTTCGGCGAGCAATGACAGCGCGTCGATCTCCAGCGGCAGCTTGTTGATCAGCGCCATCTTGTCCTCGGCTTCCGCCTTGGTCGCGGCGCAGACCGGCGTCGTCAGATTGCAGAGGAACATCTGCTCCGGATCGCGGCCGGCCTTCGCGGCCTCGTTGCGGACGGAGGCATAGCCTTCCCTGGCACCAGTGAGATTGCGCGCGGCGGTGAAGATCACCTCGCCCCATCGGCCTGCAAAGCGCTGGCCGCGGCCGGATGCGCCGGCCTGGATGATCACGGGATGGCCCTGGTCCGAGCGCGGCACGGTGAACGGCCCGCGCGACTTGAAGGCTGGCCCCTTGTGATCGAGCCGCTTCACCTTGGTCGGATCGGCAAAGCGGCCGCTCGTCTTGTCCATGATGAGCGCGCCGTCCTCCCAGGTATCCCAGTGGCCAAGCACGACCTCCATGAACTCGTCGGCCTTGTCGTAGCGGGAATCATGTTCGGGATGGGAGTCGCGGCCCATGTTGAGGGCTTCACCGTCATTGAGCGAGGTCACGACATTCCAACCCGCGCGCCCGCCCGACATCAGATCGAGCGTGGCAAAACGGCGGGCGACGTCGAAGGGTTCGTAGTAGGTGGTTGAGCAGGTTGCTCCGAGCCCAAGCTTCTCGGTGACCAAGCCCATCGTGGTCAGCACGATCAACGGATCCATCTTCACGCAGCGGATGCCGTATTCGACGGTGTGGGCGTGGTCGTTGCCGTAGCGGTCCGGCATGGCAAGGCGATCGTCGAAAAACGCCATATGGAATTTTCCGGCTTCGAGAATCCTCGCGATTTCCTGGTAATAGTCCGCCGACATCGAATCTGCGCGCGAGTCCGGATGCCGCCATGAGCTCGGCAAGTTCGTGCAGTTCTGCGCCTGAAGGAAGCCGACCAGGACCATCTGCCGATTCATGTCGCTGTTCTCCGAATTGCCTCAGGCCAGGTCGAGGACGGTGTCGAGCCTGTATTCGCGTGCGAGCGCGCGCAGCTTGTCCCAGGTTGCATCCTCGACCTCGATGCCGTCGCGCAGGCGTTGCTGCTCGCGCACGCCCTCGATCTCGCCGGGATAGTAGACGCCTCGGCTACCCTCGGACGGTGGCGTCGATTTCAGGTATTGCGCGAACTCCGCGACCTCGCGCTTGAATTCTTTGAGCGGGCGGAATGCGGCGACGTTGAACACCGCCATGAAGCATCCGTCATTGTGCCGCCCCGTTGGCTCAACGCCGAAGCCCAATCCAGTGAGCAGGCCGCACAGCACCTCGACCATCGCGGCAAGCCCGCTGCCCTTATAGCCTTCGGTGCCGCCGAGCGGCAGCAGCGCGCCGCCCTTGCGGTATTGGGTGGGATCGGTGGTGTGCCGGCCCTCCGCATCGATGATCCAGCCGGTCGGGATCTCTTCGCCGCGGGCGACCGCGAGCTGGATCTTGCTGGCGGCAACTGCCGATGTCGCCATGTCCAGATAGAACGGCGCCGCGAGATCGGACGGCACCGCGATCGAGATCGGATTGGTGCCGAGCCGCGCTTCCTTGCCGCCGAACGGCGCGACGTGTTTTGGCGAGCGGCCGGAATCGGCGGTGGCAATCCCGATCATGCCTTCGCGCATCGCCATGAGCGGATAGGCGGCGAGGCGGCCGACATGGCTCTGCCGGAACACGGTGCAGGCGGCGACGTTCGCCGTTTTCGCCTTTTCGATCGTCAGCGCCATCGCCTTGGCGTTGACGTGGAAACCAAAACCCCAGTGGCCGTCGATCACGGTCGTCGTCGTCGATTCCTGGACGATGGTCCATTTGGCGCCGGGGACGATGTGCCCGGCCTTGATGCGATCGATATAGGTCGGAACCGCGATCACGCCGTGGGAGTCATGGCCGGCGAGATTGGCGTTGACGCAGCCGACGGCAACGGCGTCGGCTTCTTCCTCGGAGGCTCCGGCGGCACGGAGCAGCGCAGCGGCTACTCGCGTGAGGCGGTCGGCCTTGACGACGGGCATGGCGTTCCCTCGGCTTTGTGCCCTTAACGAGCTGCTTGTTGGACGCCATCGTCTCAAAGCGGGGCTGCGAGATCAATCTCCCGTAAACCAATACAGGGCTGCAAATTCGTAAAGAGAGCGCGCCCTTGGTCGTCAATTCCTCCCGCGCGGCGGTATTCCCGATAGTTTCGCGCTCGTCATTCGCAGCTCGTTCACTTTGATCGGCGGTTTCCAGCGCGCAATAACGACCACTTAGGCGATCCCCGTTCATAAAGCACCCGGGAGAAATCGGCAGAAATGGCCGGGAGTTAAGATCGTGCCGACGACACTCGCGCGCACCTTTGCGGCGTTGAGCGCCATCAATGAAGCGATTCTCTACGCGAAATCGCCGGACGAGCTGTACCAGAAGGTCTGCGACGCCGGGTTTTCGAGCGGAGATTTCATGGCCGTCGCCGTGTTCCTGGTGGAGCCGCATGGCCAGCGCTTACGCTTTGCGGCCGGCTGCGGCGACGACGTAGCGCGCCTGCGCGCGATCGAGATCACCACGCAAGCCGGCGCGCCCGAGGGCTCGGGCGTCGGCGGCGAGGCGTTCCGCAGCCAGAAGCTCTGCATCAGCAACGACTATCTGAACGATCCGCGCTCGCTGGCGTGGCGTGAGGGCGCGGCCAAGGCGAATATCGGTGCGACCGCTGCGCTGCCGCTTCTGTGCAACGGCAAGAGCGTCGGCGTGCTGTTCGTGACCCGCAGCGAAGCCAACTCGCTCAGCGACCAGGTGGTGTCGCTGTTCGAGCGCATGTCGGCCAACATTTCCTATGCGCTGGAGAATCTCACGCGCGAGACCGCGCGGCAAACCAGCGAGCGGGCGACGCGGCGCCTCAACCGCATGTTCGGCGCACTCAGCGCGACCAATGAGGCCATCCTGCGCGCCAAGACCGATCTGGAGCTCTATCAGCTCGTCTGCGATGCCGCCGTGCACAGCGGCAAGTCGCTGGCGACGATCGTGTTGCTGCGCGAGCCGGATTCGCACTGGATGGTCCCGGTCGCTTCCACCGGAGAGAACCTTCATCTGGTCACCCAGGCGCGCTATTCGATCGATCCGGACAATCCCTATGGCAAGGGCCTCTCCGGCGAGGTGTTCCGCACGCAGAAAGCCATCGTGGAGGACGACCTGCCGGCCCGCACCAGGGGAACGCCCTGGGAGCAAGCCAACGTCGATACCGGCGTTGCCGCCTGCGTGGTCGCGCCGCTGATCAAGCGCGGCGAGAGCGTCGGCGTCCTCCTGTTCTTCATCAGCCGCTCCTGGGCGAAGGACCAGGAGATCGTCGCCCTGCTGCTGCGCATGGCCGAGAACGTCTGCTTCGCGATCGAGAATTTCGACCGCGAGGCGGAAAAGGCCAGGATCGCCGATGAGGAGGACCGTCTCGCGCGCATGTATGCGGCGCTGAGCGCAACCAATGAAGCCATCCTGCGGGCGCGCTCGCGCAGCGAATTGTTCGAGCTGGTGTGCGAGGCGACGGTGCAGGGCGCCAAGTTCGCATCGACGTCGATTGCGCTCGTCGATCACGATGCCGAGCTGCTCCGCGTGGTTGCGAGCTACGGTCCGAACGAGGAGCGGGTGCGCCGCTTCAAGCTAGCGACCAGCGACAAGGTCCCGGAGGGACGGGGATTGACCGGCACCGCGTTCCGGACGCGGCAGCCCTGCATCAGCAATGATTTGTGGGCCGACCCGCGCATGAAGCCGTGGCGCGAAGGCGCGCACCGGGACGGCATCGCCTCGGCGGCGGCCTTGCCGCTGTTAAACGGCGACCGGGTCGAGGGTGCCTTCCTCTTCCATTCGTTCCAGCGCGATACGTTCACGCCCGAATTCGTCGAGCTGTTGCAGCGATTGCAGGCCAACGTCGCCTTTGCCCTGGAGAATTTCGATCGCGCCGAGGAGAAGGCGCGGGCCGACAGGCAGCGCAACCGCCTCAGCGGCATGTTCGAGGCGCTGAGCGCCACCAACGAAGCGATCATGCGCGCCAAGACGCGCGAGGAACTGTTCGAGGTGGCGTGCGAGGCGGCCGTGCTCGGCGGAGTGTTCGCCTCGGCGACGATCGGCATCTTGGACGAAAGCCGTGAGCTCGCCCGCGTCGTCGCGGTGAGGGGACGGCTCCAGGAGCGAATGACCGGACGGACCTGTACCGTCTCCGCCGATCATCCCGAGGGGCAGGGCATCATCGGAATCTCGCTACGGACCCGACAGCCGAGTGTCATCAACGACTATCTGAACGACCCGCGATCGGCCCACTGGCACTCCAAGGCGGCCGAGGATGGAACCCGGGCCGCGGCGAGCTTTCCGCTGCTGCGGGCCGGCCAGGAGCCGATCGGCATTCTGCTTTTCCTCGCATCGGAAGAGAATACGTTCACGCCAGATCTGGTCGAGCTGCTGGGACGTCTCGCCGAAAACGTCTCCTTTGCGCTCGACAATTTCGACCGCGCCGAGGAGAAGGCGCGCACCGAGGCGCAGAAGGAACGCCTGACGCGAATGTTCGCGGCGCTGAGTGCGACCAACGAGGCGATCATGCGGGCAAAATCCCGCGGCGAGCTCTATGACCTGGTCTGTCAGGCGGCCTCCGCCGGCGGCAAATTCACCTCGACGACCATCGCCCTTGCGACGCCCGACAGCGATCTGCTCCGGATCGTCTCGGCCGCGGGGCCTGCGGCGGAGACGACGCGTCACACCCGTCTGTCGACCGATCCCGCACGTCCCGAGGGCAAGGGAATGGCAGGCACGGCGTTCCGTACCCGGCAGCCCTGCATCAGCAATGACTATCTGAACGACAGCCGCGTCGCCGCCTTCCACGTCATCGTCCGCAAGGATGGCGCGCGAGCGGGCGCCGCGTTCCCGCTGATGGTTCATGGCGAGCCCGTCGGCGTCATGATCTACATGTCGATCGAGAAGGACATCTTCACCGTCGAATTCGTCGAGCTGTTGCAGCGTCTCGCCGACAACGTCTCCTTCGCGATGGAGAATTTCGACCGCGCCGACGAGAAGAACCAGGCGGACGAGCGGATCGAGTATCTCGCCTCGCATGACAGCCTGACCGATTTGCCGAACCGCGAGACCTTCAACGGGCTATTGCGGGCGGCGATCGACCAAGCGCAACGCCACGATCACCGTTTCGCTGTGCTGTTCATCGATCTCGACCGCTTCAAGGTCATCAATGATTCGCTGGGCCATGAGGCCGGCGATTTGCTCCTGCTCGAGGTGGCGAACCGTTTGCGCGGCGCGCTGCGGGCAAGCGACGTCGTGGCGCGCCTCGGCGGCGACGAGTTCGTGGTGATCCTCGACCAGTGCGGCGAGATCGACGACGTCCAGCACATCGCCACCGGGCTGTTGACGGCGCTCGCCGAGCCCATGGAGCTTGCCGGCCATGAGTGCCACACCACGGCTTCGATCGGCATCGCGATGTATCCTGCCAACGGCGCCGACGCGCAGACGCTGACCAAGAACGCCGACATGGCGATGTATCTCGCCAAGGAAGACGGCAAGAACGGCTATCGCTTCTTCTCCAAGGAAGTGAAGACGCAGTCGATCGAGCGGCTATCGCTCGAAAGCGCGCTGCGCCGGGCGCTGGAGCGCGAGCAGTTCTCGCTGAACTATCAGCCCAAGGTCGACATGGAGACCGGCCAGATCACCGGCGTAGAGGCGCTGCTGCGCTGGAGCCATCCCGATCTCGGCAATATCTCGCCGGCGCAGTTCATTCCGCTTGCCGAAGAGACCGGCCTGATCGTGCCGATCGGCCGTTGGGTGGTGAAGGAAGCCTGCGCGCAGGCGATGGCCTGGCAACGCCGCGGCCTGTTGCCGGTGTCGATGGCGGTCAACCTGTCGCCGCGGCAGTTTGCGGACGAACATCTGTTGCAGGACGTCGACGAGGCCCTGGCTGCCTCCGGCATGTCGCCGGTGCTGCTTCAGCTCGAGGTCACCGAGAGCATGATGATGCGCAATGTCGGACGCGCGCTGAAAGTGCTCGACGCCATTCAAAGCCGCGGCATCCGGCTTGCCATCGACGATTTCGGCACCGGCTATTCGTCGATGTCGCTGATGAAGCACTTCCCGATCGACACCATCAAGATCGACCGCTCCTTCGTGCGTGACCTGCCGCAGGATTCGGAAGACCAGGCGATCGCGCAGGCGATCATCAGCATGGGCAAGGCGCTCGGCATGACCGTGGTCGCCGAGGGCGTCGAGAACGCCGAGCAGGAGGCCTTCCTGCGCACCCATGGCTGCGACGAGATGCAGGGCTTCCTGATCGCCAAGCCGCTGCCCGCGAAGCAGATGGCCGAATTGCTGCGGCCGCTGGAGCTGTCGGTCGCGCCGCCGCTCCAGCCGGAGACGGACCCGGCCGTGGACGAAACCGCGGCGCTACGGCTGAAACGCGCTATCGTCTGACGGCAGCGGCTGCAATTCGCGGGCCTCGCCTTGCTTGATTTCCGCTTTGCGCGGAAAATCATCCGGCCAGGGCTGCGAGGTTTGCTCGGCGAACAGCTCAAGGAGGGCATGCGCCCCTTCAGCGAAGCTTGAGCCGTTGCCGAGGCCCAGCTCACAACACCACACCTGTCGCATCGGCTCGTGCGCGTCGACCACCGCCATCGCCGGTCCCCACCACCAGGCCGGTGCCGGCGAGCGTTCGTCCTTCGGCACGGCGTGCCATAGAACGAGCTCGTCCATCACGCGCTCGAATTGCAGGCTTGCGGCCTGATGCATTCGCTCCGTGCTCCTTGGGCCGCGCCTGAAAGCAGGCTGATGCGCGGGCTCGATCGTGGCTTTCGCTATGAAGAACTGGCTCGCGCCATTGGCGGAGCCTCACATGCCGCTTCCATCGGCGGCCATAAGAGCAACATGCGGCGGACGGGAACATGCGCCGCCGCTGGCTGTGATCGTCTCTTTAGCCGCTCAGGGGCCCCACCGGCAAGTCGCAATACGGGCGTCTAGCGCGACCTGAGCGGATGGGCCTTCTGGTGCCAGGCCCAGGCGGTGCGGATCACGGTCGACAGGTCGGAATGGCCCGGTACGAAGCCCAGCATCTTTCGCGCAGCAGAGGGGTCTGCGACGAGATAAGTGGGATCACCGGCGCGGCGCGGCTTGACGGTGTGCGGCACCTCGCGGCCGGTCTCCTGCTTGATGGCGGTGAGGATCTCGCGCACCGAGAAGCCTGAGCCCGTGCCGAGATTGAAGCTGCCGCCGGCATGTCCAGTTTCCAGCAGCTTCAGCGCCGCGACGTGTGCCGCGGCGAGGTCGGTCACGTGGATGTAGTCGCGGATCGCGGTGCCGTCGGGCGTGTCGTAGTCGTCGCCGAACACGGCGAAGTCGACATGCCCCTGCAGCGCCATCATGGCGCGCGGAATGAGATGCGTCTCGTTGTCACGCAATTCGCCGATGCCGCTGGCCGGATCGGCGCCGCTGGCATTGAAATACCGCAGGCAGAACGCGCCGAAGCCGTAAGCCGCGCGGTAGTCGGCAAGCATGCGCTCGATCATCCACTTCGAAGCACCGTAAGGGTTGATCGGCGCGCAGGGAAAGTCCTCCGGCAGCGCCTTGGAATCGGCGTTGCCATAGACCGCACCAGTCGAGGAGAACACGATGCGGTTGCAGCCGGCATTGCGCATCGCCTGAAGCAGCGACAGCGTGCCCTGGACGTTGTTGATGTAATATTTCTGCGGGTCGGTCATGGACTCGCCGACAAGGCTTGCGGCTGCGAAATGCATCACCGCCGCGATTCTGTGGTCGGCAAAGGCGCGCGCCAGCGTCGTGCCATCGAGCAGATCGCCCGTCACCAGCTCCCCCGCCACGAAGCTGCGATGACCTGTTGTGAGATTGTCGTACACGACGGGCCGATAGCCGGCAGCGGAAAGGGCGCGGCAGGCATGCGAGCCGATATAGCCCGCACCTCCTGTGACGAGAACAGTCGGCCGGTCATTCATGGCGTTCTACTCTTCTCAGCGATTGAAGGGCCGATTGCGGCTGAAGAGAAGATAGATCGCGCGAGGGTTGGTGGTCAAATAGCGCCAGAACAGGCGGCGCGGCTCGAGCCAGGTACGCCAGGCCCATTCGAGTCCGATCCGCTGCATCCATTGCGGTGCGCGCGAGCGGCTGCCCGACAGGAAATTGAACAGGCCGCCCGAGGTCTTGATGACGCCGACATTGGTCAGCAGCGGCGTGTATTCCTCGACGAAGGCCTGCTCGTTGGGCACGCCGAGTGCGACCCACAGGCAATCCGGCGCGAGGGCGTTGATCTCCTCGACCTTGGCCCGCAACGCGTCGCCGCTGAGATAGCCATGGCTGTATCCGACGATCTTGAGCTTGGGATACAGGTTCTGGACTTTCCTGACCGCGGCGGCGTTCTCGTCCTCGCTGGCGCCGAGCATGTAGAAGCTGCGGCCAGCAACTTCCGCCTTCCGCGCGACAACATGAAACAAGTCCGTCGTGGCCACGCGCTCTGGCAACGGAAACCAGGACTGCAGTCGTGACGCCGCCACCAGCGGCTGGCCGTCGGCGTTGATCAGATCGGCGGCGCGGAACAGGCGCTCGGTCTGCGGCTCTGTCGAGCAGCGCGCCAGCACCTCGCCATTGGCCGACGTCAGATACAGTGGGCGGCCGATGCGATGACGCGGATCGGTCGCCTCGATCATGAAATCGGCGGTCGCTTCCACGTCGAGGGCGGCCATGCGAAGGCCGCCGACGGTGATCCGTGGCACCTCGGCGGTCGCGGCCCGGCCATCCAGATTGACGCGGCGCTCAAGCATATTGTTTGCCTCGCTGGCGCGTTTGGGTTGCGGGGGGGAGCTCGTCGAGCACGACGCCGACGAGCTTGCGCTGGGCGCCGCCGAGCGTGGCCAGAATCTCTTCCATGCTGTCGTTGATGTCGAGGCTGGTCGGCAGCACCGCCACCAGCGCGTCGGTGCTGTCGAGCAGCTTGCGACCTGCGGCCGAGAGCGGCATCGCGGGGCCGTCGAGAATGACGAGATCATAGCCGCCGGCCGAACGCGCCTGTGCGATTGCCTTGCGGATGGCGTCAGCGGCCTTGGCGGCGTCATTCTCGGCCGCCGGCAGCACCGAGATGCCGTTGACGGTCTTGATCTCGCGCGCGGCCTTGCTGCCGATCGAGAGCCAGCCAAGCTTGTTCGGCTCGCTCTTGCCGGGACGATTGATCCTGTTCGAGAGCGTGTGCGCCTGATGGTCGGCGTCAATCATCAGCACGCGGCTGCCGTCGCGCGCGGCTGCGAGCGCGAAATTCAGCGCGGTCACACTGCGCCCGGTGATATCACCGGCGCCGATCAGCGCCATCACCGGCATGGTCTTGCCGCCGGCGCGGCGGGCCATCGCCGCCCGCATGTCGCGCAAGGCGTTGAGCAGCGTCGTCAGCGGAAATCCGGGGCGCAGCGTCGGCCAGCCGACGCGGGTCAGATCGACGCCGCTGCCGGTGGCGAGAATGGCGCCGAGCGTGCGGATGACGTCGGCCTCCTGAAGGCGGGCGATCAGCGGCTTCTCGACCAGCGCGAGCGCAGGTGGCGGCGCCGCGGCTTCGGGCTGAGGTCTCGTAAGATCCGGCGCCGGCGTGCGCTCGCGGCGGCTCGGTTCGGGGGCGGTCGCGCCGTTGAACAGATGCTCGGCCGCAACGAACCAGCAGGCGGCGGCAAGACCACCGAAGATGAAGCCGATCATCGCGAACAGGCTCATCGCCGGCGGGAACGAGCGCCGCTGCGGCACCGTGGCTTCGCCGATGACGCGGGCAGCCGACGTGTTCAGGGTCTCCTGCTCCTCGGTCTCGCGCGAGCGCTTGAGGAAGGATTGATAGACGTCGCGGCTGGCATCGGCCTCGCGCTCGAGCTCGCGCAGCCGCACCGCGGCCTGGCTGAGCTGCACGCTCTGCCGCTTCTGCACTTCCAGCGCCCGGTTGAGCGACGCCTCGTAGTCGCGGGCGCGGGTCAGATCGTTCTTGGCCGACAGCGCAAAGCGCTCGATCTCCTCGCTGATGGTGCGCTTGAGATCCTCGACCTGCTTTTCGGTCTGCCGCAGCGCCGGGTGCCGCGGGCCGAGCTCGGCGGTCTGCTCGGCATATTTCTTGCGGGAATCGGCATATTGCGCGCGGAGGTTCGCGATCGTCGGCGACTGCAGGGCTTCGGGAATGGCGCCTGCATCCGCAGCGGTCCGCTTGTTCGCCTCGATCTGGTCCAGCCGCGCCTGCGCGTCCATCGTCGCCGCGCGGGCCGCGGACAGCCGCTGGTTGCTATTGGAGAGTTGCTGATCGCTGATCAGCGAGTCCTGGGTGCCGACGAAGTTGTTCTGTGCCTTGTAGGTGGCAAGCGCGGTCTCGGCGTTGCGCAGCCGCTCGCGCAGCTCCTTCAGCCGGCCGGACAATTCACCGGTGGCGCGCCGCGCCGCCAGCGCCTGCGAATTGCGGGAATCCGTGAGGTAGGTGTTGGTCAGCGTATTGGCGAGCATCGCCGCCTTCGCGGGGTCGGTCGACCAGACCTCGATGTCGACGATGAAGCTCTTGTCGCCCTTTCGAATCGTGATGTGCTTGTTCAGCGCGTCGAGTGCCGCAAGCTGCACGTCCTTGATGTCGGCCGCGGACGGCGCGCGCGGCTGAAGGCCGATCAGGCCCAGCAGCGAATTCATCAAGGTCTTGGCATCGCCGCCGCCGCCGAATTCCGGATCCTTGTCGAGATTGGCCTGCTGGATCACCTGCAGCAGCACGCCGTTGGACGTGATCAGGCGCGCCTGGCTCTCCACCACCATGGACATGCCGGAGACGTCCTGCGCGCGCGGTGTGAGCTCGCGATCGACGAGCTGAAGCTCGCGCGGGTCGACATAAAGCTGGGCGGTCGCGGTGTAGCGGGGTGTCAGGCTTTTGCCGACGGTGACGGCGAGACACGCGCCGATCAGCGCCGCGGAGGCGATCGCAATCTTGCGGCGCCATAGCAGGCTGACGAGCTCCAGCACGTTGAAGCTGGCCTCGGACTTCCGCTGCGGGGCCTCCGACATCGTCGGATGTCTGGCCCGGTCGATCGGCTGGTTATAGTCGAGCATAATCCCCAGCTTTCATTCCAACGGCCGCGGGCTGAGGGGTTACTATTCTCTCTACGTCTCGCACCGGGGTTATAGGTGCGCAATCAACGCAACAAGGAAAATTAACCATACTCATTGAGGGACTATTCACCGAAATGGCAAACAAAGCGTTTAAGCGCGAGCCACGATGCGCCGCGTCGTTGTGACGCTTCGGCGGCGTCGGTCCCTCAGTGATTAACGGTTCGTTACCGCGCATGGCCAACGGCGCCCGCATGTGGCTTTGCACTGTATTGGCCGGCCAGCGTGCGCATGGCCGTTAGCGCTTCCGCAGGATGACGTGATAGTCGCCACGGCGGACGTCGGTGCCGCGCGGAAGCACTGCGTTCATGAGCGCGGCGCCGGCGTCGACGAGCGCAGCGAACAGCGGCTTGCGCTGGCGCATCTCGGGATAGCGCGGGCTTTCGACCTCACGGCGGTAGATCATCTCCAAGCCATGGGCGGCTGCGAACGCTTCGAGATTCGACAGCGTCACCAGCGGATGGAAGAAAGTCGGGAACGGCGCCTCGCCAGGCAGGCCGGCGGTCTTGATGCCGCGGATGTTTCGGTAGAACCAGACATGAAACCAGTGCGGTGAGTGCTTGGTGACGACGCCCGACAGCGAGCGTGGATTGGGCGCGCCGATCAGGATCATGCCGCCGCGCTTGAGCGCATCGCGGAAGTTCAGGAGTGCGGCCTCGACGTCGGGCAGGTGCTCGATCACGTTGTAGCAGATCACGACGTCGAAGGTTTCTGGGCCGAACCGATAGGTCTGCACGTCGCCTAGGATCGCCTCGTCGGCGTAGGTGTTGTTGCCGACCTGGTCTTCGTCGATATCGACGACGGTGACGTGGCTGCGGCCGAGCACGTCCACCGGCAGGAAGCTCGAGGAGCCGCCGCCGGCCTCGTAGATCGCAAGCCGGCCTTGCGGCAGCTCGCGGCGCAGCACCTCGTGAACGCCGAGCAGGCTGTCGCGGGCCTCGCCGGCGACGAGGTCGAGCAGTGCCTGGGTGTGCGCAGGACTTGTGGGGTCTTGGGCACAGGTAGCTGTCGCGAAGTCGATCGTGGCTGACTTGTTCATGTTTTATAACCGCGCTTGTTCGACTCAAAATTACAGGAAAAAACTCTCGTGCCCGAAGAGCAAATCTGATGCCGCGTGCCTTCACCGGTCGCGGTGCTTACGGCGGGGTTAATCCGACCATGCGTTAACTACGACATTGTCCATGTTGCGCTGTTGGCGGGCGATGGACTGCAAATTGCAGTAACACGCGCGCAGGAATTCGCACGGAAACACGCGAAAGCGGTTAAGCGCATGATAGGACGCCTCATAGCCGGGACATCAGCGCCGCGGCGCAGTTTGCGTGCCGGAGCAGGCCGTTCACTTTGGGACATATCTGTCCCGCGCGGCCGTGTCGCCTTGGGACAATCGACGCAGGGCTTTTTCAACATATCTCAGTCATCCAGAACGCCATGACGCTGATCCCGACAGATTTGTCCGCCAGCCGGATCTCGGAAACATTGCGCGATCCCAACCGGGAGATCGCCGCGAGCTCGCGCGTCATTGACCTGTCGGTCGGCATCGTCGTCTGCATTCCCTGCTTCCGCCGCCCGCAGCATCTGCGGCTGACGCTGGATTCGCTCGTCGACCAGCGCACCCCGCGCTCCTTTGCGGTGGTGATGGTCGAGAACGACGCGACAGGGCGCGCGAGCACGCCGGTGGCCGCGGAGTATCTCGCTTCCGGCAAGCTCCAGGGCATCTGCCTGGTCGAGAAGCGGCAGGGCAATTGCCAGGCGATCAACGCCGCGTTCGAGACGGCGCAGGCGCTGTTTCCCGCCGCAACCCGCTTCCTGATGATCGACGACGACGAGGTCGCTTCGCCCGATTGGCTCGACCTGATGGTCCGTACTGCGGAGGCGACCGGCGCCGACGTGGTCGGCGGACCGGTGCTGCCGGTGTTCGACGACGACAGCCAGCCGTGGCTGGCGCGTCATCCCGCCTTCTGCCCCACTTACGACTACACTGGTGCGGTGCCGCTGATCTATGGCTGCGGTAATTGCCTGATCACGCGCGCGGCATTCGAGCGGCTCGGCAGCCCCGCCTTCGATCTGCGCTTCAATTTCCTTGGCGGCGGAGATTGCGATTTCTTCTATCGCGGCCGCAATGCCGGCATGACCTTCCACTGGACCGCGGAAGCCGTCATCACCGAGACCGTGCCGCAGAACCGCACCAGCCTCGGCTGGATCGCCAAACGGAGCCTCCGCATCGGGGTGATCAACTATCGCGTGCGGTCCAAAGCCGCGCAGGGCGCGGGCGCGCGGGCGCGCGTGTTTGCGCAGACCTTGGCACGGCTGCCGCTGTCGCTGGTGCGCTCGGCTCGCCTGCTGACGTCATCGAAAGCAGTCGTCGCGATGCATCCGATGCTGGTGGCCATCGGTTCTGCTCTCGCGGCATTCGGTTACGATCCGAAGCCCTATGAGGCCTCGAAGATCGTTTCCTGACGCGTCAGCCGCTAGATTCCAAGATAGGAAAGAGCGATCTTGACCGCGGATCGCGGCACCACCTTGAGCGAGCGCCGGCCGACCATGCCGAGATAGCCAAGCGCTTCGCGATATCTCCCGAAGCGGACGGCCTGGGTCGCCGCATAGGTCACCAGATGGATTTCGGCTGCTCGCCGCAGCCGGGGCGCCGCGCCGGATGGCAGCTTGCCGAGGATCAATTCATCGTCGAACACCCGCGCGACCGCCGGGAAGAAATCCTGCGGCGTCCGCATCGCGGCGTTCATGGTGTTGGCTGTGTGCAGGCGGTAGTCGAGCAGGAGTTCCGGCACATAGGCGAACTCGCCTGTTGCGGCGAGGCGGCACCAGCAATGCCAGTCCTCGCAATAACGGAGCGAGACGTCGAAGCCGCCGGTGGCGCGGAAGGCCTCCGCGCGAACCAGCGTGATGCCGCCATTGACGATGAAATTGCCGCAGGCCAAGCGCTCCAGCACGTTACCGGACGGTTTGAGACGTCCCTTCAGGAGGCCGCGGCATCCGATCGCGTGCCCTTCGCTGTCGATCGTGTTGTAGTCGCCATAGACCAGCACCGCGCGCGGCGCGGCCTTCGCCGCCGTCAGTAGTGTCGTCACCGCATCGGCGCGCAGGCGATCATCGGCATCAAGGAACATCAGCCAGTCCCCGCGCGCGCTTCGTGCGCCGAGATTTCGCGCGGCCGACACGCCGCTGGCGTCGTTCATCGTCAGGCCGAGCCGCGGATCGCGAATGGCTTGGACGATCGCGACAGTATCATCGGTCGAGCCGTCATCGACGACGATGACCTCGGCGACATCGGCTTGCGTCAGCGCGCTTGCGATGGCTTCGCCGATATAGGCCGCGGCATTCTTCGCAGGAATGACGACGGAAACCACAGGCGGCATCGCACGCGCATCTGCCGCCGCGGGCGCGGCGGTCGATGCATCGAGCGTGGCGTCGGCGAGGGGCAAGCAATGGCTCGTCGTGTTTAAGGATTTGTTAACCAAGCGAAGGCGGCAACAGCTCTGGTCGTCGCGGATGATACCCACATAACGATCAAATCGTTGTTGTGAAGGCCGCCCGAGTCGCCGGTTTCGTAGATTAGCGTTAAACCTGTGGCGTTAAGTCTGTCGCAGCTTTCGAGAGG
This sequence comes from Bradyrhizobium diazoefficiens, assembly GCF_016616885.1. NCBI lineage: Bacteria > Pseudomonadati > Pseudomonadota > Alphaproteobacteria > Hyphomicrobiales > Nitrobacteraceae > Bradyrhizobium > Bradyrhizobium diazoefficiens. Next base: position 7,400,495 of record NZ_CP067102.1, on the reverse strand, counting down.
TGCGACAGCCGGTCTCACGCGAGAATGCAGGCCTGATTGCCGCGGATGGATGCAAGTGCCCGCAAAGACATTCGACTACGATCCCGACGACATGATCCTCAACCTGTTCTACGAGGACAAGGACGATCGCTGGTTTCCCGGCGATCGGCATTTGCGGCGTATGGCGCGCAGGATGTTGTTTGGCGAGCCGCGCATGAGCGGACAGCTGCGCGTGTTCCTCAATCTCTGCGCCGGGCTCGACCGGCTCGGGATCCGCTATCGCGTCAACGACTACGGCTACATCGCGCAGTATCCCGAGGAAGTTGCCTGCATCATCGGCCGCGCCTTCCTGCTCGACAAGTTTGCATGGAAGAACCCGATCCTGCTTGGCGTTTGTGCCTATAATCATCCGTTGGACGATCCCGACCTGTTCAAGCGGCTTCCAGTCCGGAAATTCCTGGTGCCTGGTCCGTGGTATGCGGAGATGTACCGGGCCCATTGGCCTGAGACGGAAGCCTGGCCCGTCGGCATCGACACTGATTTGTGGGCGCCGTCGCGCCCGGGCGAGAAGACCGTCGACGTCCTCCTCTACGACAAGGTCAGCTGGGACCGCGAGCGCTACGTGCCGGAGCTGGTTGAGCCGGTTCGCGCGCGGCTGATCAAGGAGGGTCGCTCCTTCACCGAGTTGCGTTATGGCAGCTACAAGGAGGAAGATTATCAAGCAGCGCTCCGGCACTCGCGCGCGATGATCTTCCTGTGCCAGAACGAGAGCCAGGGCATTGCCTATCAGCAGGCGCTGTCCTGCGGCGTGCCGGTGTTCGCCTGGGATCCCGGCGGCCCGTGGCCGGATCCCGACTACTATCCGCACCGGGTGCAGTTCGAGCCGGTGTCATCGGTGCCCTATTGGGACGATCGCTGCGGGCTCAAATTCACGGACCGCGCCGGCTTCGAGGACCGCTGGACCGATTTCTGGGCCGGCTGCACCGCGGGCAAATTCGATCCGCGCGGCTACATCCTGGACAATCTCACGCTGGAGCAGCGCGCGCTGCAATATTACGAGATCGCGCGCAGCGTCGCTCGGCAGAGCCAGGTTCCTGCCACCTCCGTCACGCTGGTTGACGGATGGTTAACGGGGATGGGCTAGACCTCTGAGGTCCCCCATCGTCCCCTCAGGGCTTGAGGCATGGATCGCAGCGCCGCAGACATGACTGACGTCGAGGCCCGCTCGCTCGGCCATGCGCTGCGCGACGCGCTGGCGAGGCTCAACGTCGTGAACGCAGCGCGCTGCCTTGTGGCAGTCACGGCCCTGCTTCTGGTCGTGATCACGCTCGATCCGTTTCCGGACCTGCGCAACCCCGACGTCGCCACCGTCGTCGGCGGACGATTGGCGACGACCTATATTTCGCTCGGATTGCTGGCCGCAGTCGCGGTGCTGCTCACCCTCAGCACCGACGGGCCCTCGCTGAGAACCCTGGTCACGCCGCTGCATCTCTGCCTGATCGGATGGATGCTGATCAATCTCGCATTTTCCGAGAGCCGAGAGGTCTCGATCCAGCGCTTCGTGCTCGCGGCCAGCGCAACCACGCTGGCCGTCCTGCTGCCGCTGCTGACGCCGACGCCGCGGAGCTTCAATCTGTGCCTCGGCGGCGCCGCGCTGCTGCTGTTGGCGGTGTGCTATCTCGGCGTCTTCTTTGCCCCGCAATATTCGATCCACAGCGCGCTCGATATCACCGAGCCGCAGCTCGCTGGCGACTGGCGCGGCAGCTTTGCCCACAAGAACATCGCATCGCCAGTGATGACCATACTGGTCTATGTCGGCATCTATCTCTCTGCCGTCGGGTCCTTCGTGATGGGGCCCGCGATCGCGCTGTTTGCCGGCATCTTCCTGATTTTCACCGGCGGCAAGACCTCGTCGGTGCTGTGTCTTGCGATCTACGCCCTGGCATCGCTGGTCTATATCACACGAAGCCTGTGGCTGAAGCGGATCATCTGCTTCGCGCCGCTGCTCGCGATGAACTTGCTGACGGTCGGCAGCGTCACGAGCCCGGTGCTCGGCAGTATCACGCGGGCGCTTCCGGTCGATCCCACCTTTACCGGCCGTTCCGAGATATGGGAGTTTGCACTCGCAGCCGTGGCGGAAAAGCCGATCACCGGTCATGGCTATGCGGCGTTCTGGGACGGCGCGGCGGAGGGGCAGACCACCCAGGGCTCGGAATGGGCCGTGACGGCAGCACACAGTCACAACAGCTACCTCGATCTCGCCGTCAACATCGGCCTGCCGGGCCTTCTGCTCGTCCTCATCATCTTCGTGCTCGCACCGTTGCGCAATTTTCAGGAGGTCCAGGCGCACAACCGCAATAGCGCGCTGGGCAAGCTGTTCCTGACCATCTGGCTGTTCGGCCTGTATTTCGGGACGACCGAGACCTTCCTGCTCGAGCGGCAGAACCCGGTCTGGTTCATGTTCGCGCTCGCGGTCGCCGGGTTGCATTTCCTCGCCAGGTTCCAATGCGTCACGCAGAACCCGGTCGCTGACAGCTTGTCGCAGCCGCGCGTTTCATATCGGGACACGAGGGACATTGGGCACGCTGCGACGGTATCGGCTTAACGATAAGCAGCGACGTAACTTGTGGTCTGCGGCAAAACATAATCTATCTGGAAACGTTCAGTAACTGTATGCCCCCGCAAATGGCGTTTCTCAGCGTCGAACAACTAGATGGTCGGGTGTCCGGCACGTCGGGAATCTCAGTCGATTTCTTGCGTGACTGGCGACAGGCCGCATTGCGCCTGAACGCCGGGCATCGCACCGCGTTTCAGCATGGTTACTGGTTAGGCGCCTGGTACGAGGCCTTTCACGGCGTCGCGCCGCTGATCGCTGTCATCGCCGATACGACGAGCGGCAAGGACATCGCGATGGTACCGATGTTCAGCCACGTCAAACGCGGCATTCACGTGATCGAGTTTGCCGATCTCGGTGTCTCCGACAACAATGCGCCGATCCTGGCCTGCGATGCGAGCTTCGATGCGACAGGTGCACAGGCTGTCAGCGCGGCGCTGGTCGATGGCTTGCGCGCCTTGCCTGATGGCTTCGACCTGCTGCGCCTGAAGAAGTTGCCGGCCTATGTCGGCGCGAAGCCGAACCCGCTGGTGTCGCTCGGCCGGCTTGGCTCGTGCTCGCTCAACGGCAATCTCGTGCTGACCGGCGACGACTATGCGGATTATCAGGCCTCGATCAAGCGCATGCAGATGCCGCGCTGTTGGCGCGTGTTCAGCCGTCACGGCGGTGCGCGGTTCGAGATCGCCGGCGACGTTATTCGCGCGCACGAGCTTCTTGACGTTCTGGATGTGCAGCAGCAGGAGCGCATGCAGCTGCTCGGCTCGCGGTTCGTCCTCAACGACGAGGCCCACGCCCGCTTCTACCGTGATGTCGCCCGGCAGGGGGTTGCGGAAGGCTATGCGGTGGTTTCGGCGCTCGTCTGCGACGAGGGCATTGTCGCGACCACGTTTGGCGTCAAATACGGCGCGACCTATTATTTGCTGCGGATCGGCCATGCCGGCAAGCTGTGGGCGAATTGCTCGCCGGGGCTGCTCGTGACCGAGCGTACCATGGCGGCGCTGCATGCGCAGGGCGTGCGGCGCTTCGATCTCAGCATCGGCAATCACGATTACAAGCGCCGCTTCGGCGCCGAGCCGGTGCCGCTGACCGATGTCAGCGTCGCGCTGTCCTGGCGCGGGCTGCCTTATATGCTGCGCGATCATGCCGCGCAGGGACTGCGCCGCTATCCAAAGCTTGCGGCCTTTGCCGCACGGGCCATTGGCAAGACACGCTGAATCGCCACGCTGAATCGCGCGGCTCCGCTGGTTGCAGCGGTCACTCGAAGATCGCATTCGTTGTGCTATCGTGACCTCCTCAGCCAGGAGGCGACATGCACGATCGTTCGGACAAATATCGCACATTCTATGCGCAGTTGATCTGCGCCGCGGCCAAGGCCACGGACCCTCGTCTCGAGCAGGCCTTTCGCAACGTGCGGCGCGAACCCTTCGCCGGGCCCGGGCCGTGGTCGATCGCATTAGGCGGCCATCCCTATGTCGTGACGCCCGATGACGATCCCGCCTTCCTCTATCAGAACGCGCTGCTGGCGCTGGATCCGGCGCGGGGCATCAACATCGGCATGCCCGGCGCACACGCTCATTGGCTCAGCGGCTGCGGTGTCAGGGAAGGCGAGACCGTGCTCCAGATCGGCGCGGGCACGGGCTACTACACGGCGATCCTCGCCGAGCTTGCCGGGCCCAATGGACGCGTCTACGCCTATGAGATCGACGAGCGCTTGGCGGGGCTTGCGCGCGAGAATTTGAAGGGCATCGCCACGGTCGAGCTGCGCGAGCGCTCGGGCATTGCGTCCGATCTGCCCAGCGTCGACGTGATCTATGTCTGTGCGGGCGCGGCGCAGCCGGCCATGGAATGGCTGGAGGCGTTGCGCCCTGGCGGCCGGCTCGTGTTTCCGCTGGCCCCGGTGGGCATGCTCGGCGGCATGTTGATGATCACGCGCCCGGAGCAGGGCGCGGCCTGGCCGGCGAAATTCCTGAGCCGCGCCCAGTTCATCGGCTGCGCGGGACTCCAGGATGCGGAGGCGGGCCGGCGACTGGCCGAGGCATTCGCGAGGGGATGGGAGGGCGTGCAGTCGCTGCGGCGAGGGGACGCGCCCGACGAGAGCTGCTGGTTTGCCGGCGATGGCTGGTGGCTTTCAACCGCGCCCGCGTCGGCGCGCGCCGTCAGCATCCCGCCGCACGCGGACATCACGCAGGCCTGACCGATTAATATCCTGCGCACCCGGCACAGTGAAACCGGCCGCGCGAGGCGCGGAACAGGCTGCGGCAGTACCAGCGGCGCGCAAGCGCCTGGGCGGGCCTGCGGATCATCTGCGCAATCAAGAGAAGTTCGAAAGCCATTCGTGTCGCAAGTCCTTTGTCTCGTAAGTCCTTTGTCTCGCAAGTCCTGCGTCTCGTATATCGTTTCTGCAGACATAGATGGGGCGGCATTCCCTCGGGAGAATGCCGCCCGCGTCGCATCAGCCATGCAGCTGGTTTTGGAGCTTAAGCTTAGCCATGCAGCTCATCCCTGAAGCTTTTTGGCGGTCTCCGCGATCTGACGTCCCTGATAACGCGCGCCGGCGAGCTCGTTGGCGCTAGGCTGGCGGCTGCCGTCGCCGCCGGTGATCGTGGTGGCGCCGTAGGGCGCACCACCGGTGACCTCGTCGAGCTTCATCTGGCCGGCAAAGCCATAGTTCATGCCGACGATCACCATGCCGAAATGCAGGAGGTTGGTGATGATCGAGAACAGCGTCGTCTCCTGGCCGCCATGCTGGGTCGCGCTTGCGGTGAAGGCACCGCCGACCTTGCCATGCAGCGCGCCCTTGGCCCAGAGACCGCCGGCCTGATCGAGGAAGTTCGCCATCTGCGAGGCCATGCGGCCGAAGCGGGTGCCGGTGCCGACGATGATCGCGTCGTAGTTGGTGAGGTCCTCGATCCTGGCGACAGGGGCGGCCTGATCGACCTTGTAATAAGAGGCCTTTGCGACCTCGGCCGGCACCAGCTCGGGCACGCGCTTGATGTCGACGGTGGCGCCGGCTTCGCGCGCGCCTTCAGCGACGGCATTCGCCATCGCTTCGATGTGGCCATAGGCGGAATAATAGAGGACGAGAACTTTGGTCATGGTGGTCTCCGTTGGGGTGATCAGTGAATGTTCGTGATTGCTCCGACAAATGATACGGTTCACGCCGCGTCGACGAGCACGATCTCAGAGTCTTCGAGCGCCGTGATCTTCAGCCTGGCCTCGTCGCGGATCGCGGCGCCGTCGCGGGCATTGACCCGCACGCCGTTGATTTCGACCGCGCCTGCGGCCGGCACGAGATAGAGGTGCCGCGCCTTTTGCGGCTCGTACTCCGCGCTCTCGCCGGCCTTCAGCGTGGTGGCGAGCACCCGCGCGTCGGCGCGGATCGGCAGCGCGTCCGTGTCACCCGCGATGCCGCTCGCAATGGTGATGAGCTTGCCGGAGCGATCCGCCTTCGGAAACGGTTTTGAGCCCCAGGTCGGCTGTCCCCCGCGCGCATTCGGCTCGATCCAGATCTGGAAGATCCGGGTCTGCGTTGGCTCGAGGTTGTACTCGGAGTGACGGATGCCGCTGCCGGCGCTCATCACCTGCACGTCGCCCGCTTCGGTGCGGCCCTCGTTGCCGAGGCTGTCCTGATGGGTGATCGCGCCTTCGCGCACATAGGTGATGATCTCCATGTTGGCGTGGGGATGGGCGGGAAAGCCGGTGTTCGGCGCGATCTCGTCGTCGTTCCACACCCGCAAGGCGCCGTGACCCATGTTGTTCGGGTCATAATGACTTGCGAAGGAGAAGTGATGCTTGGCCTTGAGCCAGCCGTGATCGGCGCCGCCGAGTCTTGCAAAGGGTCTGAGTTCGATCATCTGCGTAATTCCCTGATTTGGACGGTGGTGGCGCCTGGATCAGGCGCCAAACCCGCCATCGACATTGAGCACGGTGCCGGTGACGAAGGAGGCTTCCGGGCTGGCGAGGAAGACGACGCCGGCGGCGACTTCCTCAGGCCTGCCGAAGCGCTGCAGCGCGTGCAGCTTGCGCTGGGTCTCGGCGAATTCGCCGCCGTTCTTCGGGTTCATGTCGGTGTCGATCGAGCCGGGCTGCACCACGTTCACAGTGATGCCGCGTGGGCCGAGATCGCGCGCCGCGCCTTTGGTGTAACCGACCACGGCCGACTTGGTGGCGACGTAGTCGGCAAGGCCCGGGAATGAGGCGCGGTCGGCGAGCATCGAACCGACGGTGACGATACGGCCGCCTTCACCCATCAATTGCGAGGCGGCGCGGATCGCCGCGATCACGCCATGCACATTGACCTGGTCCTGCCGCTCCAGCGCGGCCGTGTCGGCGTTGGCGTCGTCGATCGCGCCGCCATTGGCGACGCCGGCGTTGTTGACGAGAATGTCGAGATGGCCGAATTCCTTGGCGACGTCGTTGACGAGCTTCGTCACATCCTTGGCCGAGGCTTAGTCTGCCTTAAAGGCGCGGGCCTTGACGCCCCGGGCCTTCAGCTCGCTGACGACAGCCTCGGCCTTCTCGGGCGAGGCGACGTAGCTGATGGCGACGTCCGCGCCTTGATCGGCGAGAGCGCGGGCAGAGGCCGCGCCGATGCCGCGCGAGCCGCCGATGACGAGGGCAACCTTGCCTGAGAGCTTCTTGGTCATTGGATGTCTCCAGTCCTGAATTTCTGATGACCCTTGGATAAGCCTCCGCCCGTGGTATAGAAATAGAAACTGTCGAAACACATTGTTTCCCCAAATACCCTTATTGGACCGTTGCCATGGCCAAACTCCCCGATTTCGAGGCGCTCGCGATTTTCGCAAAAGTCGTGGAATTACGGTCGTTTGCGGGCGCCGCGAGCGAGCTCACAATGTCCAAGGCTACGGTGTCGAAGGCCGTAACCCGCCTGGAGGAGCGGCTCGGCGCCCGCCTGTTCAACCGCACCTCGCGCCGGCTGGCGCTGACAGATGCCGGGCACAAGCTTGCCGACCGCGCGACGCGCCTGCTCGCCGACGGCGAGGCGGCCGAGAATGAGGCGCTGGCGCAATCGGTGGCGCCGCGCGGCCTGGTGCGGCTCGCGGTGCCGATGACGTTCGGGATCAAGGCGGTGGCGCCGCTGCTGCCGGAATTTTTCGAGACCTATCCGGAGGTCTCGGTCGATCTGCATTTGAGCGATGCGACCGTTGATCTCATCGGCGAAGGTTTTGACATGGCGATACGGATCGCCCGGCTGCCGGATTCCTCGCTGATCGCACGGCGGCTCTTCACCATGCCGCGCTTCACGGTGGCCGCGCCATCCTACCTCAAGACGCACGGCCGGCCGACGCATCCGATGCACCTCGCCGAACACAAATGCTTCAGCTACGCCTACCTCTCGACGCCGAACATCTGGCACTACACCAATTCCGCCGGCGAGCAGGCCAGCGTCCGCCCCGGCGGCCAGCTTCGCGTCAACAATGGCGAGGCCGTGATGCCCTCGCTGATCGCCGGTCTCGGCATCGCCGAGCTGCCTGAATTCATTGTCGGCGATGCGATCTCCTCTGGTGCGGTCGAAGTGATCCTGAAGGACTGGAAGCAGGCCGAAGGCGCCGTGCACCTCGTCACCCCGCCCGGCGGCCCGCGCCCCGCCCGCGTCGAAGCGCTCGGCGATTTTCTCGCAGCGAAGCTGCCGGGCACCTGCAAGCGGAAGCCGCGCGTGAAGGCAAAGGCGTCGTAGGACGAGTAGCCCTCAACGACCTCCTTCATTGCGAGGAGCGGAGCGACGAGGCAATCCAGAATCTTTCCGCGGTGAGACTCACGACGTTCAACTACAACATCTTCACGCCGTCGATCGCGACAATGCGCAGGCTCGTCTTCAGTGTCTTTTCCAGCTGCGACTTCAAGTCATGAACACGCGGGTCGGTCGAGCGCGCGGCGCACACCGCGTATTGATGGACCGATTGCGCCAGGGCGCGGCGCGCTTCCGGCGTTCGCGTCACTTCGGGCTTTGAAAGCCGCAGGACGATCGCTGCGAGATTCACCAGCATCTCGTCCAGCGCCACGTCGATGGTCGCGTATTTTCCCATGGCACACTCCCTGGCGAAGCAACGGAGGGTGCAGGGGATGCGTTCCGGAGCGGGGCGGACATGGCTAACGCTTCGTAAACAGCTTGTTCTTGCCAATCGGCGCGCTAGGCTGGAGCTGAAACAAGAAAATAAGGGGAGGGGGCTGCCATGGATCGACGTGACGTCTTGCGTGCCGTTGCCGCATTGCCGTTGTTGCGGGCCGCGTTACCAGAGCATGCCTCCGCCCAAACTTATCCGGTGCGCAACATCACCATGATCGTGCCTTCCAGGAGCTAGGCTACAAGGATGTGGAAATGTACATCTGGGCCGGTCTGTTTGCGCAGAGCTCGCTTCCTGCGCCGATTGCAAGCCGCCTGCGCGAAGCGATGGCGCCGGTGATGACGAGCCCTGACGTGCTCAGGACCTTCGCTGCCTCTGGCAGCCTCGTTGCCTATCAGGATGCTCCGGCGTTCTCCGACTTCGTCGCGACCGACAGCGCCCGGCTGATCGCGGCGGTCAGGAAGATCGGCCGGGTCGAATAGGTTCCAGCGGAGTTTTCACATTTTTTTGTTGGGCCAGAACCTGTCCGCGTCTCATTGATTGGGGAGAATTCGAGAGACTCGGAAGGGATCGTGACATGACAACACAGCGAATTGCGCTGGGTGTGGCGCTTGCGATTGGCGGCATCGTCGCGCAGAGCGCTGCGTCCGCCGAAGAATATCGCGGAACCATGGAGCAGCAGATGGCCTGCACGCCTGATGTCTGGCGCCTGTGCAGCGATCAGATTCCGGATGTGAGCCGCATCACGGCCTGCCTGCGGCAAAACACGCCGCAGCTCTCGAGCGGCTGCCGCGCGGTGTTCCAGTCCAATAATCAGATGCCGCCGCCGCAACCGGTCCCGCGCAATCGGGCTGCGCCGCCGCGCTATAACAATCCGCCGCCACCTCCGCAGGCGCAGCCGCGGCCCTATGACTATGACGACGATTAGCGCCGGCTGGAGCATGATCCGGAATAGTGCGCAGTAGCAGGCGCGAAGATGCGGTCGTGCCGCCTCGTTCAGCGCTCCTCCTTGCTGTCCGACCCAGGTCGACGTCCGAGCGCTGTCCGCATGAGGACACCGAAGAGGATGGCTGCGACGGGCCAATGGAACCAGATCTTATGCGCGCCGGTAAAAAGATTGATCAGAATCAGAAAGGCCGACACCGTGAGGGCCGCTGCAACCGGTCGGGGCAGTTTGGCCAGCCAACCCGAGACGACACCCATCCACGAGGATGGCTCATGCCTGTCGCCCATCCGCAGGCGACCGGCTTCCTCCCGCCGAGTTGGGCTTTCGTTGACCGCAAAGCTCCCTCGCCCGGCGGTTTGACCGCCCAAGGTCAGACGATAGCTCGTCACCGGAGCAATGTTTTTCATGGGTCGCTGGCCGAGACAGTCGAAGCCAACGGATAGCTTGTTGTGCACCTGATCGTAGACTGAGCTCGAGATCACGACGCCGCCGGGTTCGGCGAGTTCTTGCAGCCGCGACGCGATATTGACCCCGTCGCCATAGATGTCGGAGCCGTCCACCATCACATCCCCGAGATTGATGCCGATGCGAAACCGCATCGGGTGCGCGCGAGGCGGGTCTGAATCCTGGTTGGAAATTTCCTGCTGGATCTCGACCGCGCATTGCACGGCCTCGACGACGCTGGCGAATTCGGCGATCACAGCATCGCCCCAGGTATTCACGATGCGGCCGTCATGACGCTCCACCAATCCCGCAATGGAGGTGCGGTAGCGGCGGAGCGTCTCCAGCGTTCCCGCCTCATCTGCTTCCATGAGGCGAGAATAGCCGTACACATCAGCGCACAGCACGGTGGTCAGCCGTCGTTTGACCTTATCGTCGGGCATCGGCCATATGGTAGCCTCCCTAACGCATCGGCATCAAGCGTCGCATCCAGTGCCATGGTCGTTTTGCGACCAGTGCCGGCCCCAAACTCGTCACAACCGCGCAACGAATCGCAGTCAGCCGAGTGCGGTCGAAAATTGAGCATTGGAGGGAATGGCATGCCTGTGACCAAAACTCCTGGAGCGCTTGTTGTCATGATCGGCGCTGCGATATTGCTCGGTGCGCCTGCAATGGCCGCACCGGTCACGCCTCTGTCCGGGGCCGCCAGGCCGACGGTGCAGGAGGGCGATTTGGCCCAAGATCAGGCTCAAGATCTGGCCCAAGATTTGGCTCAAGATCTGGCTCAAGCGCGTTTCGGCTGGTGGCGCCACGGCTGGGGTCATTGGCAAAGCGCACGCTATCGCTGCCGTCCCTACTGCGGTTGGGGCGGCTAGCTCGCGAGATCAGCTAAATTTCGGACTTTGCCGGCCCATCACTTCAACTGGCGCAGTGTATTGGTATGTCTGAAGTTGGCGGTGGACCGGACGCCGCCGGCTAACTGCAAGAATGTCGAGACTGACCCCGACCGGACCACGAGCGACGTCGGCATTTCCGCGGCTGTCGGAATTATAGCGGGCATCAAGTGCGCCAGATCTGCGCGCCGCGATTTATAGGTTCACGCCCGCCTGATCTAAGGTCTGTGCTCGCAGACATCGACCCACTCCGCCGCGGTCAGCTCGGCCAACCGCTCCGGCGTGATGCGCACGGCGCTGTGGGTCGAGCCCGCGGCCGGCACCACAATGTCGAAGGTCTTCAGCGAAACGTCGCAATAGACCGGCAGCGGTGACTTCAGCCCGAACGGGCAGACGCCGCCGACCTCGTGGCCGGTGATCTCGGCGACCTCTTCCAGCCCCAGCATCTTCGGCTTGCCGCCGAACGCAGCCTTGACCTTCTTGTTGTCCATGCGTGAGGTGCCGGCGGCGACGATCAGGATCACACGTTCGCCGATCCGTAAGGACAGCGTTTTGGCGATCATCCCGGGCGCGACGCCATAGGCTTCAGCAGCCAGCGTCACGGTCGCCGAACTGATCGGGGATTCCATGACTGTTATGTCGGGGGCTTTCTCGGCGAAGAAGGCGCGAACGGATTCCAGGCTCATTCAAGTCAGCTCATTCCAGGCATTATTTCGGCCGTGCGGGCGGGCGGCGATCCCCGGGTCATCCTTAGACGATCCTGGCTAGCTCCGAGAGCGAACGGACACGATGATCCGGCGCAAAGCCGAGTTCGTCCATCTGGGTGCGGATCGCCCAAAACATCGTCAGCGGTGCCACGAGTTCGTTCTCGACGCAAGCCAGCGCCATGGCCTCCGGCGTCACCCGTTCGATCCAGGCGACGTTGAGCCCGAACGCTTTCGCCCCGGCGACGTCCCAGGGATTGGAGGAGACGAACAGCACCTCATGCGGCGCGGTGCCGAGCACCTCGCCGATCAGCTCATAGGCCTGTGGGCTTGGCTTGAATATCTTCTTGGCATCGACGCTGATGGTGGCATCGAGCAGGTGGTCGAGGCCGGAATTGCGCACCAGCGTGTTCAGCATGTCCGGGCTGCCATTGGAGAGGATAGCGAGCTTTCGCGGCTTGAGCGACGTGAGCGCTGCTGCTGCATCCGGATAGAGATCGAGATGCAGGTACTTCTCGATGACGCGCTCGAACGCCTCGTTCTCATAGGCAAGCCCGAGCACGCGCAGCGTATAGGCCAGCGAGTCGCGCGTGACGGCCGCAAAATCCTGGTAGCACCGCATCAGCGAGCGCAACCAGGTGTATTCGAGCTGCTTGATCCGCCAGACCTGCGTGATGATCTCGCCGTAACCCGGAAATGCATCCTCGGTGATGTCAGCGACCGACTGGATGTCGTAAAGCGTCCCATAGGCATCGAAGACGACGGCTTTGACGGGCAATGGACCGTTCCTCCGTAATCGTGGCGGCCCTGGACTATAGCCGGCGCCGCGATATCGATCCAAGCAGGAAAAGCAATTGCCGTGCTATCCGCGAGCTGCATCCCGACTTGCGCCGAACTAGCTGGCTTGGTCGCGAATGACCCGGATCAGACGTCAGCTAGCCAATGAGGTTCGATCACGGTCGTGCCTGTCAGGCCAACTGAACGGGCCCGTGGTCATCGCAATGATCACCATGCGGATGGTGCAGCCGACCGTCCACGAGATAGTCGACATGGTCGCCATGCGGCACCTGTTCATGTCCGCAGTTTGGGCCGTGTACGTGTGAACAGTGGACTTGAGGCGTGCACTTCACGGGGTTTGCTGGGCTGACCGGAATGACATGTTCGTCCACGTGATTCCCGTGCATGTGATGGAGATGGCCGTCGTGAAGATAATCCACGTGGCCGTCATGACGGATTCCAGTGTGCCCGCAATTGGGGCCATGCCTGTGCGAATGATTGGCATGATGCTTCTCGGTGCAGGTTTCCATCATTGTGTCCTTTCTTCGCTCAGGAACCAGGGCCCCACTGCTTCTCTGTAGGCTGCTCGATCGGCGCAAATGCAAAGATCTCAGAAATGTGCTTCGCCGCTCGCCGGAGTGTGGTTCCACCTCTCGTGTTTGGAGACGAAGCTGGGCCGGACCGCCATGCGCCCGGAACATCGATCAAGCGCCATTCCGGCCCCGATACGTTCCGTAGCTTCGCCCTGCACGAGGTAGAAATGCTTTTTGCAGGCGCCTGTTCCTTCCCGGACTAATCGCCCTTCACATTTGAAGGTGAATTTGGCACCTGCTCGAGGCAGACACGTGCGCGGCCGATTCCGCAGCGCACGTGCGCCATGATTGTGCTACCCGCGCCTAGGCAGCCTGCCGCATGCGTTCGATGCTCTGGGTTATATGGTTTCCGGCATCGTCAGCCACCTTCAGAGACAAGTCCGCCATCCGGCGGCTGGTATCCAAGGCGCTACTGATCGTGTCGCGCATCAGATCGGTCTGCACAGCCGCCAAATCGTGGAGAGTTCGGCAACGCAAAAGTTCATTCGTGCGGTCCATGCTCCTCTCGATCTGCTGTCGAACGAAATCGAAGTACTCGCGCGACGCACCGTTCATTCCTTTGGCGACTGCAGTCGTCGAGTACATGATTGCTTCTGCATTGCGGACCGATCGTTCCGCTGCCCGCTGCGCTTCATTGCCCGTCAAGCCGAACGAGCGACCAAGCTGATCAGTCGAGCGGCCCATCATTGCCGTGGCCATGTCGACGCCGAAGCGCCAACTGTTTTGCAACATCTCGGCATTTTGTTGCAGGAGATGGCTGCTGGCTTGAGCCACCTCTTCCCCGGCCTCAGCGGTAGCTAAGCCGATCCGTCTGGTCTGCTCGGCGGTCCTCTCGGCGGCGCGGCGGATTGTGTCCTCAGGGTTTTGGGTAGACTTTTCCTCCTGGCGTGGATTGGCCATTTTTTGCTCCATCGTTGTTGTTGGTGAGGTCGGATCCTATGCGCTCTGTCATAGGTGCCATCCTAACCGAGCAAACGTGGGCATTGCTGGACCGTTCCGGGTGAGCAATGTTTTAATCAATCCTCCGCCATTGCGCGCAGGAACGAGCGCTTCAACTTCCAATTATTCTTTGGTTGGCTCACCTGCTCCGCGCTGCGGGGCCAATGGTTTTTAGCCCTCGATCATCAAGGCTCAGCAATAACCACCGCTGAAGCCGTGGTGCTCATCGGTGCCTTGTTCTTGGCACTTTTCGTCATCGGTAACATCTGCTTCCCCAAACTAGCGAATGGAGGAATCCACCAATCAATTCAATAATCAATTCTTAAGGCCGACATGACTTCTCAATCGCATCGTCTATCCGGCGCTTCTGCTTCCGACCCGTTTGATATTTTCGGAGGATGAGCACGAACGCGCTGCTATCAGGGGCGGAGCAGCGTCACACGAACTGCAGCGCAAGCTAGCCAGTCGGCTGACGTCCTCGCCGCGTCCAGGTCGCCCGCTCGGCGAAGACCTTGCTGACCTCGGCCATGTGCTCTGTGCCCCACGAGCAGAGCGGCACCAGGGCCTGGGCGAGGCTGTGGCCCAGAGGGGTGAGACTGTAGTCCACCCGCGGCGGCACCTCCTTGTAGTCGGTCCGCTTCACGAGACCATCGGCCTCCAACTCCTTGAGTTGCTGGATCAGCATCTTGTCGCTGACATCGCGCACGGCGCGCCGGAGCTCGCCATAGCGGGTCGGGCCGTCCTGGGCGAGGAAGTACAGGATCAGCGGCTTCCATTTGCCGGCGACGACCCGCAGGGTTGCGTCGAGGCCGCAGGTGAAGCCGGGCAAGGTCGGTGTGCAGCCCTGGACCGGTGGCGATGCTGGCGCAGGCGTGAAGGTTGGCTCTGAATGATCTGATGACATTTTTTGGGTACTTACCAAAAGGTGCATACTTGTCGTTAGGTGGGTAGGCCGCCAGCTCAGTGCAACCCTAGTGAAGGAGCACATCATGAGCAGACTACAAGGCAAGACGGCAGTCGTGACCGGCGGCGGAACCGGCATCGGATTTGGAGCCGCCAAACGGTTCGTTGGCGAAGGCGCGTTCGTCTATCTCTTCGGGCGGCGGCAGGAGCCGCTCGATGCCGCCGTTGCGAAGCTGGGTCCCTCGGCGCGAGCTATCAGGGGTTCGGTGACGGATCTGTCCGACCTCGACCGGCTGTACGCGGTGGTGAAGGCCGAACGCGGCGGGCTCGACATTCTGTTCGCCAATGCCGGCACCGGGTTGTTTGCGCCGCTCGGCGAGATCACGGTCGAGCATTACGATCACATCTTCGACGTCAATGTGAAAGGCCTGGTGTTCACCGTGCAGAAGGCCCTGCCGCTGATGACGAAGGGGGCGTCGATCATCCTGACCGGTTCGAGCACGGGCGTGATGGGGACGCCGCAGTTCAGCATCTACAGCGCAACCAAGGCCGCGATCCGCAATCTGGCGCGGAGCTGGGCGCTGGACCTGCGCGGCACGGGCATCCGCGTCAACGTGCTGTCTCCGGGTCCGACCAAGACGGAGCTGGCGCTGGAGATCGTCGGCGAGGAAGCGTTCGATGCGCTCGGAAGCGCCACGCCGATCGGGCGTGTGGGCGACCCGGCCGAAACAGGCGCGGTGGCTGCGTTCCTGGCGTCCTCCGACAGCAGCTTCATGACCGGCGGCGAAGTTTTCGTCGATGGCGGCCTGGCGCAGGTCTGAAGCCTTTAGCGGTTGAGCATCAGGGCTTCGGTCCGCCGAAGCCCTGATGAAGGGAACTTTGTCTAGCGCTGGACATCAACAGGGTGCTCCGTCAAAGCGGACGCGCGCGGCGTGGATATCAGAATAACGACGGTCGGCCCAATCAATGAGGCTCGCCATCGGGTCCAGCAGGGATTGGCCTAGCGGGGAAAGGCAATATTCAACACTCGGCGGCTTGGTCGGAAAGACATGGCGGGTGATAAGTCCGTCGCGCTCCAAGTCGCGCAGCGTCTGGGTGAGCATGCGCTTGGAGATGTCGCGGATAGCTCGGTGAAGCTCGCTGAAGCGCTGTGGTCGCGTCGCCAGGGTCATGATCATGAGTATGCTCCACTTGTCGCCGATGCGGTCGAGCACGTCGCGCACCGGGCAATGTACGGGCTCCACCGACTGGGCGTCGTCCGATTGATATCGGCTGAATCGCTCGATCGCGCTTGGTGCGTCGCTCATGCCGGTCCCCTTTTTCTCTCCTGGTTACAAAAAACTGCCTCCTTACGGTGCAGGCTTCAGGTCTCTATGTGAGACCTTCCCTAGAACGTAGACCATCTAACACCGGGAGAATACCCATGTTTCTAGTTACAGGAATCACAGGAAAAGTCGGCGGCGCAACGGCTAGGCATCTGTTGGCACAGGGTAAGAAAGTGCGCGCGCTGGTTCGCGATCGCGCGAAGGCGGCAAGCTGGTCGAACCAGGGCGTGGAACTGGTCGACGGCGACTGGAACGATGCGGCCGCCATCGAACGGGCGCTCAAGGGCGTCGATGGCGCGTTTGTGATGTTGCCCGCCGTCTGGGCCCCCTCGCCGGACTTCAAGGAAGCCAACGGCGTCATCGCGAACTATGTCGAGGCGCTGACCAACGCCGCGCCGCCGCGGGTCGTCGGGCTCTCGTCGATGGGGGCGAACCGAACCAGCGGGCTGGGGATGATCACGGCCCTGTCGCTGCTGGAGCAAGGATTTCGCAAACTGACATCGCCGACCGCCTTCGTGCGCGCTGGCGGATTCTTCGAGAACTTCCTTTACGGCCTGCACGTCGCCCAGGGCGGCACACTTCCAGTCTACTACAATCCGACCAGCCGAAAATCGACGATGGTCGCGACGAACGACATTGGTGTCGAGGTGGCGACGCTGCTGACGGGGCCGGCTTGGTCTGGGCATCGCGTCATCGAACTTGGTTCGATGGTCAGCGCAGATGAAGTCGCAGCGCAACTGGGCGATGTCATGCAGCGCGAAGTCAAGGCCTTCGCAGTCCCGCGGGCCGAGTGGCCGGCAGCGTTCGAGCGGTTCGGCATCCCGAAGGGCCAAACCGGGCCGGCTGAAGCGATGTTCGACGCCGTCAACGCGGGCTGGATGGACCTCGGCGTCGCCGGCACGGAGCATGTCGCCGGCGCAACGCTTCCCCGCGATGTCTTCGCGGCGGCCCAGAAAGCCGCCACGGCGTAGGTCTGCGGATCAGAGAAATTCCCATCTCCTTCGGAATGAATGCGTCGCGGCCGGCCGTCTCTTGGCGTGACCACACAGGTCTTCCGCGGCGCCCCATCAGAAAAGGTTGAACAAATGTCAAAGATTTCCTGGCGCCAAGTCTCGGCCTTGGCACTGGCGGCTTTCTTCGTCGTGGGATCGCTCAGCAACATCCTGGCCCCTGGGTCGATCTACGAGGAATATCTGCGGTGGGGATACCCGCACTGGTTCCATTTCGTGACCGGATCGCTGGAACTCACGGCGGCCGTTCTGCTGGCGCAGCCACGGACGCGGCTGTGGGGCTCGGCGCTCGGCTGCGCCATAATGTTGGCGGCGCTCGCGACCGTCACCCTTCACGGCGAATACGGGCACGGGGTAGCGCCGCTTATCGTGGCGATACTGTCAATAGTTGTCGGCCGGCTCGCCTGGCGGAAGCGGCTCCCCAACTCGGCATGATTGTCGCCGCTGGCAAGTTAATGAGTCCGCGTCCTAGATCCCCAGAATCTTCCGCGCGTTGGCCTTGAGCACCTTCGGCCGGATCTCGTCGCGGATGTCGATCTTGGCGAAGTCCGACAGCCAGCGGTCCGGCGTGATCACCGGCCAGTCCGAGCCGAACAGCATCTTGTCCTGCAGGATCGAGTTGATATAGCGCACCAGGATCGGCGGGAAGTATTTCGGCGACCAGCCGGAGAGGTCGATGTAGACGTTCGGCTTGTGGGTCGCGACCGACAGCGCTTCCTCCTGCCAGGGAAAGGAGGGATGGGCGAGGATGATCTTGAGGCAGCAAAATCTGAGGCGAAGCTAGACGTCGCGACGAACTGACAGGCGACAAGCAAAGTCACGTCGATTGCATCGTCACGGCCGGAATTTTCCACGAACCATTAAGGATCGATGGAGTCCCTTCATTGGGCCAATACATGCGGAGCATCAGAACGAACTTGCCAGCCGGCGCAGGGAGCCAATTGGACTCCTTGTCGGGTCCGGGCGACTCCGTCTGGATGAAAAGGTCGGTGGACCCATCGGGATTAGCCTTGAGATTTTGTCGAGCGCTGATCGAGTAGCGGTTCAGCGGATTGCTCACGAAGAAATATTTGTCATCGTACATCGTAAGAGACCAGAAGCCGCTTACCGGGGGCAGGTGCCCTTTTGGAAAATGCATCACGTATTTGTTCGCCCCATCATAAGACCTGTTCTCATCGTCCTTTAGCGAAGTCGGATAGACCGCATCTCGGGGTCGATTGGCTCCGAGGCCTATGGCTGTTACCAGGGCCCGCATGAGGTAGTCGGTACCGTAGATGCCCGTTTTTGTCGTAAATCCCCAACCGTTAACGTCCTTCACCTCACTGTTGAGCTTGAACTGAGCCATGATCCGATCGAAGGCGACCTCGGGGATTCGCTTGGCAAAATCCGCGTTGAGCTTGCTCGCATCGAAATCTTGGCCCGGCACGAGCCCGATCCTTGCGAACCGCGCAACGGCGGGCCCATCCGCTTCTGCCGGCGGATTGGCTTTCATCAATTGAGCCAGCAAGGTGAAGTAACCCTTCGCATCCATCCGATTCACCTGATCGCGCACTGCGGTCTTGGTATCGATGGACGGATCAATCTTCCCTTCCGGTGGGGTGTAGGTCTTTCCGTAGGAGCTTAGCGGCGCCAGCTTGCACTGGTCTTGCAATTCGTGGACGGCCTTGTAGTCCTCGGGGGTGCCGGTGCAGTAGATGCGGCCAAGAATCCAAACGATGTTTGTCGGCGACTTATATTCTCGAACTCCCTGTGGAAGCACACCGTTCCAGTCCGGGCCGGTGATCGCGTAGATTTGCGCACCCGTGCCGGTTGTGCGCTTACCGGGAGCCTGAAACACCGTGGTCCACCCATCGAGCATTGGGAACAGGAAATACCGGTCCTTCATGTCGGGGATGCTGAGCACCCAGGGCTCGTTTCCGACATCCAAGAATGCAGTCGTATAGAGGGTGTCGGCGTTCGGCGCTGTCACATCGCGAAATGAGGCGTTGGGATACTCACGCAGCTTGATCAATTGCCCCATCGGGGCCTTGGTGCCTTCGGGCCGTGCGACATTCGTAACGATCCTGCGGGTCATCTCCATAGTCACCAAGGGGTAGCCATAAACGTAGGCGTCGGTCGCCAGCCAGAAATCCTCCAGCCCTTCGCCGAGATTGAGGTCGCCCCACTCGGCCCTAGACAAGGTGCTGAAAGAAGAGCCAGCGAGTAGGCTCAAACCGCCAATGGTGGCTGTACGTCGGGTGACGGTCATCGGAGGTCTCCTTCCCGCACGATTGGCGCAGGCTTCCAATTCCCGTTGAGGGCTTCCTCCTTCGGCCAGTAGAGCCGCATCACCATGTAAATCGGACCATCGGGCGCGGGCAGCCAATTTGCCTCCTTGTCCGCACCCGGTGATTTGTTCTGAACGTAAATTGTGAGCGAACCGTCGGCATTCTTCTTGAGGTCCGGCAACATCGGCGAATTGATCAAATATCGGTTGATCGGGTTTTCGATCAGCAACTGGGTCTTTCCATCATACATGGTAATTGACCAGAACGCGTTGACCGGTGGATATGCTCCAGCCGGGAACGTGACCGTGTATTTGTGCTGACCTCCGTCGAGCTTCTGTCCGAGATTGTCCATTACAGCCAAAGGATACATCGCCTCGATCGCATCGTTGCCGTAGATGCCCGCGAGTGCGGCGGCTGCCCGCAGTGTAAAATCGCCGTGGTAAAAGGCGCGGTCGCCAAAGGCCGAGCCAATCCGCCAGCCATTTTCCGATTTGCCGATATCCTCTTTTTGCTTAACGATCGCGTCATAACCTTCCTTGATGCCAAGCTCGGTAGCTACCTTGTCCTCTCCCAGACCTGGCAGCGCATATGTAGCGCCCGGGGAGATGCCGATCTTGGCGAATTTGGCCCGCAATTCCGTTTCCGCCGGCACAGCCGGCGCGAACTGCAGCAGGAAATTCAGGTAGGAGAATGCGTCGAGTTTGAAGGCGTCCTGCGAGAAAGGCGGGAAGTTAGGCAGCGGCAAGGCCGTCGGCGCAGCCTGCTTCAGGAATTGGGACAACGGCTGAGCCTTGTACTGAGCTTGAATTTTCCTGACGTTGTCGATATCGCCGGGATTGAGGAGCTGGGTGCGGAAGATCACAAGTCCGAACTCCGTCTCGCTCTTGAAGATCTTCGCCACACCGTTTGGCCTTTCCCCGGACCAATTCGGCCCGGCGATCATGTAGCACCCGGCAGCATTGCCGGTGGCGCGACTTCCGACATAGCCATAATTGAACGAATACATGTCGGTCAGTTGAACTGAATAATAGCGGCCCTTCTCTATCTCCGGCACGCAAAATACGATCGGCTCGGCCCGCAAGTCGGCTTGAAGCATCGAATACGGGGTATCGCTATTCGGCGTCACGATAGCGGTATCCTTGGGCGTGAAGACGCGGCCTTCGTTGATAATCTGATTAAACGGCCCTTTGTATTGCGATGACTTCCGATCGATGTTGAACTCGTCCATCGCCTTGTAGGCGGCGATCATCGGAAAGGCGTAGATGTAAGCTTCTTTTGAAGCTTCATAGGCTTCGATGCGGCTTCCTATTTGGGCTTTGGCTGTTTGCCCTTGCATCAAAACGGCAGCGAGACATGACGCGAGCACGGAGCACTTGTTGATCATAACTCTCCTCCGATCAATGGTAGCGTCGGGCGGATCCGTCACACCCGTGGTTTGCCGGCGTGACCGTTAGGGACGGTCAGCGGCGAGAGCAGCGAGCAGAAAGCGTGATGTAGCTCGGCAGGCAGGTTCGAGACGCTCATCATCGGCTAACTCCCGAAACCGAATGGATCGGCTGGAAGCCGAAAATCCTCTCTCCGTGTCGGCAGTACGTCTTGTCGGCAGTACGTCGCCCCATCTGAACCTGGGCGCAGTTTCCATCTTAATAAGACGGTCCGCGCGAGCGGCGCTTTGAACAGCTCGTTTGTCGTTATGTTTGCCGTGCAAATGCTGGAGCCGTGACGAGGAAGGCGGCAATCAGCGCAATAAGCCTCTTGCGAATATCCATTGCGATATAATTCTCAAGACGCACGAGCACTCTACTTCAGATCGCATTCTCCTGTCGAGTGTTGATCCAGATCAATTAAACCGGATGACGCTGTACCCGAGCGCGCAGACGGCTGGACTCCGCTCGCGTGCCGCCGCGCGATGACGCATACAGTATGTCAACACGGCTCGACCCGGTCGCCGCCGCGTCGTGTAACAAGCATGGATGCACTACCCTGCAGTGTCTTTTTGGTTACATGCGTGCGCCAACCATCTGCGGTTGTAACAATAAGTCATCGCCCGGTGCAGCGGGCGTGCTACGTTGCCGCGCACATACTCTCGATTTTTGTTTTTGCGGCCAAGCCGGTTATGGACCGCTCGATCAACGTGAACGGGGGCATCATGAGCGTGCGCAAGGCGGTAGCTGCCATCACACTTCTTGCGATTGCATCGATACCGACGATTGCCTTGGCAGACGAAGGCGGTGTGAGCTTCTGGATTCCAGGCTTTTTCGGCAGCCTCGCTGCCACGCCGCAGCAGCCGGGCTGGTCGGCCGCAGCGATCTACTATCACACATCGGTTTCCGCCGGCGGTGACGTGGCGCGCGCGAGAGAGATCGAAACCGGCCGTATCCCGGCAAATCTGACAGCGACGTTGAACGCCAAACTAAACGCTGATGTGGACCTCGGGTTGTTGGTCGGGACCTACGTTTTTGCGACACCAGTGATGGGCGGCCAGGCCTCTGCCACCTTGATGGGGATATACGGCGCCAACACCACCTCGATCGCGGGATTGCTGACGGGAACGCTGTCGACGCCGATCGGCTCGATCCCATTCTCCCGATCCGATTCCATCAGCGACTCGATCGTGGGATTTGGCGATTTGATCCCGCAGTTTGCCTTGCGCTGGAATGCCGGTGTCAACAACTACATGACCTACATCACGGGGGATATCCCGGTCGGTGCGTACCAGTCGACGCGGCTCGCCAATATCGGGATCGGGCATGGGGCGATCGACGCGGGCGGCGGCTATACCTATTTCAATCCGCAGACGGGACATGAGCTCTCCGGCGTCCTCGGCTTCACCTACAATTTGAAGAACACTGACACCCAATATCAAAGCGGTGTTGACCTGCACTTCGACTGGGGAGCTTCGCAATTCCTGAGCAAGCAGGTTCAGGTCGGTCTGGTGGGCTACGTGTACAAGCAGCTCGGCTGCGACAGCGGCTCCGGCGATCGCGTCGGCTGTTTTCGCTCTCAGGTGGCGGGCGCCGGCCCGCAAATCGGATTCATCTTCCCGGTCGGCGACATGCAGGGTTACCTGAACCTGAAGGCCTACAAAGAATTTGCTGCCGAGAACCGGCCCGAGGGCTGGAACGCCTGGGTGACGTTTGCGATCTCGCCGGCAGCGCCGACGCCGACGGGGCCACCGAAGCGAATGATCACGAAGTAGTCGTCTTCGCTCGCAATGAATATTCGTCCGATTTTAGCCACGCTCGTGACATCAACGGTCTCAGCTTCTGCGCTCGAAATTTTGTGCCCGCTCCTGGTGGAGGTCTCATGAGAACGTTCAATTCTGCCATTAGTCTAACCTGTTTGACAGCGTGCATCCTGCTCACAGGATTATCCACATCCTGCGCGCAACCCGCCGGCGAAATGCCGCGGGATGAGCTCGCGGCACAGATCCGCATGCAAGGCTTTGCGTGCGACAAGGCGCTCGGTGCCAAGAAAGACACAAAGCGCTCTAAGCCGGATCATGCGGTCTGGGTCTTGAGGTGCAGCAACGCAAGCTATCGGGTCAGCCGCGCACCCGATATGGCGGCAAAGGTCGAGCCGCTGCATTAGCACGGATCAGCCGCCTTGGACCTTCACGGCCCCAGCCTTCGCCTGCCAGCGGTCGTGCAGCGATCAGGCGCAGCAGTTTTGGCTAGTGGCGTACAGCGTAAAGCGGCGTTCTAAGCGTCAATTGATAGGCTGGTTTCGGCACCCACATGATCTCGGCCGTGACGCCAAATAGGCGGTTGCCGTTATCGTCCATGCGATCGATATCAAGGCGGATGATAGGCTGGGTGAAAGGCTGGACCGGCGTGAGGCTCAGAAGCTGCGCGCCTTCAAAGGACTGAACGCCGACGCGACCTGTGAACTTCCAGTTGTTCGGCCATTGATAGTAGCCGCCGAGATAGCCGATCGTGTTCGGTCGGATCCTTGCGAGGGGGCTGCCGGAATCCGTGAGGGTAGACTGTACGCCCGCGAGCAATCCTCTGGTCTCGTCTTTGTCGAAGGCGTAGTCGAACTCGAGGATGTTGTTGATGGAGGTCGTGGTCAGCGGCCCGTTGGGGATCGACTGCGTGATGGTCGATTGCAGCGTTACCGTCGGAAAGGTCCCGCCGTTCTGCTGGTACAGATCCGCCTGGAAACCGATATTCCAGCTCGTGACCTGAAAGGATGACCAGCCGGCGCCGCCCGAATCCGTTGAACTACCGCTGACGCCGGCATAGAGCGAAACGGAGTCGGTCACATCGACGGTAAAGGGTAAGTCCACGTTGAGCGATTTCACCGCAGGCAAGCCGGCGGGACGAGCCGCGCCGTTCGAGTTCGTCAGCGTTCGGAGACTAGAGAAAAGTGACGGATGGCCAAAGCCGAAGGCTAGCGTTCCCGCGGGAACCTGCGCATAGGTGGTGCGGAGATCGAGGTACAGGTTCGGGAGAGACGCGTTTCCGGCCCCATCGTCATCCGCCGCAAGCGCGGCGGCCGGGCTCATGGAGATGACAGCCAACCCGGCCTTGAGCAGCAATCGACGCAAGAAGCCGTCGCTACGGGTTTGGACCGACATACGATCCTCCTGCGGCCAATCGGCGCCATTCGAGGTATCTGGCTTGCGCGTTTCATTAGCAGGATTTCATAGTGCAGGGGAGAAACTTGTTCGCGCTGCCAGCCGCCAAACCGGCCGACTACGCCGACCTACGCTGCGACTTGGCCGTGGGCTTCTTCGCGGCAGTCTCCTTCGGCTTCTTGCCTTGGTGGCTGACCTCCGCGGGAAGTAGCCAGGCCCGAGGTCTGACGCCGAACTGGCCCCGCTAGATGTTGACGACCCTTATGGACTTTGAGTCCGTTGCGGAGCCGCTATGTGGGGCACTCCGCCAATCTTTGAGCCCGCGCCTAGATCCCCAGCAGCTTCCGCGCGTTGGCCTTGAGCACCTTCGGCCGGATCTCGTCGCGGATGTCGATCTTGGCAAAGTCCGACAGCCAGCGGTCCGGCGTGATCACCGGCCAGTCCGAGCCGAACAGCATCTTGTCCTGCAGGATCGAGTTGATATAGCGCACCAGGATCGGCGGGAAATATTTCGGCGACCACCCGGAGAGGTCGATGTAGACGTTCGGCTTGTGGGTCGCGACCGACAGCGCCTCCTCCTGCCAGGGGAAGGAGGGATGGGCGAGGATGATCTTGAGGTCGGGGAAATCAGCCGCGACATCGTCCATGTACATCGGGTTGGAATATTTCAGCCGCATGCCCATCCCGCCGGGCATGCCCGAGCCGACGCCGGTCTGGCCGGTGTGGAATAGCGCGATCGCGCCGCCATTATTGATCTCTTCGTAGAGCGGGTAGGCCATGCGGTCGTTGGCGTAGAAGCCCTGCATGGTCGGGTGGAATTTGAAGCCGCGCACCCCGTATTCCTCGATCAGCTTGCGCGCCTCGCGGGCGCCCAGCTTGCCCTTGTGCGGGTCGATCGAGACGAACGGGATGAGGACGTCGAGATGGTCGGAGGCGGCCTCGATCATCTCGTAATTGTTGTAGCGGCGGAAGCCGGTCTCGCGCTCGGCATCGACCGGGAAGATCACCGCCGCGATGTTCTTGGAGCGGTAATAGGCCGCGGTCTCCGGCACGGTCGGCGGATGCTTGTTGGGCGACTTGAAATACTCCGCCATCTGCGCCTGGAAGTCGTCATAGCCATCGTCGGCATGGCAGCCGCAGGGCTCCTCGGCATGGGTGTGGATGTCGATGGCGACGACGTCGTCGATATTGGGCAGCTTCAGCTTCGGCATGGTGTCCTCCCGACGGGTTGCCAAATTGATTATATGATATAACGAATTTGGCAAGGCGTTGCCGTGGCGAACCCTGGCTTGCCGCATGAATAGATCGGGCCGATCCGGCCATTTCTACTGTGCATGGGGTTGTTTTCACGAATTTGCCGGTTCGGAACCGGGCAGTTAACATTGACATCACCTCCCGCCATGCCTTAAGAACCGCCCCGTCCCGGGCGGTCGGTCCGCCAGCGGGAAAGATCTTATTTTGCCACATTCGCGCGTGCCGAAACGGTAGTGCCGAACACGGCCTTTCGAACGTTCAGGATTCTGCCATGAAGGTCCGTAACTCGTTGAAGTCGCTGCGCGGTCGCCATCGCGCCAACCGCCTGGTCCGCCGCAAGGGCCGGGTCTATGTGATCAACAAGGTGCAGCGCCGCTTCAAGGCTCGCCAAGGCTGATCTGGGCGGCTGATTGCCGTCGCGGTCGCCTGGCGCGCACAGCCCGCAAGACCACGGTCTCACACGAGTTTGACGCCGCCCTGCTTTGCAAGGGCGGCTTTGCGCGTTTAGACTTTCGCCATGACCGTGAGATTCCCTTTCGCGTACACGCTGTGCCTGGCCCTGGTCTTCGGAACCGCCGGCCTCGCGCCGGCGCGTGCGCAGGATGATCCCGCCCCGCCGGCGAAGCAGCAGAAGAAGCTGCCGGAGGCGCCGCCCAAGCTGCCCAAGGCCGAGCGCACCAAGAATCTCGATTTCCTGTTCGGCGCGCTGAAGGCCGCCCCTGACGAGGCCAGCGCCAAGCATGTCGAGGCGCGGATCTGGGCGATCTGGCTGCAGACCCCGAGCGACACCGCTGCGCTGTTGATGGCGCGGGCCAAGGCGGCGGTGGATGCGCAGAAGATCGAGATTGCGATCAAGCTTTTGGATTCGGTCATCAAGCTCCGCCCCGACTACATCGAGGCCTGGAATCGGCGGGCCACGCTCTATTACATGCAGAACGATTATGCCCGCTCGCTCGCCGACATCCGCGAGGTGCTGATCCGCGAGCCGCGTCATTTCGGTGCGCTCGCAGGGCTCGGCATGATCATGCAGGACGTCGGCGACGAGAAGCGCGCGCTCGAGGCCTATCGCAAGGCACTCGCCGTCAATCCGCACCTCGAGAAGATCCCCGACCAGGTGAAGGCTTTGACCGAGAAGGTCGAAGGCCGCGACATCTAGCGTCTAACTCGATCTTTTTTCGAGCGGTTGCGGCGCGTGGCGATTAACCACGATCGGAGGCGCAATGTCGCAAGGACTATTGCCGGCGCCGCCGCAGGTCTACCTGCATGGCAGGAGCAAAAGCCATGAAGCGTTTGATCTTTGCTTGCAGCTTGCTGCTGGCGTCGGGAACGATGAGCCTTGCCGACGGACTGTTCTGGGTGGTCGGCAATCGCGCCACCGGCAAATGCAACATCGTGACCCGCAATCCGGTCATCAACGGCGACATCTGGTTCGGCGACGGTCCTTACAAATCCAAGGACGATGCCAAGCTTGCACGCTCGACCATCCGCGCCTGTCCGGCGCTCACGCCCGACGAGCAAAAGGCCGAGGACGGCGCAGATTAGTGCAGGACGCTGCCGCCGCGTTCCGCAAGACCGCGATCGGCGGCCGCCGCGTAGGCCTTTGCGAGTTCGCTCTCGAGATGCTCATTGATCAGGAGCAGCGCCCGCACGGCACCGCGCAGGTCGCCGTTGCAGCTCGCGACGATCTCGTCGATTGCGGTATCGTTCGATCTGAAGCTCATCGAAAATCCTCCGGTTCAAACCAGGACAATCTTG
This sequence comes from Bradyrhizobium diazoefficiens, assembly GCF_016616885.1. NCBI lineage: Bacteria > Pseudomonadati > Pseudomonadota > Alphaproteobacteria > Hyphomicrobiales > Nitrobacteraceae > Bradyrhizobium > Bradyrhizobium diazoefficiens. The sequence continues at coordinate 7,373,430 of NZ_CP067102.1, read as the reverse complement.
CCGGTCTTTCCTGCATCCCCTGAGGTTGCGAGGAGGGATCGGCGCCCATCCATCCGGCGTCTAGATGGCGGAACCGACCGTGGCGATTATAAGGAAGCTGCGATGACGACTGCATGAAGCTGGTCTGAGGCTTGCGTATAACCCGTAGAGGCGTTGATTTTGTTGAGTTTTTTGGTTCGGCAATTGTGCACATATCCACAGGCCGGGATTCCGGTGGCCGCGCTGAGCCTCCTTAAGCGAAACCGCCGCCTGCCTAACCCGTAACTGCGATGTGCCCTGGATTGCCCGGACTCACTTCATGATCGTTATGTCAGCCGTGACGGCGCTGGTGCTGCTGGCGCTGGTCACACAGGCCGGAATTGTCGCCGTGCAGCGCGCCTTTCCGCCGCAGGGCCGGATGATCGAGGTCGATGGCGCGACGCTCCACGTCGTCGACATCGGCCGGCGCGATGCCCGCCTGCCGATTGTAATGCTGCATGGCGCGAGCTCCAACCTCGAAGTGATGCGGCACCCGCTCGGCGACCTCCTGGCCAAGCAGCATCGTGTCATCCTGATCGACCGTCCCGGCCACGGCTGGAGCACGCGCGCGCGACGGCAGGATTCGACGCCGGACGTCCAGGCGAGGATGATCGTCGCGGCGCTCGGCAAGCTCGGGATCGATCGCGCGGTCTTCGTCGTGCATTCCTGGAGCGGCGCACTCGGCGCGCGACTGGCGCTCGATCATGCGAGCCGCGTCGCCGGTCTTGTGATGCTGGCACCGGTGACCCATCCCTGGCGCGGCGGCGTCGGCCGCTACAACGAGATCATCGCAATGCCGGTGATCGGCCCGCTGCTCGCTTACACCATCACGTTGCCGCTGGGCTATTTCGTCGCCGAGTCCGGTGCGCGCAATGTGTTCCTGCCGCAGACAATGCCGGACGGCTTCGTGAAGGACTCCGCGACGCCGCTGCTGCTGCGCCCGCGTGAATTCATCGCCAATGCCTATGATCTGGTGACGCTGAAGGCAGCGGTGGCCGCGCAGGCTCCGCACTACGGCGAGATCAGGGTGCCCGTTACGATCATCGCTGGCGCGCCCGACAAGACGGTGAAGACCGACATCCACGCGCGTCCGTTCGCAGCGACGGTGCCGAACGCAAAGCTGATCGTGCTGCCCGATCTCGGCCACATGGTGCAAAACGCGGTGCCGGATCTCGTGAAGACGGAGATCGAGACGATGATCGCTAACATCGCCCCGGCGCAGGCGGCCGCAGATTAGCGGCCGCCGTTCGTCCGCTTACTGCTTGATCTTCCCGTCCTTGTCGAACTGCGACACGTAGGTCCAGAGATTGTTGATCTCGGTCTCGTTCTTGATGCCGGCGAACGCCATCTTGGTGCCGGGGATCTTGGCCTTCGGATCCTTGATGTATTCCTTGAACTGCGCCTCGTTCCAGGTGATGCCGGAATTCTTGTTCGCATCCGAGTAATTGTAGTCGGGCGCGGTGCCGGACTTGCGACCGTCGAGGCCGTTGAGCTCGGGGCCGACCTTGTTCTTGGCGCCTTCGCCGATTGCATGGCAGGCCAGGCATTTGTTGAACGACGATTTGCCGGCCGCGGCATCCTGCGCCATCGCGCTGGTGGCCGTGGCAGTGACGGTGAGGATCATCAGCGCGCCAAAAGTCAGTTTTTTCATAGGGTGCTCTTCGTCTCTTTCCCGGTGGGTCCTATTCGGTCGGCGATCGTCGAACCCTGCCGGTTTTGGCACGGCCCGCTCGGCTTGGACAAGCCACGAAACCATGACAGGTTTCATGATTTCCTACTTGTCCCAGAGCGAACTCGGCCTGAGATCGTGGCTCCGACTTTCGGACGGCCTATCCAAACCATCGCGGACGTGGTTGATTTGCCGTGATAAATCGCCGTTCGGCGCGAGCCGGAAGGATATGCCCGTGAAGGATTTGATATGGCCATCATGATGCCTGCGAGCGATCAGACGGTGCTCGCGCGCCGCGCGGAGATCGTTGCTGCATTGCGCGCAATCGTGCCCGGCGAGGGCGTGATCGATAGCGCCAGCGAGATGCGGGCCTATGAATCCGATGGGCTGACCGCCTACCGGCAGCCGCCGATGGTCGTGGTGCTGCCCGACACCACCGAGCAAGTCTCGCTCGTCCTGAAATATTGTGCCGCCCACGGCATCAAGGTGGTGCCGCGCGGCTCCGGCACCTCGCTATCCGGTGGCGCGCTGCCGCTGGAGGACGGCGTGCTGCTGGGCCTCGGCAAGTTCAAGCGCATCCGCGAGATCGATTTCGACAACCGCGTCGTCGTCACCGAGCCTGGCGTGACCAATCTTGCGATCAGCCAAACGGTCGCGCATGCCGGCTTCTATTACGCGCCCGATCCGTCCTCGCAGATCGCCTGCTCGATCGGCGGCAATGTCGCGGAAAATTCCGGCGGCGTGCATTGCCTCAAATACGGCATGACCACCAACAACGTGCTCGGTTGCGAGATTGTCCTGATGAGCGGCGAGATCCTGCGCATCGGCGGCAAGTCGGCGGAGCATTCGGGTTACGACCTGATGGGTGTCATCACGGGCTCGGAAGGGCTGCTCGGCGTCATCACCGAGATCACGGTGCGCATTCTGCAGAAGCCGGAGACGGCGCGCGCACTGATGGTCGGTTTTGCGCAAGTCGAGGCAGCCGGCGAATGCGTGGCGCGGATCATCGGCGCCGGCATCATCCCAGGCGGCATGGAGATGATGGACAAGCCCGCGATCCACGCCGCCGAAGCCTTCGTTCATGCCGGCTATCCGCTCGATGTTGAGGCGCTGCTCATCATCGAGCTCGACGGCCCGAAGATCGAGGTCGACGAGCTGATCACGCGCGTCGAGGCCATCGCGAACGGCTGCGGCTCGACCACCTGCCAGATCTCGACCTCGGAGGCCGAGCGCAATCTGTTCTGGGCCGGGCGCAAGGCCGCATTCCCCGCGGTGGGGCGCATCTCGCCCGATTATCTCTGCATGGACGGCACCATTCCGCGCGGCGCGCTGCCGAAGGCGCTCGCGCGCATCCGCGAGCTCTCGGAAAAATACCAGCTCGGCTGCGCCAACGTCTTCCACGCCGGCGACGGCAATCTGCATCCGCTGATCCTCTACGATGCCAACAAGCCCGGCGAGATCGAGCGCGCCGAAGCCTTCGGTGCCGACATCCTGCGCGCCTGCGTCGAGTTCGGCGGCGTGCTCACCGGCGAGCATGGCGTCGGCATCGAGAAGCGCGATCTCATGGGCGACATGTTCACCGAGATCGACCTGAACCAGCAGCAGCGCCTGAAATGCGCCTTCGACTCGCAAGGTCTGCTCAACCCCGGAAAAGTGTTTCCGACCCTGCACCGTTGCGCCGAGCTCGGCCGCATGCATGTGCACGCCGGCAAGGTGGCGTTCCCGGACATTCCGCGGTTCTAGCGAGAGTGCGGAGGGAAGGGCTCGCGACCCGAGCGCTTCCCTCCAACAAGGCTTACAGCAACCCGTATTGCGCGCGCTCACGCTTCGCCAGCAGTGGCAGGGCCTGGCCCGTGATGTAGGTCTTGAAATGCGCGCTGTCCTGGTGCGCCTTAAAGGCAGCCTCGTCGCGGAACAGCTCGTAGAACAGGAATTGTGCCGGATTTTCCCTGGCGCGGCTGATCAGGAACAGTTTTACGCCGGGCTCGCTCTGCGCTTCCGGCAGGAAGCCGCGCAGGATCTCGGCGACCCGCTCCGCCTCGCCCTCCTTGGCTTCCCACTGCGCGACGACCAGAAGGCCGCCGCCATTGATCGCCTCGGCAATGGTGCGCTGGTTCATGGTCTGTTGATTCATATTGAACTCCTTTTCGCTGGCCCGCCCTCAGAAGCTCGATCAGTAGCGAAATTTGGAAGGCAATGGTTCGATACTGATCGAAGCGAGATGTGGCGCCGCGCTGCACCAAGTTCTGTCATCCGACGCGCGAATTGATTTTCGACGCGAATTTCGCTACCGCCTTTTCCCGTGGATACGCTCAGGGTCAGAGACGCCAAAGACGTCGAAGAGGTGGTGCGCGCGGCGATTGCCAATGAGCAGCCGCTCGAGATCATCGGTCATGGCTCCAAGCGCAGCATCGGGCACGCGATGGCGACCAACGCCGTACTCGACATCTCGGCGCTGAATGCCGTCACCTCCTACGAGCCCAATGAGCTGATCGTGACGCTCCAGGCCGGCGCGCCGCTCGCCGACGTGCTGTCGCTGATCGATGCCAAGAACCAGCAATTCGCCTTCGAGCCGATGAACACCGCGCCGCTGCTCGGCACGCCCGTATCAGGCACCATCGGCGGCATGATCGCGGCAGGTCTCGCCGGCCCGCGCCGGATCAAGGCGGGCGGGGCGCGCGACCATCTCCTGGGGGCGCATGCCGTCTCCGGTTTCGGCGACAGCTTCAAGACCGGTGGCAGGGTGGTGAAGAACGTCACAGGTTACGACCTCTGCAAGCTGCTTTCGGGCTCCTGGGGTACGCTGTCGGTGATGACTGAAGTGACGCTGAAGGTGATGCCGAAGCCCGAAGCCGAGCGGACGCTGCTGCTGCGCGGGCTCGACGATGCCGCCGCCAACAAGGCGATGACCGCGGCCCTCGGCTCGCCCTTCGACGTCTCCGCCGCCGCGCATCTGCCGAAATCGGCCCTCCGCGCCAAGGCCGACGGGCTTGGCGATCTCGCCGGCCAGGGCGAGGCGCTGACGGTGCTGCGGCTCGAGGGCATCACCGCCTCCGCCAGCCACCGTGCCGGCTCCTTGCGCGAATTGCTGGCGCCGTTCGGAACCGCAACCCTGATCGAGGACGCAGCCTCATCCACGCTGTGGGCCACCATCCGCGACGTGCTGCCGTTCGCGGCCAGCGGCGCGATCGGCGCCTGGCCGGTGTGGCGGATCGTCTGTCCGCCGGCTTCGGGCGCGGCGCTCGGCTCGCAATTGGCACGCGAGACCGGCGGCGACGTCATCTATGACTGGGGCGGCGGGCTGATCTGGGCGGCACTGCCGCCGAAGGCCGACGCGCATGCCCCGGCCGTGCGCCAGCGGACCAATGCGTTCGGCGGGCATGCGATGCTGATCCGGGCCGTTGAGGACGTCAGGCGCAGTGTCGACGTTTTCAATCCGCAAGCGCCGGGTATCGCCGCCCTGAGCGAACGGGTCCGCGCCAGTTTCGATCCGAAGTCGATTTTGAACCGGGGACGGCTGACGCGGGGCGCTTGCTGAATGAAGACCGAATTCTCACTCGCGCAGCTCGCCGACCCCGACATCGCGGAAGCCGACAAGATCCTGCGCGCCTGCGTTCATTGCGGCTTCTGCACCGCGACCTGCCCGACCTACGTGCTGCTCGGCGACGAGCTCGATAGCCCGCGCGGCCGCATCTATCTGATCAAGGAGATGCTGGAAAAGGACCAGGCGCCGACGGCCGAGGTGGTCAAGCATGTCGACCGCTGCCTGTCGTGCCTGTCCTGCATGACGACCTGCCCCTCCGGGGTGAACTATATGCACCTTGTCGATCAGGCCCGTGTCAGGATCGAGCAGCGTTATCAGCGGCCGCTCGCCGAGCGGCTGCTGCGCCAGGTGCTGGCCTTCGTGCTGCCCGACCCGCAGCGGTTTCGCATCAGCATGCGGCTGGCGCAACTGGCCCGGCCCTTTGCCGTCTTCCTGCCGACCCCGCGGCCCTCGGCCACGCCCGGTCTGATCGAGCGCCTCAAGGCGATGCTGGCGCTGGCCCCAGGCCGGCTGCCGGCGCCAGGCGCGCTTCCGGGCAGCGTGTTCGCAGCGCTCGGCAAGAAGCGCGGCCGGGTCGCGCTGCTCCAGGGCTGCGCCCAGCAGGTGCTGGCGCCGCGCATCAACGAGGCCGCCATCAGCCTGCTGACCCGTCACGGCATCGAGGTCGTCCTGGTCAAGGACGAGCAATGCTGCGGCGCGCTGACCCATCACCTCGGTCACGACGACGACGCGCTGGGCCGGGCCCGCGCCAACGTCACGGCGTGGCGGAAGGAGGCCGCTGGCGAGGGGCTCGATGCCATCCTGGTGACGGCGTCCGGCTGCGGCACGGTGATCAAGGGCTACGGTTATCTGCTGCGTGAGGACCGCGCGTTCGCCGCCGATGCGGCGAAGGTGTCCGCGCTTGCGAAGGACATCACCGAATACGTTGCGGGTCTCGGACTCGAACCTACCGCGCGACAGGACGACATCGTCGTCGCCTATCACTCTGCGTGTTCGTTGCAGCACGGGCAGAAAATCACGGGCCTTCCGAAAGAATTGCTTTCCAAGAATGGATTCGTGGTGAAAGATGTCCCGGAGAGCCATTTGTGTTGCGGTTCGGCGGGGACCTACAACATTCTCCAGCCCGAGCTTGCGGGCCGGTTGCGCGATCGCAAGGTCGCCAACATCGCGAGCGTCAAGCCGGACATGATTGCCGCGGGCAATATCGGCTGCATGGTGCAGATTGCCAGTGGCACGTCAGTTCCGGTCGTACACACGATTGAGCTTCTCGATTGGGCTACGGGCGGGGCGCGGCCGGCACTGAACGCGTCGCGCTGAGCTTCGTCCGGAGTGACGGCTGAAGGGCACCCGATCGACCATTGTTCGGCGGCAACAGGAGGACCACGATGGCGAAAGCGAGCAAGAAGAAAAGCAAGAAGGCTAAAAAGGCCAAGAAGGCCAAGAAGGTTGTAGCGGCGAAGAAGGCGACGAAGAAGAAGGCGGCCAAGAAGTCCGCAAGGAAGTCGGCGAAGAAATCGGCCAGGAAGGCTGCGCCGAAGAAGGCCGCCAAGAAGACGGCCAAGAAGGCTGCGGCCAAGAAGGCTGTGAAGGCCGCACCGAAGAAGGCTGCAAAGAAAGCAGCTCCGAAGAAGGCGAAGGCAGCTCCCGCGCCGAAGCCGGCGGCTCCAGTGGCAGCGCCTGCACCCGAGCCTGCCGCCGAGACGAGCTGGGCGATGCCTTCGTCTTCTGCGGAACCGACGCCGGCCGAAGGGCAGGGTTAGGTCCAAAGGACTGGGCCCAAGTTGGAGCCAAGCTCCAGGCTCAAGGCCCGGTCCATCCCTCGACCACGATCGACAGCAGGAAGGCCGCAGCGGTGACGCTGCGGCCTTTTTGCATCGTCGCTCCGGCTGCCGGACGCTGCCCTTTTTTGAGTCAGCTGATTCGTTGCACGCGCGCCACGGCGTCGGGGACCTGCGTAGTATCCCGGACCGCTCTGTGCACTTTGGCGTGAAAATAATGTGATCGAGAAGCAACACCGGCTGACAACCTTTCGTGGAATCGTCAGAACGCCCAAAAAGTCGGCAGATGCTCTTGTTTTTTGCTTCTCGCTTCACGTCCCTCCCTTCAGATTGCCGCTGTAACGCAATTTTGCAGACAGGTCGTACGCCCCGGGGGGCTTCCGGGAATCCGACTGGGTAGAACTGGTGATGGGGATCGAAATGAAAAAAGTGACTTTGTTAGCAACGGCGCTGGCAATGGTGACGGGTTCGGCTTTCGCGGCGGACATGCCCATGAAGGCTCTGAAGGCTCTTCCGGCGCCCGCGTTTGATCCCTGGGATGTCGCCTTCGGCGGCGCGGTCATGAGCGACTACATCTTCCGCGGCGTGACCCAGTCGAACCACCAGCCCTCGGTCGCCGCCTATTTCGAGCCGCGCTACAACGTCACCAAGGACCTCCAGCTGTACGCGGGCGTGTCCGCGGAAAGCATCTCCTTCGCCAACCGCGCTGCGGCTGAAGTCGACGTCTACGGCGGTATCCGCCCGACCTTCGGCGCCTTCGCGTTCGATATCGGCGTCTGGGGCTACCTGTATCCGGGTGGAAGCTGCGCCGACAACGTGCTCACGGGTGGCATTCCCGGCGGCGGCGTGTGCCCCGTCAGCACCACGACCATCTTCCTCGGCGACGGCAACGTCATGAAGAAGGACGTCAGCTTCTTCGAAGTCTACGGTAAGCTGAACTACACCATCAACGACAGCTGGGCGGTCGGCGTGAACGAGTACTACTCGCCGAACTTCCTGAACTCGGGCGCCTGGGGCAACTACTCCTCATTGACCGCCAAGTGGACCGCGCCGAGCACGACCTTCGGTGCTTCGGGCGTCGGCATGTACGTGTCGGGTGAGTTCGGCCGTCAGTGGCTCGGCACCTCGGATGCCTTCTATGGCATCCCCGGAACGATCTATGCCAACGGCATTCCCTACAAGAGCTACAACACCTGGAATGTCGGCGTCGGCTTCACCTACAAGGTGTTCACGCTGGACCTGCGTTACTCCGGCACCGACCTGAACAAGGGTGATTGCAACGCCTTCACCAGCGCCTTCAACGCCACCGGCACCACCAGCGTGACCGCGATCAATCCGGGCGGCGCCGGCTCGAACTGGTGCGGCTCGGCGGGTATCGCCAAGCTGTCCTTCGACCTGACGGCGATGAGCAACCTGAAGTAAGTTTTGTCCCGAGACGACTAACGAGGGCGGCAGAGCAATCTGCCGCCCTCTTGTTTTTGGGGGGCTAGTCCGTTGAGTTGACGAGCGCTCCACAAGCTCGTCATGGCCGGGCCTTGTCCCGGCCATCCACGTAGCCGCACAAAGAACGTGGATGCCCGGGACAAGCCCGGGCACGACGATGTGGACGTTTCAGAGCCTCAGTGCGCCGCGCTCGGCTCCGGCTCGGCCGACGCGCTGCCGTCGCCCAGCACGTGGATCGCGCCGTCCTTCACCATTGCCACCTTGCGGGTGTGGAAGACGTCGAGCGTCGAGCGATGGCCGATCGAGACGATGGTGGCCTGCGGCAGCTTCTCCGCCAGCAGCCGGTACAGCCGCGCCTCGGACGGCTCGTCGAGCGAGGCGGTGGCCTCGTCGAGGAAGAGATAGTCTGGCCGATGCAGCAGCGCGCGGGCGAGCCCGAGACGCTGCTGCTCGCCGAGCGACAGCATCCGGTTCCAGTGGCCGTCCTCGTTGAGCCGTTCGGCGAGGTCGGGCAGGCCGACGGCGATCACGGCGTCACGGATCTGGGTTGCCTGGAATGCGCCGGGGGCTGCGGGATAGATCACGGCGTCACCCAGCGCGCCGACCGGAAAATAGGGGCGTTGCGGCAGCATCATCAGCTTCGCCTGCGCGGGGATGGCGATGGTGCCGGTGCCGAACGGCCAGATGCCGGCGATGGCGCGGAACAGCGTCGACTTGCCGGAGCCCGACGGCCCGGTCACGAGCACGCGCTCCGGCGCCTGGATGGCGAAGTCGTCGGCTGCGACCAGCGGCGTGCCGTTGGGGAGATACACGCAGAGCTTCTCGAGACCGATATTGCGGCTGCCGCCTGCCGCCTTGAGTTCGATCGTCGCCTCATGCGCCGGCAGGTTCGCCGCGCTATCGACCGACATCTCGAAGCCGTCGAGACGCGCGACGATCGCGCGCCATTCCGCGATCGTTCGATAGGCCGTGACGAAGAAGGACAGCGCATCCTGCACCTGGCCAAAGGCCGAGCCGGTCTGCATCATGTCGCCGAGCTGGATGCTCTTGGCGAAGTAGGCCGGCGCGACCACCACATACGGAAAGATCGTCGCAGCCTGACCGTAACTCGCCGTGAAGGCGGTGAGGCGCTTGGTCCGGCTCATGATCGCATACCAGTTGCCGATGACGTAGCCGAAGCGCTGGAGGAGATGACCTTGCTCCGCGCTCTCTCCTTTCAAGAGTGCAATCTGCTCGGAATTTTCGCGCACGCGGATCAGGTTGAAGCGGAAGTCGGCCTCGTAGCGCTGCTTCTCGAAATAGAGATTGATGAGCGGCGCGCCGATCCAGTGCGTCAGTGCTGTTCCCAGGAGCGCGTAGGCCAGTGCGCACCAGACCAGGAAACCCGGGATGACGATATCGGTGCCGTAGATGTGCAGGGGCGCCCTGTTGGACAGACCCCAGAGGATGACGATGAACGACGCCAGCGTCACGATGGAGGACAGCAGGCCGAGACCGAGAACGAGCGTTTGCTCGACGAAGTTCGTGACGTCCTCGGTGAGACGCTGGTCGGGGTTATCGGCGGCGTCGCCCTTCAGCTGCATGCGGTAATGCGTGGCGCCATCGAGCCATTCGCCGAGATAGTGCTGCGTCATCCATCGCCGCCAGCGGATCTGCAGCCACTGGTTCAGGTAAAGCTTGTAAACGGCGAGCGCGACGTAGGTGAAGGCAAGGCCGAGGAAGATCCAGACCTGCATGACGAACTCATTCAGATCGTAGGCCTGGAGTGCGCTGTAGAACCGGTTCTGCCACTGGTTGAGCAGCACATTGATCGCGACGAGCGCCAGCTCCATTGCGACGACGACGCCGAGCAGGCCACGGCCGGCCCATTTGTCCTCCGATCGGAAATAGGGGCCGGCGATTCGCCAGACAGTCGCGAGCGTGGCGCTGATGTTCTTCACAGAGGGGGATCTCCTGACGGGGTATGCACGACGGCCCGAAGCCAGATGGCTGAGGTCACGGCGGAAATGGGGTGCGCTTAGACTAAAGTCGCAATTTCTGCAATTTGCGTTGGCTTGTCGCGGCTTGCAACCCTAGCATGGGCGCAACGGCGTGGGGTGGGGGCCTCCAGGACTTCGCGGGCTTGTGAGCGGGACGGGAACCGCGACATTCGCGAGGAATTCGCATCCTGATCAGGGGTTATCGCTTCCAGCGTCAAGCAGGTTCGGCTGTCCACGCGGGCCGCCTGCCGCAGACAGGCGTGGGGGAGGAAGACCATGTGGAATCAAATCTATGATCCGCTGCACAGCCCGGTGCTGTCGACGATCGCGGCGGCGATACCTGTCGTCACGTTGCTGGTCCTGATCGCGAGCGGGCGCGTCAAAGCGCATATCGCGGCGGTCATCGCCGTGATCCTGACCAACCTGATCGCTATCTTTATCTTCACGATGCCGGCAGGCATGTCGCTTCGTGCCTCGGCACTCGGCGTCGTTGCCGGCTTCTTCCCGATCGGCTGGATCGTGTTGAACGTTATCTTCCTCTATCAGATCACGGTTGCAACGGGCCAATTCGACTTATTGAAGCGCGCGGTCGGCGGCGTCACGGAGGATCGGCGTCTGCAGCTGTTGCTGATTGCGTTTTCCTTCGGTGCCTTCTTCGAAGGCGCCTCTGGCTTCGGTACGCCGGTCGCCATTACGGGGTCCGTCCTGATCGGGCTTGGCTTCTCGCCGCTTGCGGCTTCGGGTCTGTCGCTGATCGCCAACACCGCACCGGTTGCCTATGGCGCGCTCGGCACGCCGATCCAGGGCCTTGCTACCGTCACGGGGCTCGATCCCTACATCCTCGGCGCGATGGTCGGACGGCAGTTGCCGCTGTTCTCGCTGATCGTGCCTTTCTGGGTGGTGTGGGCGTTCGCGGGCTGGAAGGGCATGAAGGACATCTGGCCGGCAATCCTCGTTACCGGCGTATCGTTCGCGATCCCGCAATTCGTGATCTCGAATTACATCAATCCCTGGATCGTCGATATCGGCGCGTCGCTGATCTCGATGGGTTGCCTGATTCTGTTCCTCAAGGTCTGGCAACCGAAGCAGCTCTGGCTGTCGCCGGCGCTCCGAGGCAGGGACGAATCGGCCGCGACCATGACCAAGCCGGCATCGATGGACAGAACCCCGCTCACGCAACGCGAGCTCTGGACCGCCTTGCTGCCGTGGATCATCGTCTGCGTCGTCATGCTGATCTGGGGTAACGGCGCGTTCAAGACCTGGGCGAACTCGATCTTCACCGTGAACTATCCAGTTCCGGATCTGCACAATATGATCAACAAGGTGCCGCCGGTGGCGGCGAAGCCGACGCCTGAGGGCGCGGTGTTCGCATTCACCTATCTGTCGTTCACCGGCACGGGCATGCTGATCGCGGCAATCATATCCGCGGCCTTGGCCGGGTTTTCGCCGGCGAGGATGCTCGCGGAATATGGCCGTACGATTCGGCTGTGCGCGATCTCGCTGATCACGATCTCGGCGATGCTTGCCATCGGCACGCTCACCCGTCTCTCGGGTGTGGACGCAACGCTCGGTCTCGCCTTCGCCGCAACCGGCGTGCTCTACCCCTTCTTCGGCACGCTGCTCGGCTGGTTGGGCGTTGCGTTGACGGGATCGGATACCGCCTCGAACATCCTGTTCGGCAACCTCCAGAAGATCACCTCGCAGCAGCTCGGCCTGTCGCCGATCCTGATGGCGGCGGCGAACTCGTCCGGCGGCGTGATGGGCAAGATGATCGACGCGCAATCGATCGTCGTCGCCTCCACCGCGACCAACTGGTACGGCCATGAGGGCTCGATCCTGCGCTTTGTGTTCTGGCACTCGATCGTGCTGGCCTGCCTCGTCGGCTTGTTCGTGACATTGCAGGCCTATGTCTGGCCGTTCACGGAGCTGGTCCTGAAGTAGCCGGCAGCGCCTGGCTTCGACGCAAATCCCCGCATGGCTTCGCGCCTTGCGGGGGTTTTACGTTGGTCGCCCGCGAACCTTCTCAACGGCCTCGCCGTCTTATAAAAGACGCGGCAAATCAAGACGATCGGAAGGTTCTATGGTTTTGGTCAAGCGAATGATGTTTGCAGCTGTCGCCGTGCTCCTGATGTCGGTTGCCGCGCATGCCGAGGAGGGCTTTCCCTTCGGCACCGAGATGACGCTGGAGGCCGTGCCGCAGCCCGGTTCGAAGCGGATCCCGAACATCGAGATCGGTGACAATGGCGAGGTCGTGCTCGAGCTCTGGTGCAAGGGCGGCAAAGGCCAGTTCTCGGTGGCCGGCAACACCGTGATTTTCGTTCCCGGCGCAATTCAGGATCGTTCCTGTCCGCCGGTAAAGGCCCAGGCCGATGACGATCTCGTCACGGCGCTCGCCGCCGTCGAGACCTGGAAGCGCCAGGGTGACGTGCTCACGCTGATCGGCCCGAAGCCGCTGCGCTTTCGGACGAACGGGAATTAGCTCTCTCGTGTCCCGGACAAGGCGCAGCGCGCAAGCGATGCGCCGCAGAGCCGGGACCCAGAATCTATCCGCGACTTCACTGTGAGGCTTCTGGGCCCCGGCTCTGCAGCGCACCGCTGCAGAAGCGCTGCGCTGCGTCCGGGGCACGAGAGCCTACTTCCACACCGACTTGTCGGCGTCCCAGCGCTGGCCTTTCAACTCCCTAGCGAGCGCCTCGATCGAGCCGTTGTCGTCGGGCTGGTCGCCTTCTTCATCGGCCGTCGCTTCGTCCGACACGTTGAGCTTCGCGCCGCTGCTCTCGTCGGCGGTCGTGGTCGAGGGGCTGCCGATCCAGACGATCAGCTTGTCCGTCGTCCCCGGCTTGTCCGCGGAGACGAGGCCCGAGACCTCGATCGTGTCGGTGAGCTCGAGCGCCGGGAAATCCTGGTTCGGCCGCTTGAAGACGAGCTTGAGCTTGCCGGTGGCGGCGTTGAAGCTCTGCGAGGCCGGCTTGGCCGCGAGCGTCTTGCTCAGCACGCCGGCAATTGCAGCGGCGAGCTTGTCGCGGTTGATCTTGTCGCCGTCGCGCCAGTCGGCGGCGGAGATGCGGATGGTGCGGTCCATCTCGGCCAGCCCCGCGGTCCAGCCCGCGGCTGTGACACCCGGCATCGCCTTGAATTTCGCGAGCAGCGCGACCGCGCGCTCTGGATCGACCGACATGTTGATGGTCTGCTCGCCGGCACGCAACGCGTCGCAGCCGACGGAGAGACTTGCCAGCGTCACTTCGACGTCCTGGCCCTTGAGGCTCTTCAGGAAGTCGGTCGCGTTATCCAGCTTGACCTTGACCGCGATCGCCTCCGGCGAGACTTCGGTAAAATCCTTCGGCTGGGGCGTGATGCCGTCGTCGGTGGTCTGGTTGTCCAGAAATTCCTTCTCGCTGAGATCGGCATTGTCGGGCGAGGTCACCTCGGTCACGGTCTGGCCGATGCCGATCTGGCCGCGGAACTCGAAGGTGTCGCCGGTCGGCTTGCGCGTGAGCTTGACCGTAACAGGCGCCTTCGCGCCGAGGCTCGCGGTCGTGCCGGTCAGCGTCTGGCCCGCGATCTGGAGATTGACGACGAAGCGGTCCTTGCGGTCGGAGTTCTTGGCGACGGGGTAGCAGACGTCGAGCACCGCCGCAGTGACCGTCTTGCCCTGCCGCGTCTCTTTCAGGATCACGTCGGCATTGCCGTCCATCAGGCCGTCGATCGAGGTGAAATAGCGCGTCTCCATGCCGCCCGGCGCCGTGGCCTTCGGCGACAGCTTCATCTGGGCCGAGGCGACCTCGGGCGGAACTGCAAGCAGGATCGCCAAAACGGCGGTGGAGCAGATCAGAAGCGCGCGCATTGACGAAATCCTCGATCGAAAGAATCGGCGCCACCGTAGTGGGTTTTGGCCGCCGGTTGAATCGGAAAGCGTGAGGCATGATCGGCAAAAAAGAAGGCCGCCCGGAGGCGGCCTTCGCAATACTGTCAGGTGAGGATGGGCTTAGAAGCCGCCCATGCCGCCGGCCGGCATGCCGGGCGCGGCTTCCTTCTTCGGCGCCTCGGCGACCATGGCTTCGGTGGTGACCAGGAGGCCGGCCACGGACGAGGCGTCCTGGAGCGCGGTGCGCACCACCTTGGCGGGATCGATGATGCCCTTCCCGATCATGTCGACATACTCCTCGGTCTGGGCGTCGAAGCCGAAGGTCTCGGACTTGTTCTCGAGGATCTTGCCGACCACGATCGAACCCTCCACGCCGGCATTCTCCGAGATCTGGCGGATCGGAGCTTCCAGCGCCTTCAGCACGATGTTGATGCCGGCCTGCACGTCGGCATTGGGGTTGGTGAGACGGCCGACCGCCTTCTTGGCGCGCAGCAGCGTCACGCCGCCGCCGGGGACGATGCCTTCCTGCACCGCGGCGCGGGTGGCGTTGAGCGCGTCCTCGACGCGGTCCTTCTTCTCCTTGACCTCGATCTCGGTGGCGCCGCCGACGCGGATCACCGCGACGCCGCCGGCAAGCTTGGCGAGACGCTCCTGGAGCTTCTCACGGTCGTAGTCCGAGGTGGTCTCCTCGATCTGGGCCTTGATCTGGCCGACGCGGGCCTCGATTTCCGGCTTCTTGCCGGCGCCCTTGACGATCGTGGTGTTCTCCTTGTCGATCACGACCTTGCCCGCGCGTCCCAGCATCTTCACCGTGACGTTCTCGAGCTTCATGCCGAGGTCTTCGGAGATCAGCTGACCGCCGGTCAGGATCGCGAGGTCTTCCAGCATGGCCTTGCGGCGATCACCGAAGCCCGGCGCCTTGACGGCGGCAACCTTGAGGCCGCCACGCAGGCGGTTGACGACCAGGGTGGCCAGCGCCTCGCCCTCGACGTCCTCGGCGATGATGACGAGCGGCTTACCCGACTGCACCACGGCTTCCAGCACCGGCAGCATGGCTTGCAGGCCGGAGAGCTTCTTCTCGTGCAGGAGGATGTAGGCGTCCTCGAGCTCGGCGGTCATCTTCTCGGGGTTGGTGACGAAGTAGGGGCTGAGATAGCCGCGGTCGAACTTCATGCCCTCGACGATGTCGACTTCGGTGTCGAGCGACTTGTTTTCCTCGACGGTGATGACGCCCTCGTTGCCGACCTTCTGCATCGCCTGGGCGATCATCTTGCCGATGGCGGCATCGCCGTTGGCCGAGATGGTGCCGACCTGGGCGACCT
Source organism: Bradyrhizobium diazoefficiens (assembly GCF_016616885.1). Lineage (NCBI taxonomy): Bacteria > Pseudomonadati > Pseudomonadota > Alphaproteobacteria > Hyphomicrobiales > Nitrobacteraceae > Bradyrhizobium > Bradyrhizobium diazoefficiens. Next base: position 7,357,812 of record NZ_CP067102.1, on the reverse strand, counting down.
CGGCGGAGGAGGCGACCGGCTTGGCGCGCTTCTCGATGTCCTTGACGACGGCTGCGACCGCGATGTCGATGCCGCGCTTGAGGTCCATCGGGTTCATGCCGGCGGCAACCGACTTGGCACCTTCGCGCACGATGGATTGGGCCAGCACGGTCGCGGTGGTGGTGCCGTCGCCGGCGAGGTCGTTGGTCTTGGATGCGACCTCACGCACCATCTGGGCGCCCATGTTCTCGAACTTGTCCTCGAGCTCGATCTCCTTGGCGACGGTGACGCCGTCCTTGGTGATGCGGGGCGCGCCGAAGCTCTTCTCGATGACGACGTTGCGGCCCTTGGGGCCGAGCGTCACCTTGACGGCGTTGGCGAGAATGTCGACGCCGCGCAGCATGCGATCGCGCGCGTCTCCGGAAAATTTGACGTCCTTGGCAGCCATGATCTGCAGTCCCTCGTGTTTCGTGATGTGTCTTGTTTGGTGCTGTGCGGCGGAATGATGGATGCCCGGACCTGATGATCCGGGCATGGCATTCAGCGGCCGTTCAGGCGTCTGGCCTTAGGCCATCACGCCCATGATGTCCGACTCCTTCATGATCAGGAGCTCTTCGTTGTCGATCTTGACCTCGGTGCCGGACCACTTGCCGAACAGAACGCGGTCGCCGACCTTGAGGTCGATCGGAATCAGCTTGCCAGCTTCGTCACGGCCGCCGGAGCCGACGGCGACGACTTCGCCCTGGGACGGCTTTTCCTTGGCGGTGTCGGGGATGATGATGCCGCCCTTGGACTTTTCCTCGGCGTCGATACGTTTGACCACGACACGGTCATGCAGCGGACGAAATTTGGACTTAGCCATGACGTTTCCCTTTGGAGGCTCGCTTTTCCGAAAGCAGCGGATGTGGGTGGGGGCGGCGCTGCCGTCCATCCTCTTCCCGAGGATCGAACGGCGCCCTTAGCAATCGGTCTTTTCGAGTGCTAATAGGCGCAGGGGATATGGCTTGGCTGCGATCCTGTCAAGCAAAGGTGGTTAAGCGATTGGTGAGGCGGATATAGGATGGTGGGACTGGAAACTCGTTCGGCGCGCTGGCGTATATTAGGACGTCATTGCTACGGCTGCGGTTTTGCGCTTGGCTGCGGGAGGGATGCGGCCATGGTCTTGTTCGGGGGGATGCCATGATCAGTTCAGCTCACGCGCGCACATTTGCCAATCTGGCCGCCGCCTCTTGCCTGGCATTGCTGCTCGGCGCCTGCGGCGGCGGCATGAGCCTGCCGTCCTTCTCGTCGTCTCAGCCGGCGCCCGAGACCGAGCCCGGCGTCGCGCCGGAGATGCCGGCCTCGATCCGCGCCGACGAGATCGTCGGCCGCTGGGGCCTTGCCTCGTTCCAGAACCCGGCCGACCGCGCCCGCACCGAGGCGGCCGCGCGGGCCCAGTGCAAAAACCCTTACGTAATCGGCGCCGGTACCTCCGGCGGCGTGGTCATGCATCTGGCCGACCAGGCCACGCCGCAGGAGCTGCGGCTGAAGGGCTCGCCGAGCGGCAAGAACTATATCGGCCCGTCCGGTCCGACGCCAGGCGAGCAGGACCGCGAGATCGTCTCCTTCGACGGCCGCGTCATGATCACCCGCTTCATCGATAAGGACGCCGCCACCCGCTACGGCAACATGGTCTACGTCCGCTGCGCGCCAAGGGCGTAAGGCGGGCGCTGACCTAACCCCTCGTCATTGCGAGCGAAGCGAAGCAATCCAGGCTGTCTCTGCGGAGGCAGCCTGGATTGCTTCGTCGCTTCGCTCCTCGCAATGACGAGAAACAAAAACGCCGGCTCGCGCCGGCGTTTTGTTTGTCTCTCTGTCGCGTTCGCTCAGTCGAACAGCGCGTCGATGTCGTCCTGCGAGGCGTGGCCGACGTCGCCGGCGAGCTTCGGGCCGTTGAGCAGCTTGTCGTCCTCGCTGCGGGTGTCGACCTGCGCCGGCACGTGGGACTTGATCGCGTCCACGCCACCCCAGATGTCCATCATCGCATTGATGTGCTGCTCGATGAACTTCATCGTGCCCATCACCTTGCTGATGCGCTGGCCGGTCAGGTCCTGGAAGTTGCAGGCCTCGAAGATCGAGATGACGCGTTCCTGGATGTCGTCGGCGAGGCGCTTCTGCTGGTCGATCGAGTCGACCTTGCCGAGGGCGGATGCCGACTGGTCGATCGACTCGGCGGCTTCGAGAATCTGCTGGGTCGCCTGTTCGGTACCGCCGACCACCGCACCGAGCTCGCCGTTGACCTTGGCCATCTCGCCGCCGTCGAAGCTCTTGCCGTGCAGGGTCGCGATCTCGCGCTTGGTGCGGTCGATGGCGTCATGGATGAGGTCGAGCTCGACCTTCAGCTTCTCGCACTGCTCGATCTGGGCCCGATAGGTATCGAGCATCGTGCGTGCGTCGGAAAGCTCCTGGGCCGTGGAGGCGTCGATCGCCGCCATGGCCGCGCTGCCGCTCAGGGGCACCGAGCCCTTTGCCATCTGTGCGCGGATCGCGCGCAGCTCCGCCATAATCTCGCTATGCATCGGGCCTGCCTCTTCTGCTACGTCAAGAATCGGCATCTCGCCACCGGCGATATCCTCGACACGAAAACGCTTGCGGTGAACAGCCATCAGGAACTCCCCCCACCTCACTCACGCGTCTTTGTAGGCAGAAGCAATTTAACACGAGGTTCACAGCAGGAACTGTTGTGCGGCCGCGCGCGCCGGCATGCAAACGGGCGATTAACCATGAGGCTCGCCCCTTCATCGAAAATAAACGCTGATCGCCAAATTGCAGCGCCGCTCGCGACGTGGTGAATCGAAACGCTGCTTCCGTTTACCAAACGAAACGGAGTTTGCTCTTTATTGACCACGTCGAGGACGCGGACAGCCAACGCGTTCGGCGGCGAATGCAATGAGACGAAACAGTACAGAGTACGTCGATGTTCAAGAAAATGTCTGTCGCGCTGCTCGGCAGCGCGTGCGCCTTCATTGTCGGCGCCGATCGCGCCGCAGCTTTTGACAATACCGTACCGAACGATCCGCCCGCGGTGCTCTACCAGCCGCGGGTCCCGCCGGCGCCGGTGCGCGTCGCCTCCAATGCCAACATGGGCGGCGGCTTCATCGAGTTCCTGTTCGGCGACGGACCCGGCCGCGGCCCGGCCTATGCGCCGCAGCAGTCGATCTATCAGCAGCAGCCCGCCTATGCCGATCCGCGCGGCCTGCCGCCGATGGGCGAGCTGCAGATGCAGGGTGGATATCAGCAAGGCGCAAGTCTCCAGCAGGAGGCGATCGATCCGCGGCAGCGTCCGTTCGATCCGAAATTCGAGAAACAACTTGTTGACTACAGCGGCAAGGAAAGTGCCGGCACGATCGTGGTCGATTCCTCGAACAAGTTTCTCTATCTCGTCGAGGGCAACGGCCGAGCGATGCGTTACGGCATCGGCGTCGGACGCGAGGGCTTCACCTGGTCCGGCGTGAAGTCGATCACGGCCAAGCGCGAATGGCCGAATTGGACGCCGCCGGCGGAAATGCTTGCCCGCCGCCCCGATCTGCCGCGGCACATGGAAGGCGGCCCGGAAAATCCGCTCGGCGCGCGCGCGATGTATCTGGGCTCCACGCTCTACCGCATCCACGGCTCCAACGAACCCTGGACCATCGGCACCAACGTCTCCTCCGGCTGCATCCGCATGCGCAACGAGGACGTCATCGACCTCTACGGCCGCGTCAATGTCGGCACCAAGGTCGTGGTGATGTGAGGGCCTGCGGCATCAGCGATGCCGCAGATGTGAGCAGTCGTGAAGGAGCGGCGGATGGTGCGGTAAAACCCTGGTCCTACGTAGTACGCATAGCCACTCACCTTGGAGCAATGCGATGCGTACGATCTTGGCTTTGGGTGTTCTCGTCGCCCTGACCGCCTCGGTTAGTGCGGGGACCGTGCATCATCGACACCATGTCGCCCCTGCTGGCCAGACCTTCGTCCCCCAGCTCACGCCGCGCGCGGCTGAGGGCTTCGCCTATGCTCCTCGCCCAGTCCCGTACTCGGCGCCGGTCGAATACAGCAATCCCTATCAGAACTGGGGCGGCTGACCGCCGCAAGAGACAAAACGGCCGCCAATTTGGCGGCCGTTCTGCTCTGCGGATCGGACTTGCTCAGGCGTAATCGCTGCCGCCGTCGTCTCCGCCGCCGAAGTCGCTGTCGTCGGCGAGGTCCGTATTGCCGTTGCCGTTGTTGTCGTCGTCCTGATCATTGCCGTCGCGATCGTTCGAGGCCTGGTCGAACAAGCCTTGGTGGGAATCTTGGCGCGAATCCCGGTTCGATCCGATGTCGTTGAGGCCGGCATCGCGCGCCAGCGAGCCGCCGGACTGGTCGCCACCACTCCACGGGCTGCCGCCACCGCGTTCCTCGATGATCGTGGTGTCGCCAAAAGCCTGGTGCGATCCGCCGCCCATCATGCCGCGGATGCTTGAGAGCAGCAGCGAGCCGCCGACCACGCCGGCCGCGGCCGCCGCTGCCGTGCCCAGGAACGAGCCGCCGCCACCGCCGACCGGCGGGGCGCCTTGTCCGTAACCCTGGCCTTGCCCGTAAGCCTGACCATAAGGCGGCTGGCCATAGCCCGGCTGGGCCTGCTGCATCGCCTGGCCGCTGTTCCAGACCGGTCGAGAGTCGCGCGGCGGCACGTTCGGAACCGAGCCGCGGGATGGGCTCGAGCCGAACAGCGTGTCGCGCATGGTATCCAGGAAGCCGCCGGACTGGGCCTGCTCGGGCGCATGGGCCGCTTCCAGCTCCTGGATGCGGTCATGGGCGCGCCTCAGCGCTTCGTCCTGCAACAGCGTGGTCTGCACCAGCGCATAGACCGCGCCGGGCGCCTTGCGCAGCCCGTCCGAAATCGCGGCGATCGCGTCGGGATCGCGCGGTGCATTTTCCAGTTTCGAAAGCCGGTCGAAAAGCTCGTCGACGAGTTGGCGTTCCTGCGGCGTCATGGTCTGTCTCCCTCGCGCGAAACAAGCGCAACCGGGATGTAGGGTTCCATTGTGGCCCCAACAGTGGCGGCTGGATTAAATTTCGGTATGCGACAGACTGCCTCGCGGCCCTCGCTTTCGCCGGTTTCATTCCAATGTCACGTGGCTGGCCGCGAGCAGCTGCGCGAAGGCGTCGCTCGCGAGATAGGCATGCTCGCGTTCCCTGACATCCGTCATTGGGTCGAGGCCGGTAAGGACCTCGTCGACGAAGCCGGGATGGCACATCACGAGGCCGCCCTCGGGGAGACCTTCCAGGAACTGCCGCATCAGATCGCCGAAATCGGCCGCGCGCGTGAAATCATAGGCGCCGGCAAAGGCGGGATTGAACGCAAGACCGGCGCGCCCCGCGCGGCGGCGGAATTGTGCGCTGAGGACATCGAGCAACATCGCTTTTGGTGAAGTGAGCCGTTGCGCCAGCGGCAGGTCGCGTCCGCCCTGGCGCACCCACGCGTGAGGCGCTGCCTCGCTGACGGCATCGACGAAGCCGTCGCGCACTTGCGGAAACAGCTGTACATGCTGATGGCCGTCGACGAAGTCGGGCGCGCGGCCGAACGCTTCCGCGAAGGCCGCCTGCTGCGCTCTCACCTCGTTGCGAAAGAATTCGCGGTCGAGCCGCCGCATCAATCCGGCGCGCAGCAGTTTTGGAAAGGCCATGAACATGTCGCCGTCGAGCGGACGGAAATGCATGGTGAGGGGGCGGAACGGCGCCGACAGCGTCACATGCAATCCGATCGCGCAGCGCGGGCTTGTCTTCGCTGCGGCCTGAAGCGCGTCGATCTCGCCATGCTCGATCGCGGGGCCGACCATCATCACCGAGGTCGCGTTGAGGCGGCCGCGCTCGATCAGGTCGCGGATGGCGCGGTTGACGCCCGGGCTGATGCCGTAATCGTCGGCGCAGAGCCAGATCCGCCGCGGCGTAGCCGCCGCGCTCATTCGGCCGCGGTCCTGTTCGATGCCTTGTCGGCTTCAAAATGCTTTTCGCTATGTTCGGCGACGAAGTAGATCGGACGCGCCTTCAGCTCGGAGAGGATCTTGCCGATATATTCGCCGACGATGCCGATCATGATGAGCTGCACGCCGCCGATCGTCATCAGGCCGATCACGAGCGAGGGATAGCCGGGCACCTGCTTACCGGTGGTGAAGACTTCCCAGAGGATCGAGAGGCCGAACAGGAAAGCGCCGCCAGCGAGCAACACGCCGAGCAGGCTCGCAAAGCGCAGCGGTGCGACCGAGAACGAAGTCACGCCTTCGATCGAAAGACCGAGCAGTCGCGCGGCGCTGAAGGTCGTCACACCATGGATACGCGGCGCCGGCTCGTAGTCGACGCGGATCTGGCGAAAGCCGATCCAGCTTGCAAGACCCTTGAAAAAGCGGTTGCGCTCCGGCAGCTGCCTGAGTGCCGCGACCGCGCGCGGCGACAGCAAGCGGAAGTCGCCGGCGTCTTCCGGGATCTTCTGGCGCGCGCCCCAGTTGATCAGCGCGTAGAAGCCGCGCCCGGCGAGACGGCGCAGGAAAGGCTCGTTGTCGCGATGCGCCTTGGCCGTATAGACGACGTCATAGCCGTCCTCGATCCAGTGTCGCACCAGCTGTTCGACCAGCGCTGGTGGATGCTGGCCGTCGCCATCCATGAACATGACCGCGCCGAGGCGCGCGTGGTCGAGGCCGGCCATCAGCGCGGCCTCCTTGCCGAAATTGCGCGACAGCGAGACCACCTGGACGTCGATCGCGTCGGCCGGCAGCGAACGGGCGATCGACAGCGTCGCGTCCGCGCTGCCGTCGTCGACATAGACGACTTCGCAGGCAAGCCGGTAGCGCTGCCGCAAGGTCCTGGCGATATCGCAGATGCGCTGGTGCAGCACGGCGAGGCCCGCCGCCTCGTTATAGACAGGGACGACGATCGACAGCCCCTTCGCGGCATTCGCTGCGATGGTGGTCAGGCCGGAAACGTCAGAGCCCAGCGTCATCGATCAAGGTTCCAGAGGCGTCGAAATCATCTCAGCAGCATATGGTAGCTGCCACTTGCTGTCGCTACGCTGAACGGACCTGAGGCTCACGGCCGCAGGAACGCTTCGAGCTTGGCGAACAGCGGGTTCTCCCGGTCGAACACGTAGTCGAGCGAGACCGCCGAGACCGTCTCGGCGCCATGGTCGCGCAGGAAACTCGCGAGCGCATAAAGCTGTCCGGGCGGGCAGTGCAGCGTGAGCATGCCCGACGAGGTCGGTCCGCCGAACGGAGCCTCGACGCCGAACCGGCTGTGAGCCTCAGTGAGCAGGGCGGTGTCGCACTGCCGGAAGCGGGTCCGGACCTCGCGGTATTTGTTGGCCCGGGCCCGGGCCGCGATGTGGTCGAGAATGACGCGGGCGGTCTCGCGGGCCTGCGGCGACCAGTCGGCCTCCTTCGAGGCGACCAGATTGGCCTGGCTGCGCAGGATCACGCCGTCGTCGAGCACCCGCAAGCCGTTTGCGGCGAGCGTTGCGCCTGTGGTGGTGATGTCGACGATCAGCTCGGCGCTGCCGGCCGCCGGCGCGCCTTCGGTTGCGCCCGTGCTTTCGACGATGCGGTAATCGGTGATGCCGTGGTTCTGGAAGAAGCTGCGGGTGAGGTTGACGAACTTGGTCGCGACCCGCATCCGCATGTGATGCTGCTCGCGGAAGCCGGTGGTGACGTCGTCGAGATCCGCCATGGTGCGGACGTCGATCCAGGCCTGCGGCACCGCGACCACGACGTCGGCATAGCCGAAGCCGAGCCCGTCGATCAGCGACACGTGCTTGTCGGCGTCGGCGATATTCTCGCGCACCAGGTCTTCGCCGGTGACACCGAGATGCGCCAAGCCGCGGGCGAGCTGCGATGCGATCTCGCTCGCCGAGAGATAGGCGACCTCGACATTGTCGAGGCCTGCAAGCGTGCCGCGATAGTCGCGGGCGCCGCCGGCCTTCGACAGTTTCAGCCCGGCACGGGAGAAGAAGGCCTCAGTGTTTTCCTGGAGGCGACCCTTGGAGGGAACGGCCAGAACAAATGGCGCGCTCATGACTTAAGCTCCCACCTTGCGGCCGATCCTGGTCAGCGCGTCCACCCAGACCGAGAAGCCGACGGCCGGGATCGGCGCCGGCGATCCGAGCTGGGTCATCAGTCCATCATAGCGGCCACCGGCAACCAGCGGCTCGGCGCCGTTGCCCTTGTGATGCAGCTCGAATTCGAAGCCGGTGTAGTAATCAAGGCCGCGTCCGAACGCTGTCGAGAAGCGCGTATTCTTCACGTCGATGCCGCGCGCCGCCATGAAGCCGATCCGGCTCTCGAACTGGTCGATCGCGCCGGCAAGGTCGAGCTTTGCGTTAGCGGTCAGCGCGCGCAGCTCGGCAATGGCATCGTCCGGATTGCCTGAGATCGACAGGAAGCGCTTCAGCACGGTGATCGCCTCGCGCGGCAGCGCGCCGCCCTTCAGCGTCGACTGCTCGAGGAAGCGGTCGGCGATCTCGGCCGTGGTGCGCCCACCGACATTGATGGTGCCGGCGATCGACATCAGATCGGTGACGAAGGCCAGCGCCGCCTTGCGATCGGAGCCGGCGAGCGCGGCCAGCACGCCCTCATATTCGCTGCGCGTGGTTGCGGTGGTGCGGGCCAGCCCTTCCAGATCCTGTTCCAGGCTGATCTTGCGATGGAAGTCCTTGACCAGGCGGCGGCGCCAGACCGGATAAAGGTCGAGCGCGTCGAGCAATGCGTTGAACAGCGCCACGTCGCCGGTGCGGATCTCGACGTCGCGCACGCCGAAAGCGGCGGTCGCCTCCAGCGCCAGCGCCAGTGTCTCGGCATCCGCGGCAGCACGATCCTGGCGGCCGAACGACTCGATCCCGGCCTGAAGGAATTCACTGGCCTGTCCGCTGCGGTAGCGGAACACGGGACCCAGATAGCTGAACCCGGCCGGCTGGCCGGCGCGGCTGGAGGCGAGATAGTCGCGCGCCACGGGGATCGTCAGGTCGGGGCGGAGGCAGAGCTCTTCGCCGGACAGGTCCGTCGTCAGATAGAGGCTTTTGCGGATGTCCTCGCCGGACAGATCGAGAAACGGCTCGGCCGGTTGCAGGATGGCGGGCTCGGCCCTGACGTAGCCGGCCTGCGCAAACGACAACAGCAGCGTATCCGCCCAGGCGGCGGAGCCGGCAGCATTTGAGGTGGCAGTCGCGGTCATCTCGGGATCCATCGTCCCGGTGGAACCGGGCAGGCAAGGGGAGGCCAAAGGGGAGGCACAGGAATTGGCGCAGCCCTTAGCATGGCCGGAAAACGGTTTCGACCTCCAAAGGATCAATCGCTTAACGACTTTGGAGCCATCCGGACTATCCTGCCCGCAGTCGCCCCACCGGACTGGAGAGCAGGTAATTTAATACCCTATTCTGGATTCTCCGCGGCGCCAATTGCGCCGGGACGCCGCAAGGCTGTTTCGTGCTCGTTCAAGTCGGCTAGGGGCGTCTCCGCATCCGTCCGCAATCGATTGTCGCATACTCAATTTGGGTAGGCGAGATGATACGTTCACGGCTGCCTTCGTTTACAAGATAACTATTGGTTTCCGATTCATGCACAATGCTTCTGATATCATCCGGACGGTCTCGCGACACACGCTGGCCTACATGCTGTTTTCGATCAGCGAGATGTTCCGGAACTACGACGAATTCGATCCGATGGACCTTCTGATCGTTCATGCGATTCTCAATGCGAACGTCATCAACGTGATGAACGATCCGTCGCTGGACGAGGAGTTTTCCAGCATTCACACGGTCGAGCCGGATACGATCAAGCAGGGCGTGTCCCGCGCGGCACTCTCTCGCTTTCTCAGCCTGCCGCTGGAGACGGTTCGTCGTCGCGTGGCGGGATTGAAGAGGCGGAAGATTCTCGCTGAGACCAAGGCCGGGTTGATCGTGACCGAGCAGAACGCATTCAAGTTTGGCAACAACCACGAGCTACAGAAGACCAACATGCTGCTGCTGACGAAGCTGCTTCGCGATCTCAAGCGCGCCGGCATCAACGGACCGGATGATCTCAGTGCTGCCAAAGTCGTCGTGGCGACGAAGAAGGCGAAGTAAGCGGCACGACATGGATCAAAGCCATCTCAACATTGCTCGCGATGGGGTTCAAAAAGGCGCTGCGCAGCGCTTGTTGTCGTTCCAGGGGCTCAAGCCATCCTCGGCGCTCGAGCTCCAGTCGTATGACATCGATCATTTCGGCGACACTGAGAGATATGCCGGTGCGTCCAGCATGCCGTTGTCTGCCGGCTCGACTGCGATCATGCGCGCGCGGCTCAGTCTGCCGACCCTGAGCCTGTCATTGGTGCAGACCTTCCCGCGCATCATTCGCGGCTATCAGTTGGCGCACGCCGCCGCCGTGGTGGTGCCGATGGACCACGTGACCTCGACCCGCATCAATGGGCAGTCAATCGGCAGTTCGATCGTCATTCTGAAGGGCGCGTCCGATTGCCTGGTCTATGAGCCGGTCGGCCGTCTGATCGGCGTCGTCTACTTCACGCCGCCCGCGTGCGAGCCCTGGTCTCGACTGGATGGCTATCATCTGCTGAGCCCGGCATCGGACATGCTTGCCTCCCTGCGGAGCCTGATCTCCGTGACGCTTGAAACCGCCGCCAATGATCCGGACTTCCTGAACGAGCCGACGTCGCGAGCGGTTGTCGAACAATCGCTGCTCAGCGCGATCGACGGCGCCATCCAGACCAGCGTGGACAGCAGGTCCGTGCACGCCACGACGGAGAGCTATCTGCGGATCGTCGCCGGCATGGAAAGATTGATCCGGCACGATCTGACGATCTGGCTCAAGACGACCGAAATGGCCGAGCGGGTGGGCGTGTCGGTTCGGACCCTCCAGAGTGCGACGCAGGCCATCTGCGGCATGAGCCCGCATCGCTATAGCCGGGTCCTGCGCCTCTGGTCGGTGCGCCGGCAGCTGCGCACCGGCCCGGGACGGCGCAGCGTGAAGGCCTGTGCCATTGCCCATGGCTTCTGGCATTTGAGCGAGTTCGCGGCGAGTTACCGGGCGGCGTTCGGCGAGCTGCCGTCCGAAACTCTGCATCGATCCTTGCGGGAGCACGGCTAGCCGGGATATCGCGAGCTAATCGCCCGTGGCGCCCCAATCGCCCAGCACGGCCTGCACCAGCGCCAGCGCCGCCACTGCGGCCGTGTCGGCCCGCAGGATCCGCGGGCCCAGCGCCAGCCGCAGGATCCTGGGCTGGCGCAGCAGCAAATCCCGCTCTTCCTCGGCGAAGCCGCCTTCGGGGCCGATCAGGACGTCGATACCGTGCCCGGACGCGCGCGCCTGTTGCAGGCTCCGGATGGGATTCTCGACCTCGGCCGCCTCGTCGCAGAACACCAGCAGGCGGTCGGCGGGGCGCTGGCTGAGGTAGCGCTCGAGCGGCGCGGGTTCGGCCACGGTGGCGAGGCTCAGGATCCCGCATTGCTCGGCGGCCTCGACGACGTTGGCGCGCATGCGCTCGGTGTTGACGCGGGAGGCCTGGGTGAACCGGGTCTGGACCGGTTGCAGGATGGCGGCGCCCATCTCCACAGCCTTCTGGACGGTGTAATCGAGCCGGGCATGCTTGAGCGGGGCGAAGACGTAAGCGAGGTCGGGCAGCCGATCCTGGCGGCGGACTTGCTGGAGGATGACGAGGTTGTCGGGCCGCTTGCGGCCTTCGATTGCGGCCTGCCATTCGCCGTCGCGGCCGTTGAAGGCCAAAACCTCGGCGCCTGCGGCCAGCCGCAGCACATTGCCGAGGTAGTTGCTCTGGTCACGGTCGAGCGGAACCCTGGCATCCTGGGCCAAGGGGAGCTCGACGAACAGGCGGGGGGCGCGAAAATCGTGGGAGGGCATTGATCAAAAGTCCGATTTGCCGCCGTTCTTAACCGAAAGCAGCCGTTTCGGTAAATATTGCCAAATTGGTGCGTCGGCGCGCCGCGCTCTTGCCCTATTCGACGGGTTGTTAAGCCCCGGCGGGAATCGTAAAATCGCGAGCACGCTGGTTGCGCTTCAATTGGGAAGACGCCGAGCCCGTAAGCTCCTGCCGGAGAGACTATCTTGATGATCCGTCGTTTGATGGTTCCGATCACTGCCGCCATGGTCACCATGGGCGCCGTCGGCGCTCATGCCCAGGGGTTCCCGGCGCCGCTGCCGAACCAGGCCGCAACCAGTTCCGCGTTTCCGCCCGTCAACGGTTCGGCGCCAGTCGCCTCCGTCGGCGGTGCGCCGCAAGCCTCGTTCCCGACCAACGGCGCGGCCCCCATCGGTGGTGCCGGCGCATTCAGCGCGGCGCCGCCGACGCAAGGCGGTCCCGGCGAGGATTGCATGAAGGCGTTCATGCCGCTCCGCGAGGAGGCCGAGAAGCGCGGCAAGCTGATCAAGGCCGCGAGCGATCGTCACGCGCCGCCGGACGAGGCCTGCAAGCTGATCCGCAATTTCAGCCAGGCTGAGACCAAGATGATCAAATACATCGAGGTTCATGCCGCCAAATGCGGAATCCCGGCGAACGTCGGCGCCCAGATGAAGGACGGCCACAAGAACACCGAGGCCATGGCGACGAAGGTCTGCAACGTTGCGCAGCAGATGCAGAACCAACCGCGCGGTCCGGCCGGTCCGTCGCTGAGTGAGGTGGTGGGTTCGGGCTCGGCGCCGGAAGCCAATGCCGGCAAGAAGGGCGGCAGCACCTTCGACACACTCAACGGCAACGTCCTCACCCGATGAGCGACGCATCCGCCCGCGTTGCCGATTCCACCGGCAACTGGGTCGATACGCTCGCGCCGCAATGGGCGCGGCCGTATCTGCGCTTGTCCCGCTTCGATCGTCCGATCGGCTCCTGGCTGCTCTTGATGCCGTGCTGGTGGTCGGCCGCACTCGCGAGCGGCATGGCGCATGATGTCCATCGCCTGCCGCTTGTCATCGTGCTGTTCTTCATCGGCGCCTTCGTGATGCGCGGTGCCGGCTGCACCTGGAACGACATCACCGACCGCGACCTCGACGACAAGGTCGAGCGCACCCGCTCGCGGCCGCTGCCGTCGGGGCAGGTGACCACCAAACAGGCGCTGGCCTTCATGGTCGCGCAGGCCCTGATCGGGCTCGTGGTGCTCTTGCAGTTCAACCGCTTCGCGGTTCTGACCGGGATCGCCTCGCTTCTGATCGTTGCGATCTATCCCTTCATGAAGCGCATCACCTGGTGGCCGCAGATCGTGCTCGGGCTGGCTTTCTCCTGGGGCGCCCTGATGGGATTCGCCGTCACCTTCGGGCGCATCGACGTCACCGCACTGGTGCTCTATGCCGGCGCGATTTCCTGGGTGATCGGCTATGACACCATCTATGCGCATCAGGACGCCGAGGACGACGCGCTGATCGGCATCAAGTCCACCGCGCGCCTGTTCGGCGCACATACGCATCAGGCGCTGATCCTGTTCTATGGCCTCGCGGTGATGCTGATCGGTGTTGCGCTGGCGTCAGGCGATGCGCGCTGGCCGGCGTGGATCGGGCTTGCGGCCTTCGCCGCGCATCTGGCGTCGCAGATCATGCGGCTCCGGATCGAGAATCCCGAGCTCTGCAAGCGGCTGTTCTATTCGAACAAGTACGCAGGGGCGCTGCTGTTTGCGGGATTGCTGGTCGACGCGGTGATGCGAGCGGCTTAGTTCCGTGCGATGATCTCGCGTTCTTCGCGATGAACCGGCAGCTCGCGCGTCATGGCGGTGCGGCGGCGCATCAGGAATTTCGGACGGCGGTCGCGGATCGCGTTGTGGCGACGGCGACGCGGTGCCGGTTTGCGGGCACCTTCGTCGAGTTGCGGCAGCGCAAAGATCTCGCTCCAGATCGCCCAGGCTTCGGCGAGATCGTCGCCATCGGCACTGACCAGCAGCGGAACGGAGAGTGAGGGATCGCGATGCACCAGGACGAGGGTCTGCGCCTCGTCATTGCCGCGCAGCGCGACGCCGGTGAAGTCGCTGACGCGGACGTTGATCGCCATCTGCATGCCGCGGACAGCACGGCGCAGCACGACACGTTCGCGATGAAGCTCGATTTGCCTGGTGTAGCCGTCGGCGCGCGGATCATGCGCATCGAAGCGGACCGGAAGGGAAAGGGGGTCGAGCCGCAAGCTGCGGCTCGACCCGGCGGGGTTGGCCCCGCATGTTGCTGTTTGACGCCTCACGGCTTTAGTTCTCCCCGCCAGGATTATGTTCCCGGTCGATGCGAGCACCTTAGCGCGCTCGTTTCCGAAACCGCTTAAAAAGGCTGGTTAATCCAGCGTCACCGCCCGCCATGATTGACAAGACCTTGGCGCGCATGATTGACGAGACGTTGCGCGGAAGCCGCGAATCTGAGCGTTCTGCGGGCTGATAATGCTTGAAGTCCGCACCATTTGGGCACATCTGGTGTTCAGGGCCCCGACCGCCCCGAAACCTCCCGCGCCCCAACAGGATTTCGTTTGTGAACCCTTCACCAAGCTCGACGCTTTCGCCCCAGGACTCTTCAAAGTCCAATCGCGACCTGTTCGATCAGTCCGCGCTCTCCGATCTCGCGCAGCGTCTGGTCGAGGCGGCGAAGCGCGCCGGCGCGGATGCGGCCGATGCGGTCGCGGTGCGCGGCATCTCGCAAGGCGTCGAGGTGCGCGACGGCCGCGTCGAGGAATCCGAGCGGTCCGAGGGCGACGATGTCGGCCTGCGCGTTCTGGTCGGCCGGCGCCAGGCTGTGGTCTCGACCAATGACGCGAGCGGCGATGCCGTCACCAAGCTGGCCGAGCGCGCGGTGGCGATGGCACGCGTCGCGCCCGACGACAAATATGTCGGCCTTGCTGATCCCGCGCTGCTCGCGCGCGACTTCCCCGATCTCGATCTGCTCGATCCCGATGTGCCCGCAACTGCCGAGCTCGAGCGCCGCGCACTCGAAGCCGAGGCTGCCGCGCTCGCCGTGAAGGGCGTGTCGAAATCCGGTGGCGCCTCGGCCTCTGCCGGCATGGGCGGCATGGTGCTCGTCACCTCTACCGGTTTCCACGGCTCTTATCTGCGGTCCAGCCAGGGCATCTCGGCGACCGCGATCGTCGGTGAAGGCACCGGCATGGAGCGCGACTACGACTTCACCTCGGCGCCGCACGGGGCCGATCTGTTGTCGCCGGACCTGGTCGGCCGCTCCGCCGGCGAGCGCACGGTGGCGCGTTACAATCCGCGCAAGGTCGAGACCTGCAAGGTGCCCGTCGTGTTCGACCCGCGCGTCGCGGGCTCGCTGGTCGGCCATGTCGTTGGCGCCATCAACGGCGCCTCGATCGCGCGCAAGACCAGCTTCCTGAAGGACAAGCTCGGCCAGCAGCTGTTTGCCAGGAACATCCGCATCATCGACGATCCCCTGCGCAAGCGCGGCTTGCGCTCGCAGACGTTCGACGCCGAGGGCGTCGCGGTGAAGAAGACCGCGCTGATCGACGAGGGCGTGCTCACGACCTGGCTGCTCGATTGCGCCACCGCGCGCGAGCTCGGGCTCACCACCACCGGCCACGCCCATCGCGGCGTCTCGTCCTCGCCCTCACCGGGGCCGTACAATCTGCATCTCGAGCCCGGCACGCCGACGCCGGCCGAGCTGATCGCCGACATCCAACAGGGATTTTACGTCACCGATCTGATCGGCTCCGGCGTCAACGGCGTCACCGGCGATTACAGCCGCGGCGCCTCCGGCTTCTGGATCGAGAACGGCGAGCTCACCTATCCCGTCAGCGAGGTGACGATCGCGGGGCACCTGTTCGAAATCTTCAAGTCGATGCAGCCAGCCAACAATCTCGAGTTCCGCTACGGCATCAATGCGCCGACGGTGCGCATCGAGGGTTTGACGCTTGGCGGACGCTGACAGTCTCGACGCAAACGTTCTGACGCGCGACGCAGCGCTGCTGCAAGACACGGTGCGGGAGGCGGGTGCATTCGCACAGTCGATGTTTCGCACCGAACTGAAGAAGTGGATCAAGGGCGCGTCCTCGCCGGTCTCGGAAGCCGACATCGCCGTCAACGATCTCCTCGAAGCACGCCTGCGCGGCGCCACGCCCGGCTATGGCTGGCTGTCGGAGGAGAGCGTCGATGACGCCACGCGGCTGTCGCGGCGGCTGACCTGGGTGGTCGATCCCATCGACGGCACCCGCAACTATCTCAACGGCCATGACGAATGGTGCGTCAGCGTCGCGCTGGTCGAGGATGCCTCGCCGGTGCTCGCGGCGGTGTTCGCGCCGACCTGCGGCGAATTCTTTCTCGCCGCCCGCGGCCAGGGCACGCTGCTCAATGGCAAGCCGGTCCGGGCGACGGGAGGGACCGCGCTCGACTTTGCCCGGGTCGCCGGTCCGAAGCCGATGGTCGAGCGGCTCAATCCTAGCGGCGGCGAGATCAAGCTGCATCCGCGAATCGGTTCGCTGGCGCTCCGGCTCTGCCGGGTCGCCAATGGCGGGCTGGATGCGGCTTTTGCGGGGGGCAACAGCCATGATTGGGATCTTGCGGCGGCCGATTTGATCGTGCAGGAAGCGGATGGTAGGATGAGCGATCTCTCCGGAGATCCCATCCTCTATAACCGTCGGGAAGTGACGCACGGGGTGCTGGTGGCAGCGGGACGCGATCGTCATGCGAGCATTGTCGCGCATTTTCGAAACCGCCCCCTGGCCTGAAGCGCTTGTCGTCGTGCTTGTCGAACACTGCTTTGCCGGGCAGCCTCTTAGGAACCGAACCCATGTCAGATAGTGCCCCGCAACAACTGCTTCATCTCGTGATTGGCGGCGAGCTGCTCGACCTCGAGCACAACACCTTCAAGAACCTCGACGACGTCGAGATCGTCGGCCTCTATCCGAACTACGCGACCGCCCACGCCGCCTGGCGCGCCAAGGCGCAGAGCACGGTCGACAACGCGCAGATGCGGTATTTCATCGTCCATCTCCACCGGCTGCTCGACCCGAATCAAGAAACGAAGGCGCGTTGAAAAAACTGCTTCGCAATACGCTGCGGAGCAGCTGGTTTCAGCGTGCCGTCGGGGTCCTGGCGGCCGAATATCTGCGTTTGGTCTGGCGGACCAACAAGTTTACGTTCGATCCGCCCGATGTCTATGGCATCGTCGAGCCGCAGATCCCGGCGATCTTCGCATTCTGGCACGGCCAGCATTTCCTCACCCCGTTCATCAAGTCCAAGGAGTCCTACCGGGCCAAGGTGCTGATCTCCCGGCATCGCGACGGCGAGTTCAATGCGATCGCCGTCGAGCGGCTCGGCATCGGCCTCATCCGCGGTTCCGGGGACCACGGCGGCGCTTTCCACCGGAAAGGCGGCGTCGGCGCCTTCAGGGAAATGGTGTACACGCTCCAGGACGGTTGTAATGTCGCGCTGACCGCCGATGTCCCCAAGCGCTCGCGCGTGGCCGGCCTCGGCATCATCATGCTGGCACGGGAATCGGGGCGGCCGATCATGCCTTTCGCCATGGCGACCAGCCGCTTCATCCGGCTCAAGAACTGGGACCGCACCACCATCAATCTGCCGTTCGGGCGGGGCGCCCTGGTCGGCATCAAGGAAATCCACGTGCCGCCGGATGCCGATGCCGCCACCATGGAAGCGCTGCGGCAGGAGCTGGAAGACACGCTGAACGAAGCGACCCGCCGCGCCTATGCGCAGCTCGGTCGCGCGGGACCTGCAGATGGCTAATTCGCTGCCCCATGCGCTGCCCAAATCGCTGCCCATGACGCTGCGGATGTATCAGCGCCTGGCCACGGGCCTGGTGCCGCTCGCGCCTGCGCTGATCAAGCGGCGGCTGAAGCAGGGCAAGGAAGATCCCGCGCGCGTCGGCGAGCGGAGGGGTCTGTCTCAGGACGTGCGCCCGCACGGCCCGCTGGTCTGGATCCACGGCGCCAGCGTCGGCGAGGTCTTGGCCGCGGCCGCGCTGATCGAGCGCCTGCGCGATCTCAACCTGCGCATCCTGCTGACCTCGGGCACGGTCACCTCGGCCGCGGTCGTCGCAAAGCGTTTCCCGCCCGACGTCATCCATCAATACGTGCCGTATGATTCGCCGCGCTATGTCGCGCGCTTCCTCGACCATTGGAAGCCGTCGCTGGCGCTGTTCATCGAATCCGACCTCTGGCCGAACCTGATCCTGGCGGGGGCGGCGCGCCGGGTGCCGATGGTGCTGATCAACGGGCGGATGTCGCCGCGCTCGTTCCCGCGCTGGCGGCGGATGCACGGCACCATCTCGGCGCTGCTGTCGCGCTTCGACATCTGCCTGGCGCAGTCGAAGCTAGACGCCGATCGTTTCTCCGCGCTCGGCAGCCGCGACGTCGTCACGACAGGCAATCTCAAGCTCGACGTCCCGGCGCCGCCGGCCGATCCGGCCAAGCTCGAACGGCTGATGGCGATGACGCGCGGGCGGCCGATCATCGTCGCGGCTTCGACCCATCCGGGCGAGGACGAGATGCTGGTCGCCGCGCATCGCAACCTCGTCGGCTTTTTCCCGCAGCTTCTGACCGTGATCGTGCCGCGGCATCCGGATCGCGGCTCTTCGATCGCGGGGATGATCACGGCGTCGGGCCTGAAGCCGGCACTGCGCTCGCGCGACGAGCAGCTGTCGGCTACCACCGATATCTATGTCGCCGACACCATGGGCGAGCTCGGCCTGTTCTACCGCCTCTCGGCGATCGTGTTCATGGGCGGATCGCTGATCCGCCACGGCGGACAGAATCCGATCGAAGCGATCAAGCTCGGTGCGGCCATCGTCCATGGTCCGCACGTCTTCAATTTCGCCGATGTCTATGAGGCGCTCGATGGCAGGGGCGGCGCGCGCCAGGCCGACACCCAGGAGGCGCTGGTCAAGCAGCTCGGCCTGCTGCTGGCCGAGCCGACCGTGCGCGACAAGCTGCAGAGCGCAGGCACCGGTGTCGTCGCGGAGCTCGGCGGCGCGCTCGATCGCACCATGATGGCGCTCGAGCCGTATCTGATGCAGTTGCGGATCGAGATGGGAGCCGCCAATGCGTGAGCCGGCCTTCTGGTACCGGCCGCGTTCCCCGAAGTCGCATCTGCTCAGCCCATTGGGCGCGCTCTATGGCGCCATCACCGCACGCCGCATGGCGCGCAAGGGATTTGACGCCGGCATTCCCGTGCTCTGCGTCGGCAATTACCATGTCGGCGGCGCCGGCAAGACGCCGACTGTATTGGCACTGACGAAGCTGTTGCGCGAGCTCGGCGAGACGCCGGTGGTGCTCAGCCGAGGCTATGGCGGACGCTTGCACGGCCCGGTGATGGTCGATCGGATGCGTCACACCGCCGCCGACGTCGGCGACGAACCGCTGATGATGGTGCGCGATGTGCCCGTTGCGGTCGCGCGCGATCGCCTCGACGGCGTCGCGCTGGCCAAATCGCAAGGCGCCACCGTGATCCTGATGGATGACGGCTTCCAGAACCCGCTTCTGTTGAAGGATGCCTCGCTGATCGTGATCGACAGCGAGCGCGGCCTCGGCAACGGCAAGGTGTTTCCCGCAGGTCCGCTGCGCGCCCCGCTGAAGCCGCAGCTTTCGCGCACCGACGCGCTGGTGCTGATCGGCGACGGTCATGCCGCGGACGCCGTCGCGACCGAGATTGCCGCGCGCGAAAAACCGGTGCTGCGCGCGCGCTTGAAGCCGGATGCGGCCGCGGTCGCGCAGCTCTTCGGCAAGCCCGTTTTCGCCTTTGCCGGCATCGGCGATCCCGAGCGCTTCTTCCGCAGCTTGCGCGCCAGCGGCATCGAGGTCGCACGCACGCGCCCCTTCGCCGACCATCACATGTTCTCTCAGCCCGAGCTTGCCGCGCTCGCGGCCGACGCCCAGCGCGAGCAGCTCATGTTGGTGACGACGGAGAAGGATCTTGCACGCCTGCGCGGTACCAAGGGCGTGCCGGAAGGTATCGTGCCGTTCGCGGTTCAGCTCGAGTTCGACGACCCCGCCGCGCTCCGCCAATTGATCAGCGACCATCTCTACAAGGCCCGCGAACGAAGGTTCAGCAGGCGATGATCCCGTAGGGTGGGTTAGCCCTGCGACTGCGCGAAGCGCAGTTGCTGGGCGTAACCCACCATCTTCGTCCCGCATTCGCTGAAACATGGTGGGTTACGCCTAGCGGTTTGCGCTTCGCGCAATCCGCGGGGCTAACCCACCCTACAGCAGTTCGCCATTCAGCCGACATTCATCGCAAAGCCCTTATCGCTTCAGGGCGGTCCTGGAGAATGCGATGAAATTGCCTCTCGCGGCTGTTGCCGCAAGCCTTGTGTGTCTGATTGTCGCGCCGGTGTTTGCACAAACGACGCCGGCTCCCGCTGCTCCGGGCGCCGCGGTGCCGGTTCCCGCGACCAAGCGCGTAACCTGTCTCGCCACGACGCAAAATCTGAAGGGGCAGGACAAGCGCGACCAGATGCAGCTCTGCATGGCGCAGGCGCGGCTCGATTGCCTGAAGCAGGCGATCGATCAGAAGGTGGTCGGCGAGGCGCGGAAGAGTGCGATCAAGACGTGCGTGGGCGCGGATGGTCCCGAGCAGCAATAGCCACGCGGACGAAGCCTCACGACTGCGGCTTTGGCGCGTTGGGGAAATGCCGCTGCAGCACGGCGCCAGGCGTGGCATAGGCTTCCTGCAGGTCCACGCTCCAGTATTTCAGCTCGTCGAGCGGGATCCGCGTGTCGGTGATGGCGCAGCGCACGAACGTCCCCGGCGAGATCACGCGGAAATCGCCGTCGAGATATTGCACCTGCGCTTCACCATGGCCCGAGGGGCCGAACTTGTTCAGCACGGTCGAAAGTCTCCGTGGATGGGCCCCGTTTGGAAAACCTTGCGGGGCACGATGTGTTGGACCGGATGTAGCATAGATAGGGTAGCTTGTCCGCCCGTTAAACCCACCGGTTTGTGATGTTTTGCCGCCGTTTTCGCATGATAGTGCTTGAGACCGTTCGGCACCTCCTGCGACAGAGTCCGATGCGCCTTCGACTGACCGCCCTGTTCCTGACGCTCTCGATGTCTGCCGTGCATGCGTCGCCGGCGCCTGCGCCGCAGCAGGTCGAAATTCCGCTATCGTCCGGCGTCCTGCATGCGCAGCTCTTCAAGCCCGAGGGGGCGGGGCCATTCCCGACCGTGATCGCGCTGCACGGCTGCGGCGGCCTCGGCAGCCATTCCGATTCCGTTCAGCCGCGTTATCGCGACTGGGCCGAGCGGCTGCTCAGGGCGGGCAATGCGGTGCTGCTGCCCGATAGCTACGGCTCGCGCGAGTTGGGGCCGCAATGCCGCGTCAAGGACATCCACGTCACGGCGCGGCGCGAGCGCGTCACCGACATCGCGGCATCGCGCGCCTGGCTGATGAAGCAGACCTGGGTCGCGCGCAACCGCGTCAGCCTGATCGGCTGGGCCAACGGCGCCAGCGCGCTGCTCTGGGCGGTGCGCCCGCAGAGCGTGGCACGCGACGTGGGTCCGGACTTCCGCGCCGCGATCGCGTTCTATCCGGATTGTCGGATCTCCGCCGGCCTCGGCTGGAGCACGCGGGTGCCGACGCTGGTGCTGATCGGCGCGAACGACGACGTGTCCTCGCCGCCGGCCTGCCGCCAGATGGTGGACGGCGCGCACGGCCGCAGCGCGCTCGCGCGCATCGTGGTCTATCCCGGCGCCTATCACGATTTCGACCGCGCCAACACGCCGCTGCATGCGGCCGCCAGCAGCGCCGATGCCGCCGCGCCCGAGCACGGCCATCTCGGCACCGATTCCGAGGCGCGCGCGGAGTCGCAGAAGGACGTCGCGGAGTGGCTGGCGCGGTAAGCGGGGCCGCCCGAGGAACAGGGTGAGGCGGACAGCCCCGCATCGACCACCGCCCTGCACGGATAATGGCCGACCGTGAATCTACGGATCGCGCGTCACACCGGTTTCAGCGGATGTCGGTGCCTTAGTTCGACCATGATGTCGGCTAAACGCATCCTTCATGCGCAACCGCCTCGCCATCTTCTTGTCCGCACTGGTCGTCTTCACCATCGTCGTCTTCCTGTTCGAAGCCCGCGCCGGCGCACCGCAACTCGCGCCGGAACATTGCGGCTTCTGGACGACGATGGACGCCGGGTTGTCCTGCCGGTAGAGGCGCACCAATCTGCCACCGTCACCCTGAGGTGGCCGCTTCTTCAGCGGCCCTCGAAGGGCGACGGCCCGGCTGCATCTCGGCCGTTCATCCTTCGAGGCTCACCTTGCGATGCATTCGCATCGCAAACCTCGCACCTCAGGATGACGGGGTGGCATTCAGAATGCTGCGATAGCAGGGGCGCACCGCGCCCTAAAACAAACTGCCCTGATCCACCGGCTTGCCCACGCGTTTCGGCGCTGGCTTCGTGTCTTGCGCCGCGGACTTCGGCTGCGCCGGTGCGCGCTTGGCCACAGGCGCTGGCCGATCGGCATCCGCCGTCGCGCCCACACGGCCATCTGCGAACTCGATCTCGACGCGTGCGCCGGGCCCGACGCTGTCAGCCGAATGCAGCGGATGCCCGGCTTCGTCGCGCACCAGCGCGAAGCCGCGGGCGAGCACGCCGCGATAGGACAGCGCGGAGAGCAGCTTGCCGCTGTTTTCGACGCGGGCATCGAGCCGCTGCAGCAGCGTGACAACCGCGCGGTTGGCGCGCTCGGCGAGGCGATGCGTGCGCTCGCGCTGGCGCGCGATCGCATTGCGCTGCGCCTGCGCATTGGAGAGCTTTGAGGCGCGCAAGCGCACTTCAAGTCCGGCGAAGCGGTCGCGTCGTTGCCGCAGCAGCGAGCGCGCGGACAGGCCGAGCCGCTCGCCGCACACGGTGAGGCGATGATCGGCCTGTGCGATCTGGCCGTGCAGCACCCGCAGCGTCAGCTTTGAGCTCGCCGCGGTGAACCTGCGGAAATGCGCATGCGTGCTGGCCTTGAGCCCGCGGGGCAGGGCGCTGCCTGCGGAATCCAGCCGCTGCCGCGGGATCGCGAGCAGATCGGATGCCGCCGGCAGCGCGCGTGCGGCGGCGCGCAGCTCGTTGCGGCGGTTCTCGTGGCCGCGCTGCCAGCAGGCGCGCGTGCGCCGCGCGAGATCGGCGACCTCGACGAACAGATCGCTGCGCACCGGCACCGCCATCTCGGCGGCCGCCGTCGGCGTCGGCGCGCGCTTGTCGGCGACGAAATCGATCAGCGTGATGTCGGTCTCGTGCCCGACCGCAGAGATCAGCGGGATCATGCTCTCGGCCGCGGCGCGGACCACGATCTCCTCGTTGAACGACCAGAGATCCTCCAGCGAGCCGCCGCCGCGCGCGACGATGAGCACGTCGGGCCGTGG
This sequence comes from Bradyrhizobium diazoefficiens, assembly GCF_016616885.1. Classification (NCBI taxonomy): domain Bacteria; kingdom Pseudomonadati; phylum Pseudomonadota; class Alphaproteobacteria; order Hyphomicrobiales; family Nitrobacteraceae; genus Bradyrhizobium; species Bradyrhizobium diazoefficiens. Next base: position 7,334,503 of record NZ_CP067102.1, on the reverse strand, counting down.
AATCTTGCCGCCCTCGGGCAACGCGTTGAAGCCGCGGATCGCGGCTGCAACCTGCTCGGCCGAGCCTTCGCCCTGAACTTTCACCGGCCACACCAGCACATGACGGGGAAAGCGGTCCTCGAGCCGGTGCAGGATGTCGCGGATCACAGCGCCGGTCGGCGAGGTCACCACGCCGATCACATCCGGCAGCCAGGGCAGCAGCTGCTTGCGCGCCTCGTCGAACAGGCCCTCGGCGGCGAGCTTCTTCTTGCGCTCCTCCATCAGCGCCATCAGCGCGCCGATGCCGGCCGGCTCCAGCGCCTCGATCACGATCTGATATTTGGAGGAGCCCGGATAGGTCGTGAGCTTGCCGGTGGCGATGACCTCGAGCCCTTCCTGGGGCTTGAAGCGCATCCGGCCGTGCACGCCCTTCCAGATCACCGCCTCGATCTTGGCGCTCTCGTCCTTGAGCGCGAAATAGCAATGCCCGGAGGAATGGGCGCCGCGGAACCCGGAGATCTCGCCGCGGACCCGGACATGGCCATAGGTGTCCTCCACCGTCCGCTTCAGGGACTGGGAGAGCTCGGAGACGGTGAATTCAGGCGCGTTGTGAAGTTGTTCCGCAGGCGGCATCGGCAATCGATTCGGCATTTTGGGGTCGGACCCGACGTTAAGGATTTTCGCAGCGTGGCGCCAATCCCCAGGTTGATCGGAAGAGTACTCTGTAGTATAGAGTTATCTATTGTTGATGCGTTCTACGGGAGATTGAGCCATGGCGATCCGGCTGCTGCGCGGCGTTTTGAGCGGACTGAAATGGGCCCTGTGTGCGGTCGGCGCAGTGGCGCTGCTGTTGACCGCCCTGATCGCGACGCCGCTTGAACGGCCTGCGGAGATGCGTTCGGTCTCGGACTCCGCCAAGGGCATCGACTGGTCCACGCTGCCGCCGCTCGAGCGTTTCCAGGCACGCGACGGCACCTGGCTCGGCTTCCGCCACTATACGCCGAAAGGGACAGCCACCGATCGCGGTGCGATCTTCATCCACGGCTCGTCTGGCTCCTCCGGCACGGTCAATCACGCCCTGACGGCGGCCTTCGCCGCACACGGTATCGAGACCTGGGCGTTGGATACGCGCGGCCACGGCGCTTCGGGCACGCGCGGCGATATCGGCTATGTCGGCCAGCTCGAGGACGACCTCGTCGACTTCGTCGCCCATGTCCGCCGAAGCGCGCCCGATCTGCCGCTGACCCTGATCGGTCATTCCGCCGGCGCCGGCTTCTCGCTGCGCGTCGCCGCGACGCCGATCGTGCAGGACCTGTTCGTGCGCACCGTGCTGGTCGCGCCCTATCTCGGCTATGACGCGCCGACCAACCGGCCGCATGCCGGCGGCTGGGCCAATGCTGACCTGCCGCGCTTCTTCGCTCTCGCTGCGCTGCGCAAGCTCGGCATCGACTGCTGCGCGCAGCTTCCGGTGCTCGCCTTCGCGGTGCCTGCGAATTCGGAGCGCTTCCTGACCCCGACCTATTCCGACCGCCTGATGCGTAACTTCGCCACGCACGGCTACCGCCTCGATCTGCCGGCAGTGACGCATCCGCTCACGATCTTCGGCGGTGCCGAGGACGAGATGATGATCTCGGACAAATATGCCGAGGCCGTGCAGGCCATCAAGCGGTCCGTGGACGTCAAGCTGATCGAGGGCGTCAACCACATGGGCATCGTCACCAACCCGAAGGCGGTCAACGCGATCGCAGAGGACGTGGCGACGCGTGGAGCCGGCCAGTCATGATCGACAGCAAGCAGGCCTCCGAGGCGCTGGCCGAGATCGACGACATCGTCCAGCGCGTGCGGCAGTCGCGCATCTACGATCTCGCCAGCCAGATGATGATCATGTGGGGCGTGCTGGTGTTCGCCGCCAACATCGTGACCTGGCTCTGGCCGCGCGAAGCTTATTACTACTGGCTCGCGGTCTACGTCGTCGGCATTGCCGGCTCGTTTGCGATCAGCGCCGCGAACCAGGCCTCGACCGGGGTTCGTGGTTTTGACATGCGTATGCTGCTCGCCTTCCTGATGTTCGTCGCCTTCGGCTTCCTCTGCGCGCACGTCCTCGGCCACTTCACGCCGCGCCAGCAGGGCACGTTCTGGACCATCTACTTCATGTTGTTCTATGCGCTGGCGGGGCTGTGGTTCGGCTACGCCTTCGTCGTGATCGCGCTCGCGATCACCGCATTGACACTGGTCGGGTATTTCTTCGTCACCGGCGACGCCTTCCTGCCGTGGATGGCCGTCGTCAATGGCGCTGGCCTGATCGTCGGCGGCCTCTGGATGCGACGGAGCTAGCGCCATGGCCGAGCTCGACGACATCATCCACCAGCCGCTGCGCCTCAAGATCATGGCCGCGCTGAACTCGCTGCCAGCCACAGCCGCGGGCCTCGAATTTTCCCGGCTAAAGAAGCTGACCGGTGCCACCGACGGCAATCTCGGCGCGCATATCGAGACGCTGGCGAAGGCGGGCTACGTCTCGGTGGAGAAGGCCTTCGTCGGCAAGAAGCCGCAGACGACAGTGACCGCCACCGCAGCCGGCCGCGGTGCCTTCGCGCGGCATGTCGCGACCTTGCAGGAGATCATTGCGGGGAAGCAGGTTTAGGCCATCGGCAAGATCGGCACAGTTGGGTGGGTACCACCACGCTTCGGCCTAGCCCCTGATAAGCTTTTCGTGCGCGCTCTGGTTCGCTTCGTAGCAGGCCTTTGTATTTGAGAGAAGCCCATCGCGCTTCAGCGCGCAAAGTCGCCTTCCGTCATCCAGTCGTCCCCTCGCCGATTGATCACGCACCCGATTTGCTCAAGGCGATTTGCGACGTCATTTCGGCGAGAAGTGTCATTCGTCAGTCGCGCAAGGTGTCTCCCCGCGATGTCAGAAAATCCCCGAACTTTGCCGACTTGAACCAATAGCGTCTTCTCTGGGTGTCTTCCGAGCGCCAAACCCGCCTCGAAGAGCACGTTGGGTCTAGGCTGTCCCGCAAGCGCCCCTTCAGTGCGCTTTTCACCTCTCCCGCAGAGAGATTCCTTCAGGCGTGCCTCTTCATCCGGTGAAAACAGGACAACCACCGCCTGCACCTTACTCATGGCAGAGTCGATGATGCTTTCAATCTGCGGATTGGCCCCCTTGGCCGTGGCGAGCGCGTCTCCCCACTCCATCGGCTTAAGCCCCAGCGCTCTAAGGAACGCAAACATTGATTTCCGCAAGGCCTCATCCCGACCGTGGACCACGAACACGGTGTTGTCCTTGGGACGAGGAGCCGGTTTGGCTTTGGCACGACGTACGCTTGATCGCGGCATGGCGAGCGCCGGTGCTGATGTGCCCGAATGCCCGCTGGCGCCCTGCCCCCGAAGCTCTGAGAGGTCTTCCTTGGTAGCGTACTTCTGAAAGCTTATGCCGTTGTCACCAGCGAGGATCAAAGCCGCAAGATGTCGTGGGACACGGTGTTGCGAGGCTACTTGCTGAATGAGAGTGTAGACCCGCGCTTGGCCTACTTTCAATTTCCTCTGAAGTGCCCCGAGTAGGTCCGGATTGATCCTTGCCATCAGCCTGCCTTCGGCTTCTTTTTCTTGCCCTTCTTGGCCTTGCGCTGAAACCGAACCTGTCTTACGTACGACTCACCAACGCCCAAAAGCTCGGTGATTTCTCGGTCGGAGAATCCTGCGCCCTCTAGGATGTTAGTCGCTTCATCGGGCTTCATTCCGCGCGTCACGTGAGCGGCGAAGAGCCGCGCCATCTTATCCAGCGCGCCAATTTGCGCCGCGCCGTCAGCGTTTTGCTTTTTTGCGGCCATTGGCGGCGCCCTTTTTCTTCCGACTCTGCAGGGTGGCAACCGAAGCCGACGTGCTGCCGAGGATCAGCGCGGCGTCCCCCTTGGGCACGCCTATTCCTTCAAGAAATTGCACTTTGTCCAAAAGGCTTCCCACGCGCCCCGGGTCGTTTTGCGATACGTGCTGAACGCAAAGGTAGGCTAAGGCCTTGCCGATCACCGACAGCCAAAGCGCCTCATTCAAGTCGTCTGTCACTTCAAAACACCTCAAATTCAGGTAGAGCGAATCGCCTCCAACAATTCGCCCGCACTTTACTACGGTCGTCCGTCTTTCAAGCCGGCCTCGCCGAGTTATCCACGCGCTCCCCGCCTCGAATGTTCGCGTTCGATCCATGCAAAATGGAATCGCAGGGGTTCCAGAATGCTCATTTGTACCCGGGCGCGTTGCCAACCGATCTGCGCAAGGCACGGGACGATGAATCCCCCGCTCGCGCCCAAGCAGCGCGCCCCGGCAACGACGGGGAGTTTGGAGCCATCCCCCTTGAGGCCCGCCCCGATTCGTGCGACCTCCGCCCCCAGCAAACCCCCTCGTTTCGAGCCTTCGATGCACATTCTCCTGCTTGGTTCTGGCGGCCGCGAACATGCCCTGGCGTGGAAAATCGCAGCCTCCCCCCTGGTGACCAAATTCTGGTGCGCGCCCGGCAATGCCGGCATCGCGCGTGAGGCGGAATGCGTGGCGCTCGACGTCGCCGACCATGCCGCCGTGATCGACTTCTGCAAAAAGAATGCAGTCGAGCTGGTGGTGGTCGGCCCGGAGACGCCGCTGGCGGCCGGCATCGTCGATGATCTCACTGCCGCCGGCATCAAGGCGTTCGGGCCGAACAAGATCCCCGCCCAGCTCGAAAGCTCCAAGGGCTTCACCAAGGCGCTTTGCACCGAATTCGGCATTCCGACGGGCGCCTACAAGCGCTTCACCAACGCCAAGGACGCGCGCGACTACGTCCACAGCCAGGGCGCGCCGATCGTCGTGAAGGCCGACGGCCTCGCCGCCGGCAAGGGCGTCGTCGTCGCCAAGACCGTGCGCGAGGCCGAGGACGCCATCGCCATGATGTTCGAGGGCGCCTTCGGCGAGGCCGGCGCCGAAGTGGTGATCGAAGAATTTCTGCCGGGACGCGAGATCAGCTTCTTCGCGCTCTGCGACGGCGAGACCGCGATTCCGCTGGCCTCCGCCCAGGACCACAAGCGCGTGTTCGACCACGACGTCGGGCCGAACACCGGCGGCATGGGCGCCTATTCGCCGACGCCGCTGGTGACGCCCGCGATCCACGACGCGATCATGGCCAAGATCATTTTTCCGACGGTCGCCGGCATGAAGCAGCGCGGCACGCCGTTCCGCGGCATTCTCTATGCCGGGATCATGCTGACGACGCAGGGCCCAAAACTGTTCGAGTTCAACGTTCGCTTCGGCGATCCCGAGTGCCAGGTGCTGATGCTGCGCATGATGTCGGACATCGTGCCGGCGTTCCTGGCCTCATGTGATGGTCAGCTCAAGCATTTCGATCTGCGCTGGTATCCGGAATCCGCGCTCACCGTGGTATTGGCCGCGAAGGGCTATCCCGGCGACTATCAGAAGGGGACGCGGATCGAGGGGCTCGATGACGCGGCGAAGGTCGATACCGTCGAGATCTTCCACGCCGGCACGGTTGCGAAGGACGGCGCCGTCCTCGCCAATGGTGGTCGCGTGCTCAATGTCTGCGCGCTTGGTGCGACCGTGACCGAAGCGCAGGCCCGCGCCTATCAGGCCGTCGACCGCATCAACTGGCCGGAGGGCTTTTGCCGCCGCGATATCGGCTGGCAGGCTGTGGAAGCGGAGAAAGCGAAGACCTAGCGCGTCATTCCGGACGGCGCGTGCAACGTGCCGATCCGGAATCTCGATCTGTGGGCGCCATCTCGACATTCCAGAAATGCGCAATCAGCTGTTGGGGTTAGCAACCCCGCTGATAATACCGCTACTGTGCATGGGGTTGTTTTCGACTTTTGAGTGGTGGAACTGATGTCCGATCTCGCCGACCTCTATCTCGGCTTCGCCTCCGAATGGATCGACACCTCGTTCGGCCGCATCTTCGCCCGCGTCGGCGGCAAGGGGCCGCCGCTGTTGCTGCTGCACGGCTTCTCCGAAACGCACGTGATGTGGCACCGCGTCGCGCCGCAGCTGGCCGACCAGTTCACGCTGATCATCGCCGACCTGCCGGGCTATGGCTGGTCCGACATGCCCGAGAGCGATGCGCTGCACGTGCCCTACAGCAAGCGCGCGATGGCCAAGGCCATGGTGGAAGCGATGGAGCAACTCGGCCACGTGCACTTCGCGCTCGCCGGCCACGACCGCGGCGGCCGTGTGTCGTATCGGCTGGCGCTCGATCATCCCGGCCGGCTGTCGAAGCTTGCCGTGCTCGATATCCTGCCGACCTATAATTACTGGGAGCGGATGAACCGCGCCTATGCGCTGAAGATCTATCATTGGACGTTTCTGGCCCAGCCCGCGCCGCTGCCGGAGACGCTGATCGCAGGCCAGGGCGAGTTCTTCCTGCGCTTCAAGATGGCGAGCCAGACCAAGTCGAAGACGCTGGAGGCCATCGACAAGCGCGCGCTCGAGCACTACATCGCGCCGTTCCGCGATCCCGCCCGCGTGCACGCGATGTGCGAGGACTACCGCGCTGGCGCCTATATCGACTACGATCTCGACAAGGCCGATTTCGAGGCCGGCAAGAAGATCACGGTCCCGATGCTGGCGCTATGGGGTGGCGTCGGCATCGCCCAGGCCGCCGCGACGCCGCTCGACATCTGGAAGCAATGGGCGACCAATGTCGAAGGCCAGCCGGTGGACTCCGGCCACTTCCTCACCGAGGAGAACCCTGATGTCACCGCGCAGGCGCTGCGGGCGTTTTTCGCAGCTGGTTAACGCCGCTCGCGAAAGAACTCCTTGAGCAGCCGCGCCGCCTCGCTCTCGCCGACGCCGGAATAGACGTCCGGAGCGTGGTGGCAGGTTGGCGACGCAAAGAACCGCACGCCGGACTCGACCGCGCCGCCCTTGGGGTCGGCCGCGCCGTAATAGAGCCGGCGGACCCTTGCAAAGGAGATCGCGCCCGCACACATGGTGCAGGGCTCCAGCGTCACGTAGAGGTCGCAGTCGACCAGGCGCTCGCTGCCGATCTTTTTCGCCGCCTCGCGCAGCGCGATGATCTCGGCATGGCCGGTGGGGTCATAATCGGTCAGCGTCCGGTTGGCGGCGGCGGCGATGACCTCGTAATTGCGGACGATCACGCATCCGATCGGAACTTCGCCCGATTTTCCGGCATTTTCGGCCGTTTTGAGCGCCAAATCCATGAAAGAGGGGGCTTTCAAGCCTCGTATCATCCGAAGAAACCTGCTAGTAGCTGCGCCTTCAGCAGAAGTGTTACCGATATTGCCTAAGCATGCGGCTCGGAACGAGCGCGCACAATGCTCATCGCGCCACCCCCTGAGTGAGATTATTCATGCCTCGCGACAGCGACAAAGACAACGATTCCCGCGGCCGGCGAGGCCCGGCCAAAGGCGGCCGCAGCGGCAAGCCGCGCGGTCCCGACAAGAAGTTCGCCAAGCGCGGAGCTGAGGGCAAGGGCGACCGCGACAGCCGTCCACCCCGCGGTGACCGCGAGGCCCGTCCGTTCCGCCGCCGCGAGGAGGGCGATGCGCCACGCCGCGATTTTTCCGACCGTCCCCGCTTCAAGCGCGACGATCGCGGCGGCGAGGGCCGCGGCGAGCGCAGCTTCAAGCCGCGTGGCGACCGTCCATTTTCCGATCGTCCGTCGCGCGATGGCGACAAGCGCCCGTTCAAGCCGCGCGGTGACCGTCCGTCCCATGGCCGCGACGACCGTCCGCCGCGCAGCCGGGATCGCGACGATTCGCGTCCTGCCGGGCGTTTCGGCGACAAGAAGTTCGCCGACAAGCGGCCGTATTCGCCGCGTGGCGATCGCCCGGAACGCAAGTTCGACGGCGAGCGCAAGTTTTCGCGAGGCGCACCGGACCGCGGGCCGCGCGAGGACCGTGGCGAACGCAGCTTCAAGCCGCGTGGAGACCGCCCGAATTTCGATCGCGGTGATCGCGCGCCTCGTGGCGAGCGCCCCGAACGCAAGTTCGACGGCGAGCGGAAGTTTTCGCGGGGGTCACCGGATCGCGGGCCGCGCAAGGATTTTGGCGACCGCGATCGCGGCGCCGACAAGCCCTGGCAGAAGCGCGAAGGCGGCGGTGAGGACCGTCCGCGCTTCTCGCGTTCGCGCGACGATCGCCCGTCGGGCGATCGTCCGTTCCGCGATCGGCCCAAGTTCGATCGGCCCAAGTTCGATCGGCCGCGTCGTGACGATGATGGTCCACGCGGCGGGCGCGGCGGTGACCGTCCGAAATTCGATCGTCCGCGTGAGCGCTCTGAAGGCCGCTCCGATTGGCACGAGCATCCGCGCAGCGAAGGTCGCTTTGGCGACCGTCCCCGCCGCGAAAACGAGGATGAGAGCAGGATCTTCGAGAAGCGTCCGGCCTTCGGCGGCCGTGGCGCCTATCGCGCGCGCGAGCGTGACTTCGAAGGACGGCCGCGCCGGGAAGAGGCACCGAAACCGAAGAAGGCCGGTGAGCGCATCGCCAAGGCGCTGGCGCGTGCGGGCCTCGCTTCGCGCCGCGATGCCGAGGAGATGGTCACGCAGGGCCGCGTCACCGTCAACGGCCGGGTGATCAACTCGCCGGCGCTCGATATCACGAAGAACGACGTCGTTTTGGTCGACGGCAAGCCGTTGCCGGAGCGCGAGCGCACGCGGCTGTTCCTCTACCACAAGCCGCGCGGCCTGATGACGACGCATGACGACCCCGAGGGCCGCCCGACCGTGTTCGACAATCTGCCCGAAGGTCTGCCGCGGCTGATCTCGGTCGGCCGGCTCGACTTCAACACCGAAGGTCTCCTGCTGCTCACCAACGATGGTGGCCTTGCACGCACGCTCGAGCTGCCGGACACCGGCTGGCTGCGCCGCTACCGCGTCCGCGCCCATGGCGATGTCACTCAGGCGCAGCTCGACCAGCTCAAGGAAGGCATCGAGGTCGAGGGCGTGAAATACGGTCCGATCGAGGCGACGCTTGAGCGCGATCAGGGCGCCAATGTCTGGCTGGTGTTCGCGATCCGCGAAGGCAAGAACCGCGAGGTGCGTAACGTCTGCGCCCATCTCGGGCTCGAGGTGAACCGGCTGATCCGCGTCTCCTATGGTCCGTTCCAGCTCGGCGAGGTGCCCGAGGGCCAGGTCGAGGAGATCCGCGCGCGCGTGCTGCGCGAGCAGCTCGGCGACAAGGTGATCGAGAAGTCGGGCGCGCAGTTCGACGTGCCGAAGAAATCCGCCGAGGGTGACGCATCAGGCGAGAACAAGACGTCCAAGCGCGCCGTGATCGCCGACCGCAAGGGCCGCCGGGTGCTGGTGCAGCGTACCGGCAGCGAGGAGGCGCGCGAGCGCAACGACGACGAGGCCAACGGCTACGGCCCGCCGCGCCGTCCAAAGCGCGGCTATCACGGCAAGCGCGATCTGACGCCGCGGGAGGACTGAGTTGCGCGTCGTCGGCGGTCGTCTGAAGGGGCGCAATCTCGCCTCACCGTCTTCGCGCGACATCCGTCCCACGGCGGATCGCCTGCGCGAGTCTGTATTCAACATCCTCGTGCACGCCTATGACAATCCGATCGAGGATGCGCGCGTGCTCGATCTCTTCGCCGGCACCGGCGCGCTCGGCATCGAGGCGTCATCGCGTGGCGCGAGGTTCACGCTGTTCGTGGACAATGGCGCGGAGGCGCGCGCGCTTCTGCGCAACAACGTCGAGTCGCTCGGCCTCGGCGGCGTCACAAAAGTCTATCGCCGCGATGCGACCGATCTCGGCCCCGCGCATCCTGTCGAGCCGTTCTCGCTGGTGTTCCTCGACCCGCCCTACAACCAGGGCTTTGCGGAGAAGGCGCTCGCGTCCTTGCGTGATGGTGGCTGGTTGACGCCAGGCGCGCTGCTGGTGGTGGAAGAGGCGAAAGCCGCGCAGTTCACGACGCCGGACGGGTTCGAGGAGTTGGAGCGGAGGACGTATGATGACACGGAGTTCGTGTTTTTGAGGAAGCCGTAGCTTCGTACTCGGTGCGTAGGGTGGGTTAGCGGAGCGTAACCCACCACTTCTGTCTCGCTGATGCTAAAGAGGTGGGTTACGCTTTCGCTAACCCACCCTACGAAGTTTCGTAGGTCACCTCCGCCCGAACAGTTTCTCCACATCGGCCAGCTTCAGCTCGACATAAGTCGGCCGGCCGTGATTGCACTGGCCGGAGTTCGGCGTCTCCTCCATCTCGCGGAGCAACGCATTCATCTCCTCCGGCCGCAGCCTTCGGCCGGCGCGCACCGAGCCGTGGCAGGCCATGGTGGCGGCGACGTGCATCAGGCGGCGCTCGAGCGGCAGCGCCTCGTCCCATTCGGCCATGTGCTCTGAGAGATCGCGCAGGAGCCCGCCGGCATTGGTCTTGCCCAGCAGCGACGGCGTCTCGCGCACCGCGACCGCGCCGGGGCCGAAGGACTCGATCGCAAAGCCAAATGAACCGAGTTCTTCGCTGCGCTCCAGCAGCCGTTCCACCGTGGCCTCGTCCATCTCGACGATCTCGGGAATCAGCAGGATCTGCCGCTGCACGCCGTTCTCGGCGAGCGAGGCCTTCAGCCGCTCATAGACGATGCGCTCATGCGCGGCGTGCTGGTCGACGATGATGAGACCGTCGCGGGTCTGCGAGACTATATAGGTCTCGTGCAGCTGAGTGCGCGCAGCGCCGAGCGGACGGTCGACGAGATCGGTCAGGGGCTGCGATTCGAATCGCACGTCAGCGCTCGGCGCGCCGACGTCGAACGCTGCCTGCGTGCGCTCGGCGAAGGCGGGCGCGGCGGAGCCGTCGAACGACGTCATTGGTGGGATCGGCGCGGATGGCGAGGCCCGCCAGTCCCAGCTTGCGGGGCGCGGCGGCGTAAAGGCAGGCCGGAACGAAGACAAAGCGCTTTCGCCGCTGTTGGCGGCCGTGCGGCGGCCTTCGCGCGCAAGACCTTCCTTCAGCCCATGCACGATCAGCGCACGCACGAGGCCGGCGTTGCGGAAGCGCACCTCGGTCTTGGCCGGATGCACGTTGGCGTCGACCTCGCGCGGATCGAGCGTGACGAACAGCGCCAGCACCGGATGCCGGTCGCGCGGCAGATAGTCGGCATAGGCCCCGCGCACCGCCCCTAAGATCAGCTTGTCGCGGACGGGACGGCCGTTGACGAAGAGATATTGCCCGAGCGCGTTGGCCTTGGTCAGCGCAGGTGCTGCGGCATAGCTGGCGACAGCGACGCCATCGCGCTCGGCATGGACCTCGAAGGCATGGCTGCGGAACTCCGCGCCGAGGATGTCGCCAAGCCGCGTCAGCCGCCCGGCGGCGCCAGGCAACGCCGCAGCCCAGGTCACCGGCGCGCGCTCTTCGCCCGCGAGTGTGAAGGCGACATCTGGCCGCGCCATGGCGAGGCGCCTCACGATTTCGCGGATCGCCTCCGCCTCGGTGCGGTCGGTCTTCAGGAATTTCAGCCGCGCCGGCGTCGCATAGAAGAGATCGTTGACCTCGACGCGGGTGCCGTGCGCGAGCGCGGCCGGCATGATCTCGGACTTCTCGCCGCCCTCGACATTCAGCGCCCAGGCATGCGGTTCGCTGACATGCCGCGTGGTGATCGAGAGCCGCGCCACCGAGCCGATCGAGGGCAGCGCCTCGCCGCGAAACCCGAGGGTGCGGATCTGGAGCAGGTCCTCGCCGTCGAGCTTGGACGTCGCGTGGCGCTCGACTGCGAGCGCGAGATCCTTCGCCGTCATGCCGCTGCCGTCATCGGTGATACCGATCCGCCGTCGCCCACCGCCGTCGGTAAAGACGTCGATCCGGCTCGCGCCGGCATCGATCGCGTTCTCGACGAGTTCCTTGACCACACTCGCAGGACGCTCGACCACCTCACCGGCGGCGATGCGGTTGACGACCTGCTCTGGAAGCTGACGGACGGGCATGGGCTCTGGGGCTTGGGCTCTGGGCTTGGGCTTGGGCTTACGATCTGGATTCGCTGACGGCGCTATTCTAGGCCGTGTTGCGTCAAAAGCATGTGTCGGGCAACAGCCGTATCGCGCCCTGGGGAAGAGCGACGCCTATCACATTGAAGATATTGGACGTTCGAGAAAATCGCCCAACCGGCATAGGCCGATCCCCAGCGACGGTCCTGATTGTGGGGTGCCGGGCTGCGGTGTAGCATCGTGAAAAACGGCAACAGGACGGGAGGACGCCATGTGCCATCTCTTCGCGCACCAGCCTCAACGCGACTATGAATCCCAGACCCGCTCGTTGCGGATCGGCGGTCACTGCACTTCGATCCGGCTGGAGTTGGCGTTCTGGGACACGCTGGAGGAAATCGCGGCCAAGGAGAGCATGAGCGTCGGAAAGTTCCTGACCACGCTCTATAACGGTGAGGTCAACAATTTCGCCTCACTGCTGCGCTGCTCCTGTCTGATCTATCGCTCCAAGAGCCTGGCGCCGGTGCAGGAGTTCAAGGCCACGGTGGCACCCATTCTCGACGCGGCTGAATAGTCGCATTGTCATTGCGAGGAGCGCTTGCGACGAAGCAATCCAGACCGTGACTGCGGCGGGACTCTGGATTGCTTCGCTTCGCTCGCAATGACGGGGAGGGAGCGGTGTGCTTTATTTCGAGCCGATGGCTTCGACCTCAGATCTCTTTCTTCTGCATCGCCCCCGCAATGTAATCCGCCTGCCGGATCGCGAGCGCGACGATGGTCAACGTCGGGTTGCAGGCCGCGCCGCTGGTGAACTGGCTGCCGTCGGAGACGAACAGGTTCTTGACGTCGTGGCTCTGGCCGAACTTGTTGACGACGCCGTCGCGCGGCTTCTCGCTCATTCGGTTGGAGCCGAGATTGTGCGTGCTCGGATAGGGCGGCGTCGGATAGGTCACGGTGGCGCCGACCGCGTCATAGACCGCCGCGCCCTGCTTGTAGGCATGGGCCCGCATCGCGAGGTCGTTGGGATGATCGTCGTAATGCACGCTCGCCACCGGCTGGCCGAACTTGTCCTTCACGGTCGGATCGAGCGTGATGCGGTTGGTCTCCTGCGGCATGTCCTCGCCGACCAGCCACATGCCCGCCATTCGCGGATAGCCGTCGATCGCAGCGGTGAACGGCCGGCCCCATGAGCCGGGATTGAGGAACGCCGCCATGAAGGGCAGTCCGAGCGACAGCGTCTCCATCTCATAGCCGCCGACAAAGCCGCGCTTCGGATTGTTGGCGGCTTCGTCGCGGATGATGCCGGCCATGGTGGTGCCGCGATACATGTGTACGGACTTCTCGAACACGGCGTAGACGCTGCCGGTCATGTGACGCATGTAGTTGCGGCCGACCTGACCGCTCGAGTTGCCGAGCCCATCGGGGAACATGCTCGACGCGCTGTTGAGCAGCAGCCGCGGGCTCTCGATCGAATTGCCTGCGACCGCGACGATCCGCGCCTTCTGGCGCTGCATCGCGCCGGTCTCGTCGGCATAGACCACGCCGGTGACCTTGCCGCTGGCATCGTGCTCGATCTTGACCACCATGCTGCCGGGGCGGACCTCCAGATTGCCGGTCGACTCACCCTTGGGGATCTCGGTGTAGAGCGTCGACCATTTCGCGCCGGATTTGCAGCCCTGGAAGCAGAAGCCGATCTGCTGGCAGGATCCGCGTCCGTCGCGCGGCTGGCTGTTGATCGCCATGTTGCCGGTGTGCACGGTCTTGTAGCCGAGCTTTTTCGCACCGGCCTCCAGCACCCTGAAATTGTTGTTGCCGGGAAGTCCGGGGATGCCGTTGGTGCGGGTCACGCCCATCTTGTTCTCGGCCTTGGCGTACCACGGCTCCATCTCGGCGAGCGTGACCGGCCAGTCCAGCAAATTGGCACCGGGAATGTTGCCGTAGGTGCTCTTGATCCTGAACTCGTGCTCGTCGAAGCGCAGCGACGCGCCGGCCCAGTGGATGGTGGAGCCGCCGACTGCCTTGACGATCCAGGCGGGGAGGCCCGAGAAATCCTTGGCGACGCGCCAGTTGCCCGATGTGGTGCGGGCATCGGTCCAGGCGAGCTGGGAGAAGCTGTCCCACTCGTCGTTGATGAAGTCTTGATTCTCGATGCGCGGACCGGCCTCGAGGATGACCACCTTGACGCCCTTCTGCGCGAGCTCGTTGCCCAGCGTACCGCCGCCGGCACCGGAGCCGACGATCACCACAACGCTGTTATCGTTCAGATCGAATTTTGCCATCTGCGTTCTCCTGAACCCGTTGGGTGCGACTTAGGCTTTCGGCAGCCAGTCGATGTCGGCGAAGCCGCGGTTGATGTAGCCGCCGTGCTCGGCGGAGGAGCCCTCATAGCCGAACCGCGGCCAGACCTCTTTCTGGTTGTAGAGCGAGACGACGAGGTCGCCGCGCACCTTCTGGAAGAAGTCGCTTTGCTCGATCTCCTTCAGGAGCACCACGCGATCGGCTTCCCAGGGCACCTCGGCATAGGGTGCCTTGTGGCGATCCCTCGCGTTCTGATCGAGCCTGGCAATGCCGTCGCTGATCAGCGACTTGACGGAGGCATCCTTGGCCGCCTTGTCGTCCCACGGCTTGATCGCGGTGATGTAGTAGCTGTCGCCGAGGATGTCGTGGGGATAGATGTCGCGCGCGACCTTCAGCAGCGTCTTCATCGTCGCGGGCGAAAGTGCGCCGGCCTCTTCGGCCCAGGCATCCTCGATGCTGACACTGAGGTTGGTCGCGACAGCCACGACCGGCACGGCGGTCGCCGCGCCCTTGAGAAAGACACGACGGCTGTGCTTGCTTCGACGATCGACTTCTCTCATGGCATTCCTCCGTCATTTTTTGTGATTTGGATCTTTGTGATTTTGATTAGCCGAAGCGTCCGCCCCGCTGGATCACCTCGATCTTGTAGCCATCGGGATCGCTGACGAAGAAGAAGCGCGCCAGCGTCTTGCCGTCGTGCTTGAAGTCGCGCAGCGGCCCCGGTGCGAGCTGCTCGCGCGCGAAGCGGGCATGTTCGGCATCGAGATCCTCGACCACCACAGCGAGATGGCCGTAGCCGTCGCCGAGCTGGTACGGTTCCTTGCGATCGAAATTGACCGTCAGCTCGACCTCGAAAGGTGAGGAGGGGTGACGCAGATAGATCAGGGCAAAGTCTGTGAACTTCAGATAGTCGGCGACTTCGAGGCCGAAGGCACGCTTATAGAAGTCGAGGGATCGCGTTTCATCGCGCACGCGGATCATGGAATGGACAGGCTTGGCCATTTAGTTCAGCTCCTTGAGATAGGCAATGATGGCGGTGCGCGTCTCCGGCTTGCCCTGGCGATAGGCCATGACCACGCCGGGGATGACGGCTTGCGGATTGGTCAGCCAGGCGTCGAGCTTGACCTCGTCCCAGCTGAAATCCGCCTTCGCCAACGCCTCCGAGTATTTGAAACTTTCAACCCTGCCGGCGGGGCGGCCGACGATCTTCACCAGCGGCGGGCCTTGCCGCATCGGTTCCGACAGACTCAATGTGTGGCACACGGCGCATTGCTGCCTGAACAGCGTCGCGCCATCCGGCGGCTTGGCGACCGGCAACGGCATCTGTGCATCGGAAGCACGCACCACCAGCACCATCGCGGTGCACAATCCCAGCCCGACTCCGCGCATCGCCAAGAATCCGCTCATCCACATCAACGTGCGCAAACTCTAGGCGGCGTCAAAGATGCGGTGGTAGTAGCGGGCTGTTTCGCGGTGAGCCGCGGTGCGCGCGGCGTGCAATGTTCCGCGCTGCCCCATATGCGGAGCACAATTCCGCGAAACCGCCGTCAAATCCCTAAACGTTCACCACACCATGCGGATTGCATGACGATCGCGCCGCTTGAACTCTCTATGCGATGCAATGGTCCGGTGCAGACGAGCGGCGCAGGGAGCCGCCGAGCCATTTATCGCGAAAAAATCCAGGAGAAATGGATGAAGTTGGTGAAGACCTCGATGATCGCATGCGCTCTGTCGGCTCTCGTTGCCGCGCCCGTACTTGCGCAAGGCACGCCACCCGCCAGGACAGGCGGCGCCGTGCAAAGCAAACCCATGCAAGGCAGCACGATGGACAGCGGCGATGAGGAGATGAGTGCTCAGCCGGGTGCGGCGGGCGAAAAGACCGGCATGAAGCCGACCAAGGGCACCAGGGGGGCGGTCGGCACCACAGGCAGTGCTGCGCACAAGGGAGCCGCCGACGATGCCGCGACGGGCGGCGCGGCCACAGGCAAGCGTTACTAGCCAGCTCTGTGACACGGCAGAACTCCGGCCACCTCCGCGGCCGGAGTTTTTGCTGCGTCGGCTAGCTAGAGCGTTTTCGAGCGAAGTGGATACCGGTTCGCGTAAAGAAAACGCGTCAAAACAAGAATCTAGAGCCCCGTTCCGATTCCATCGGAACGGAAAAGGCTCTAGTCGTCGAAGTGGCCGCCGCGACCGGCCTTGACGTCGCTGCGGCGCTTCTTGCCGTCGAGCCGGCGTTGCTTGGAGGCAAAGGTCGGCCGCGTCGCGCGCCGCGGCGTCGGCCGGATCATCGCTTCGCTCAGGATCTCGATGAGGCGGTCGATGGCGTCCTGCCGGTTACGTTCCTGGGTGCGAAAGCGCTGGGCATGGATCACGATCACGCCGTCCTTGGTCATGCGCTGTCCGGCGATGCGGGCGAGCCGAATCGCCGCATCCTCCGGAATGGTCAGCTTGCGCGTGTCGAAGCGCAGCTGGGCCGAAGTCGACACCTTGTTGACGTTCTGCCCGCCCGGGCCGGAGGCGCGGACAAAGCCGATCTCGATGTCGTCCTCGTCGATGACGAGATCGCGGGATATCCGCAGCATGATGGCACCACTTGTGATGCCCGGACATACCGTGGACATCGACGTTCGGCAATGGCGCGCACGCCAAACGCAAATGGCCGGGCGAACCCGGCCATTTCAGGACACGTAGACGACGTCAGTTCGACTTCGTCGCCGGTGCCGCCGCCGGCTGTGCGGCGGCCTGCGGGGCGCGACCGACGATGACGGTCAGGAGCCCCTGGCTCCACAGCCGCTTCGCGGCGGCCTTGGCGTCGTCCAGCGTCACCGCGTCGACGATGCCGTTGCGCTTCTCGATATAGTCGATCGGCAGCTTGTCCTGCTGATATTGCAGCAGCGCTTGCGCGAGCTTGGAGGAGGTGTCGAGCGCCAGCATCTGCGAGCCCTTGAGGTAGGACTTGGCCTCGTCGAGCTCCTTTTGTGTCGGGCCCTCGTCGGCGATGCGGCGCACTTCCTTCTCGATGGCATCCATGGTGTCACCGGCGCGATCGGCCCGGGTGCCGGTGTTGCCGATGAAGACTGCCGAATGCTCCATCCAGAGCAGCGATTCGAACACGGAATAAGCCAGCCCGCGCTTCTCGCGGACCTCGCGATAGAGCCGCGAGGACAGGCCACCGCCGCCTAGGATGTGGTTGACGACATAGGCCGCCATGAAGTTCGGATCGCTGCGCATCACGCCGGGGCCGCCGAAGGTGATCACGGTCTGCGGCACGTCGAGCGGCACGAAGGCGCGCTGCGGCGGCTTTGCGGCCTCGACGTCGGGGACCGGCGTCAGAGTGGCTTTGGCAGGCAAGCTCCCAAACGTGTGGTCGAGCAGCTTGCCGAGGGTGGCCGGATCGACGTCGCCGACGACTGCGATCTTCAGCGTGTCCTTGGCGAGGATGCGGCCGACATAATCCTTCATGTCGGCGACCGTGATGGTCGGCACGCTCTCCAGCGTGCCGGTGGTCTGCTGGCCATAAGGATGATCGCCGAAGGTCATCTCCAGGAATTTGCGGCTCGCGAGCGAGGTCGGGTTGGTGGTGTCGCGGCGCAGCCCCGAGATGACCTGCGAGCGAATGCGCTCGACGTCGGCCGTGTCGAAATGCGGCGAGGTCAGTGCCGAGCGCAACAGGTCGAAGGCCTCGTCCTTGTTGTCGCGCAGCATGCGCAGGCTGCCGCGGAAGGTGTCGCGGCTGGCGCTGAAGGAGAGCTCGATGGCGCGGCGGTCGAGCCGCTCATGGAACGTCTTGGAATCGAGATCGCCGGAGCCCTCGTCGAGGAGGTCGCCGACGAGATTGGCGACGCCGGACTTGTCCTTGGGATCCTGCGCCGAGCCGCCGGCAAAGGAATATTCCATGGCGATCAGCGGCACGGTTGCGTCCTGGACGAACCAGGCCTCGATGCCGCCCGGCGAGACCAGGTGCTGGATTTTTGCTGCCGCCTGCGAAGGCGAGACCGAGGCAAGCGCGAGTGCCGCGCCGGTGGCGACGGACAACGCGAAGTGACGTATGCGCAGGAAGTGTCTTGCGCGAAGGAAGGGATGGGTCACGAACGCTTCTCCTCGCGCTTGGCGGTAGCGGTGTCCTTGATCAGATAGCCGGTCACCGAGCGCTTCTTCTCGAGCCATTTTTGCGCGGCTTGACGGACCTGCTCGGCGGTGACGGCGCGGATGCGGTCAGGCCAGCTCCTTATGTCCTCGATCGAGAGGCCCGTGGTCAGTGCGCCGCCATACCAGCGCGCCAGCACCGCCTGATTGTCCTGGGCGTAGATCGCCTCAGCGACGAGCTGGGTCTTGACCCGCTCGAGATCCTCGGCGCGGATCGGGTTCGCAACGATGTCGGCGATGACGCCGTCGATGGCCTGCTCGACGTCTGCGAAGGTGACGCCGGACTTCGGCGAGGCCGAGATCGCAAACTGGGTCGGGTCGAGCGAGATGCTGGAATAGCTGGCGCTGGCGGAGACCGCGAGCGGCTTGTCGACGACGAGCGCACGGTAGAGATAGGAGTTGCTGCCGCTGCCCATCAACTGCGCCAGCACGTCGAGCGCGGCGCTCTCGCCGGCCGCGGCCGTTGTCGCCGATGGCACCAGGTAATTGCGACGCAGGCTCGGCTGCTCGACGCGCGGGTCGGAGAGCGTGACGGTGCGCGGTGCCGCCGGCTCCGGCTCTTGCGGGCGGATACGTCGTGCCGGGATCGCGGGCTGGGCCGGGATCGGGCCGAAATTGCGTTCGACCAGAGGACGTATGTCGGCGGCCTCGACGTCGCCGGCGATCACCAGGATCGCGTTGTTCGGCGCGTAGAAGCGGCGGTAGAACGCGAGCGCATCCTCGCGATTGAGTTTTTCGATCTCCTGGTGCCAGCCGATGACCGGCCGACCATAGGGATGGTTGAGATAGAGCGCGGCCATGATCTGCTCGTTGAGCCGCGCGTCGGGGCTGTTGGCGACGCGCATGTTGTACTCTTCGAGCACGACGTCGCGTTCGGGCAGCACATTCTCGTCCTTGAGGATCAGGCCGGTCATGCGATCGGCCTCGAATTCCATCATGGTCGGCAGTTGCTCGCGCGGCACGCGTTGGTAGTAGTTGGTGTAGTCGACCGAGGTCGAGGCGTTCTCGTTGCCGCCGACGCGGAGCACCGTCTGCGAGAACTCACCGACCGGGTGCTTCTCCGTGCCCTTGAACATCAGGTGTTCGAGGAAGTGGGCGAGGCCGGACTTGCCCGGCGTCTCGTCGGCCGAGCCGACCTTGTACCAGATCATCTCCGTGACGACGGGCGTGCGATGGTCCGGAATCACCACAACCTGGAGGCCGTTGCTGAGCGTGAAGCTGGCGGGCGGTGCGGACGTGACCGTCGTCTGGGCGAGTGCGCTGCCGACGGAGAAAGCAGATGTCGAGAGCAGCGCGGCGAAGAGGCAGGCAACCGATCGGTGTGAGGACATCACGATCCTTGTGAAAGCCCGGACACTGATGTCCGGGCGTGAAAGCACGGCATGCTACACCGCGCGGCTTTGAGCTTCGGGTCACGAAGCAGAGAACGCAGTCAAATTGTACTTAAAAATAAGTCATCTGCCGCGTCCGGCCTACACCGGACGATTGCGGCGGATCCACGCCTGAGCGCGACGGGCAAGGAGCTTATTGCTCCTTTTCCTTACCCGACTGGACGTCGAAATAGGTCCGCCGCGACTTATCCTCTCCGGAACCGTAGGCATAGTTCGACGAAGGCGTCTGATATCCAGGCGGCGGCTCGACGAGCGATTGGCGCGGTGGCTCGCTCGTGAATTGCTTGGACTCGCCTTTGTTGCCCGAGAACATCTTAAACAGACCGCCGGTGTAACCGAGCTCGGCCGGGCTCATCGCCGGGCTGTTGGTGTTGGTACCCGGCTGGATCGGATCATTGACGGTCTTGTCGGGGCCGACCGTCTTGTGGGCGTCCAACTCGGCCGGTGACAGCGGCCGGGCCGCTTGCCAGTACTCCGCTGCCTTGTTGCCTGCCTTCTTCCGCTGGGCGATGGCCTCCTTGCGGCGCTTCTCGTCGGGATCCTTCGGCCAGTTCGGCGCATTCTTGGCGTCGGCGCTGGCGGGCGGCGGCAGGTCGAGCTTGGGCGGCACCACCAGCGGCGACCGCTCGCGGTACTCGATGCCCTTCTTTTCCATGCCCTTGGCGCCGATGCCGGACATCAGATTGTCGATGAGCTTCTCTTCGAAGGTCATGTCGTCATCGTCGTCACCGTCATCACCGGCGCGGACCGGGCCTGCGGACATCACCAGACCGATGCCGAGTGCGACGGCTGACAGTTTCAGCGCCAGCCAAAGTCCCCGCCGGGGGTCTCGACCCATCGAACCGCTGGTCTCGGAGCTGCGCATGCCTGTACCTGTTCCATATTGTGGCAGTCTTGATTGTGCCGGTCTCGCCGCGTCTCGCGCGACCACCCCTCGCCAAGCAAGGTTCCGCCTCTGGCCCGTATCGGCCGGGATCAGGGCGCTTTTGCGGCGGGTACCCCCAGGAAGGAATCATACAATAGGGCCGCCACCCCAGCAACGATGGCCACGTCCGCCAGGTTGAAGACGTACCAATTATAGGTATTTCCGCCGATTTCGATGTGGAACAGGGCGAAATCGACCACCGCGCCATAGGCCAGGCGGTCGATGCCATTGCCGATGGCGCCGCCGATGATCAGTCCCAGGGCCACCGTGGCGAGCCGGGTCTGCGACCGTGCCATCCAGATCGCGAGCGCGATCACCGCGACGACCTTCACCGCCATCAGCGCGAACTGCGCGGCCTGACCGTCGTTTTGCAGCCAGCCGAAGCTGATCCCGATGTTCCAGGCCAGCACCAGGTCGAAGAACGGCATCACCTTCACCACGCCCTGACGGGCGAGGTCGAATCCATTCAGCAGCCAGAGCTTTGAGGCCTGATCGGCCACGAGCGTGACCATTGCCGCGAGGATGCCGGCGCGGAGCGGGGTCATGGCGGGGGATCAGACGCTCACGCCCAACGCCTTCCATTCGCGCAGCGCCTTAGCGTCGCGCGGGGTGACGTCGGGATATTCAGGGTCTTCACCCACGGTCGGCGAGATCTTCCAGGAGCGGGCGCATTTGGTGCCGACGGCCTTCTCCACCACGACCGCGACGCCGGGCACGGCATCGAGACGGAATGCGGAGGCCGGCGCCTCGCCCTCACGCACCTCGTAGTTCGAGGTGATGCAGATCTCGGCGAGATCGGTGTCGAACAACGTCGCCAGCATGTCGCGGTCGGCGACATAGATCACCGGCGAGGCCTCGAGCGAGGAGCCGATGTTCTTGGCGGCACGTTCGAGCTCCAGCGCGCCGGTGACGACGCGGCGGACGTCGCGGATGGTCTCCCATTTCGCGGCGAGCTTGTCGTCGCGGAATTGTTCGAGGCCTTCCGGGAACAGCGTCAGATGCACCGACGGCTCGGCATCGGGCTTGTACATGCGCCAGCCTTCTTCCGCGGTGAAGCTCAGCACCGGCGCCAGCCATTTCAGGATCGATTTGCACAACAGGTCGATCGTGGTCAGCGCCGCCTTGCGCGTCAGCGAGGACGGCGGATCGCAATAGAGCGCGTCCTTGCGGATATCGAAATAGAATGCGGAGAGCTCGCTGTTCAGGAAGGCGGACAGCGTGGCGACCACGCTCTTGAAGTCGAAGGTCTCATAGGCCTTGCGGACCAGTTCGGCGCGGAGCGCGAGCTCATGCAGCATCAGCCGCTCGAGCTCGGGCATCTCGGCGGGCGCGACCGCGTCGGCCGGCTTGTAGTGATGCAGCGTGCCGAGCATCCAGCGCACGGTGTTGCGCAGCTTGCGGTAGGTCTCGACCGTGTTCTTCAGGATCTCGGGGCCGATGCGCTGATCGTCGGTGTAATCGCAGGACGCGACCCAGAGTCTCAGGATGTCGGCGCCAGATTCCTTGATGACGGCCTGCGGCTCGATGGTGTTGCCGAGCGACTTCGACATCTTGCGGCCGTCCTCGGCCTGGGTGAAGCCGTGGGTCAGCACGATATCGTAGGGCGCGCGGCCCCGCGTGCCGCAGCTCTCCAGCAGCGAGGAGTGGAACCAGCCGCGATGCTGGTCCGATCCTTCCAGGTACATCACCGTATCGGTGCCGCCGTCGACCTTGCGCTTGATGCCGGCAAGGCCGGGGAATTGCACGGGGTCTTCGAGCACAAAGGCGTGGGTCGATCCGGAATCAAACCAGACGTCGAGAATGTCGTCGACCTTCTGCCAGTCCTCGCTGGCACGCGGTCCCAGGAAGCGCTCGCGCGCGCCCAGAGCGTACCAGGCATCCGCACCTTCCTCTGCGAAGGCGTCGCCGATGCGGGTGTTGACGGCCTCGTCCTGCAGGACCTCGGCCGAGCCGTCGCCCTTCTCGCGGACGAACACGGCGATCGGCACGCCCCAGGCGCGCTGACGCGAGATCACCCAGTCGGGGCGGGCCTCGATCATGCCGTTGATGCGGTTCTCGCCGGAGGGCGGTACCCACTGCGTGACCGAGATCGCGTGCAGCGCGCGCTTTCTAAGAGTGTCCCATCTCTCGCTCGGTGGATGATTTGGGTCCAAAGCATCGAAATACCCTGCGGCGCGACCTGCGCTGACATTCCATGCTCTGTCGTGATCTCCACCACGAATGTCCCTGTCCATCGCGATGAACCATTGCGGGGTGTTGCGGAAGATCACCGGCTTCTTGGAGCGCCAGGAGTGCGGATATTGGTGCTTGAGCCGGCCGCGCGCGAGCAGCATGCCTTTCTCGACGAGCGCCTTGATTACGGCCTCGTTGGCGTCACCCTTCTCGCCCTTGTCGTTGATGACGCGCTTGCCGGTGAAGCCTGGCGCCTGGTCGGTATAGGCGCCGTTCTCGTCGACGGTGTAGGGGATCGCGCTGTTGATGCCGCGGGCATCGAGCTCGCGCGTGTTGGCCGTCCAGACGTCGAAATCCTCGCGGCCGTGGCTTGGTGCGGTGTGCACGAAGCCGGTCCCGGTGTCGTCGGTGACGTGGTCGCCGGCAAGCAGCGGCACGATGAAATCGTAGCCGCCGGCGAAGCCCTTTAGCGGATGCTGGCACGACATGATGGCGAGGTCATCCGGGGGAACAGCGCGAACCATTTCGTAAGCCGCCACCCGCGCCTGCTTGAGCACCTCCCCGGCCAGCGCATCGGCGAGGATCAGGAGATCGCCAGTCTTGGCCCAATTGTCGGCCGGTGCCTCGGTCACCTTATAGAGGCCACAGGCGATCTTCGGCGAGAACGAGATGGCGCGATTGCCCGGGAGTGTCCATGGTGTTGTAGTCCAAATGACGATAGAGGCGTGCAGCAAATCGCGAGCTTCTTGCTGCGTATCACCCGCGGAAAATCTCACCGGGAATTTCACCCAGACCATATCCGACGTATAGTCCTCGTACTCGACCTCGGCCTCTGCCAGCGCGGTCTTCTCGACCACACTCCACATCACTGGCTTTGAGCCGCGATAGAGCGTGCCGTTGGCAGCGAACTTCATCAGCTCGCGCGCGATCTGGGCTTCGGCCGGATAGTTCATGGTGGCGTAGGGATGAGCCCAGTCGCCGATCACGCCGAGTCGCTTGAACTCCTCGCGCTGCACGTTGAGCCAGTGCGTCGCGTAGGCGCGGCACTCTTTCCGGAAATCGATCATCGCGGCGCTGTCGCGGAAGTCGGGCTTCTGCTTGCCCTTCTTGCGATAGTGCTCTTCCTCCACCTTCCACTCGATCGGCAGGCCGTGACAGTCCCAGCCCGGCACGTAGTTGGAATCGAAGCCGAGCATCTGCTGGCTCTTGGTGACGAGATCCTTGAGGATCTTGTTCAGCGCCGTGCCGATGTGGATGTTGCCGTTGGCGTATGGCGGGCCGTCATGCAGCACGAACTTGTCACGGCCCTTCGCAGCTTGGCGCAGCTTCTCGTAGAGGCCGATCTCGTACCAGCGCTTGAGGATTTCCGGCTCGCGCTGCGGCAGGCCGGCGCGCATCGGGAATTCGGTCTGCGGCAGGAACAGGGTTTTCGAATAGTCTTTGACTTCAGACTTTTGGGACTTTTGCGGCTTTTCGGACATGAGGCTGACTGGCTCGGAATGGCGCGGGAACGGATGGCGATGCGGAATCGCGGGGTGAAACGACAAAATCCCGGTCTTGCGCCGAGCCGGAGGCTCAGGCGGAAGCCGGGCCGCTAATCCCTATGATGCGCCGCGCGAACATGGGCTCTCCATAGCAGGGGGCTAAGGGAAGCGCAAAGGTCCGGCGGGCCGGCTTTGGGTCCTCAATCGACGGCCCCGAGCCGCGGAAAGGCGTCCGGGGCGGCGGCCAGCATGGCGCGGGCGCGGGCGGAATCGTCGTCCATCTGACGGATCAGGGCTTCGATATCGTTGAATTTCAGCTCCTCGCGGATGAAGCCGACAAAGGCGCAGTCCAGCGCCTGCCCGTAAAGGTCGCCCTTGAAGTCGAACAGGAAGATTTCGAGCAGCGGCGCGCCATTATCAAAGGTCGGCCGGCGGCCGAAGCTCGCCACCCCGTTCAGACGCTCGGGCCCGCGGCCGACCCGCACGGCATAGATGCCGTGCTTCAGGCCGCAATTGGCGTCAAGCCGGATGTTGGCGGTGGGATAGCCGAGGTCGCGGCCGCGCCTTTCGCCATGGATGACCTCGCCGGTGATGAACCAGGGCGCGCCCAGCATGGTGGTGGCCTCTTCGACCTGCCCCTCGGCGAGTGCGATCCGGATAGCGCTGGAGGAGACCGGCCGCTCGTCGATATCGACATGCGGCTGCACGTCGATCTCGATGCCGAGCCGGGGCGCTTCGTTGGCCAGCAGGCTCGGAGAGCCGACGCGTCCTTTGCCGAAATGGAAGTCGTAGCCGACCGCGATTCCCTTGACGCCGAGGCGTCCGATCAGGTCATGGTGAATGAAATCTTGCGCGCTGGTGCCGGCGCGGGCCTTGTCGAAGGTCATGACCACGGCGCCGGCAAGTCCGGTCCCGGCCAGAAGCCGCAGCTTGGCCCGTTCGTCGGTCAGGCGAAATTGCGGGGTGTTGGGGCTGAAAAACCGGCGCGGATGCGGCTCGAAGGTCAGCGCCAGCGCAGGGCGGCCATGCGTCCGGCCCATTTCCAAGGCGGCGGCAATGACGGCCCGGTGACCGAGGTGAACCCCGTCGAAATTGCCCATGGCGACCACCGCCCCCTTCAGGATCGCAGAATCCGGCGTGGTATCGCGGATAACGGTAAATTGCGGGGCCATCAGGGGAATTCTCAAGCCGGCGGGACCGGCCGGGACCGTGGCGTGAGCCGGCCGATGAAGTCAAGCGGGGCGGGGGCGGGCGCAAGGAACATGATTTCGATCCCTCGCGGGTCGCTCCAGTTAACGCGCTGTTTAACGCCTTGGTGCTAGTGCTTGGGAGGTGGAACTGACGGGCTCCGGCCTGTCAGGTCCGATTTTGAATATTCCTGGGTACGCGTTGGGGGAGTCGAGATGGCGGTTGATTTGTCGATGCCGGTTCTGGTGGTGGATGACTACAGCACCATGATCCGTATCATCCGGAATCTGCTGAAGCAGCTTGGCTTCGATAATATCGATGATGCCAGCGACGGTTCGGCGGCGCTGAACAAGATGCGCGGCAAGAAGTACGGGCTCGTGATTTCAGACTGGAACATGGAGCCGATGACGGGTTACGACCTGCTCCGCGAAGTGCGGGCAGATCCGAACCTCGCCACCACGCCTTTCATCATGATCACGGCGGAATCGAAGACCGAGAACGTGATCGCGGCCAAGAAGGCCGGCGTGAACAACTACATCGTCAAGCCGTTCAACGCGGCGACGCTGAAGACCAAGATCGAGGCGGTCTTCCCCGACATGGCGAGCGCGTAAGCGCGCGATTGACGCCATCAGCTCAATTTGGAAAGCCCGGACGCTTGTCCCGGGCTTTCTGCGTTGGGATTTGTCGTTCCGGGGCGCCCGAAGGGCGAACCCGGAATCTCGAGATTCCGGGTTCAGTGCTGACGCACTGCCCCGGAATGACGATGCTGGAAAATCACCACTTCAATTCGCGCATCAGCGCCTTCGGTGGGTGGCCGAACAATTCCGTCACTGACTTGGGATCGAGCTGGTCGAGGCCCTCGAACTCCTCGGCATGGATGCCGCGGGTGACGAACAGGCAGTCGATGCCGAATTCGCGCGCGCCGGTCAGGTCGGTGCGGACGGAATCGCCGATCGCCAGCACCTTTTTCCGGTCGATCGGGTGGCCCTGGCGCTCGCCCGCGAGCGTCATGGCGCGCTCGTAGATCGGCCGGTGCGGCTTGCCGTAGAAGATCACCTCGCCGCCAAGCTCACGATACAGCTCGGCGATCGCGCCGGCGCAATAGATCAGCCGGTCGCCGCGCTCGACCACGATGTCGGGGTTGGCACAGACCAGCGTCAGCTTGCGCTCGCGCGCCTTCAGCATCATGCCGCGATAGTCTTCCGCGGTCTCGGTCTCGTCGTCATAGAGGCCGGTGCAGACGATGTAGTCGGCCTCTTCCAGCGGCGCGGTCGTCGCATCGAGGCCGCGATAGATCGAGTTGTCGCGCTCGGGTCCGAGCCAGAACATTTTTCGTCCGGGGTGCTCGGCGACATAGAGTCGCGTCAAATCGCCCGAGGAGACGATCGCGTCATAGGTCTCGTCGGCGACGCCGAGCTTGCGCAATTGCCGCTGCACGGAGTCGGCCGGGCGCGGCGCGTTGGTGATCAGGATCACCGTACCGCCGCGGCTGCGATAGGTGTGCAGCGCCTCGCAGGCTTCGGGGAACGATTCCAGCCCGTTATGGACGACGCCCCAGATGTCGCTGAGCACGACATCGACCCCGCCCACGAGCTCGCGCAGGCTTCGGGCGAAATGCAGCGTGGTCATGATGCCTGCGGCCGATCAGATGCGTCGCGCCAGCGCCGCGTTGCCGGTGATGCGCGATGACGGGGCGGCAGGCGCCGCGCCTGGGCTTGGTGTTCCCTGGCCATTGGATCCCTGAATGTCCTGCGTCGGGTTCGACGCGGCCCCGCCGGTAGCAGATGCCCCCTCGGGCCGCAATGGCCGGGGCGGCGCGAACAGAAAGCCTTGGCCGAACCGCACGTCATAGTCGAGCAAGTCGACCACCGCGCGCTCGCCCTCGATCCGTTCCGCGATCAGGTCGATGCCGAAGCGGCCGAGCAGGTCGGACAGGTCGGAGGGATGAATGTCCGAGGTCGACGCCTGCTTCGGGTCGAGCAGCAGGGATGCAGGCACCTTGATGAAGCGCACGCCGCGATCGGCGAGCTCGCGCGGCTCGATCCGCAAGTCCGTGACATGGTCGATCGAGAAGCGGAAGCCGCGCTGCGCGAGGGCCGCGAGATTCTCGGTTTCGGCGGGGCCGAGTCCGCGGAACGTCGACTGCTTGAACTCCAGCACCAGCGACGGCGCCAGGGCGCGGTTGGCCTCGAGGAAGTCGAGGCATTGCGCGAATGTGGTGGAATTGCCGAGCGTCGAGGCCGCGACGTTGCAGAACACGCCGACATCCTTGTTGCGCACCATCAGCCGGCGCAACACCTGGACACAGCGCAGCAACACCATGTTGTCGATGCGTCCGATCAGCCCGGAGGCCTCGGCGATGCTGATGAACTCTTCCGCGGCCATCAGCTGGTCGCGCTCGTCGCGCACCCGGGTCACCGCCTCGTAGAAGCGGACCTTGCGCTGCGGCAGCGTCACCATCGGCTGGAGGAAGATGTCGATGCGGTTCTCGTCGATGGCGTTGCGCAGCATCGCCAGCATCTGGGTCTGGTTGCGGCCGTTGACCGTCTGAACGGCATTGGCGGTCTGGGTCTGGACGGCCGGCGGCGTCGGCCGCGGGGGTGCGGGAAGCGGCGGAGGAGCGGCCAGTCGCTCCTCGAAGGGGGCAGTCAGGTCGATCGGCGCCTCCGGCTCCGGACTGGCGACCGGGGCGGGGGCCGGCGCGTGACCGGCCAGCAGATCCTCATGGGTCGACACCGTGGCGGCAAGCTGCCTGACCAGCCCGCCGAGTTCGTTGATCTCGCCCACCACCGACTGGACACGATCGGAATTGGTCGAATTGGACGAGGCGACACGGCCCTCGATGGCGGCGAGCCGGCGCCCGAACTCGGCCACCTGGCGGGCGAGGTCGGCGGTGCCGCGGGAGAGGTCGGCGATCTGGCCGCCGACGTCGCTGCGGTCGCGCAGTCGCATCGAGACCGCGTTGTAGAGGATCAGGAAGGTCAGCGCAGTCAGCGCCACGATCGCGGATTCGGTTCCGCTGATGCCGGCGACCGCGTAGAGCACGAGCCCGAGCGATGCCGCGACCAGAACCATGCAGATGGCGATGAAGATCGTCGAAATGCGAATCATGCCGCGCGTTACACCTCAAGAGCTGACTGCCTCACCCGGGAAAACACGGGTCGCAATTCGCACCCGTTGCGCCTCATGCTCCCCAAGCCCGCATCATCGTAACATCATTGTTGATTCGAGGGGATAGCGGCCTCAGGCGCATGGAAGCAGTCAGGACGGCGCGCCGGCGCCGACCGTGTCGGCTGAGACCGCCTCGCGGCTGCCGAGCGGTTTGGGCCGCCCGGTGGTCGTATCGCGCAGGGTTTGCCGTTCGATCTCCGAATTCAGCTCGGCGCCGAACATGATCACGATCGCCGACATCCA
Source organism: Bradyrhizobium diazoefficiens (assembly GCF_016616885.1). Lineage (NCBI taxonomy): Bacteria > Pseudomonadati > Pseudomonadota > Alphaproteobacteria > Hyphomicrobiales > Nitrobacteraceae > Bradyrhizobium > Bradyrhizobium diazoefficiens. The sequence goes on along the minus strand of NZ_CP067102.1, from coordinate 7,305,606 downwards.
CATCCACGTCATCAGACCGATCGCAGCCCCAAGTGAGCCGTAGGTCGCGTTGTAATTGGCGAACGCCGAAAGATACCAGGACAGCAGCGCCGAGCCGGCGATCCAGAGCAGGGCGGCGGTCACCGCGCCGATGCTCAGCCATTGCCAGCGGGGCGCGTCGCGGCTCGGCGCGAAGCGGTAGAGGATGGCGAGCGCCGCCAGCAGGATGACGAGCAAAAGGGGCCAGCGCGCCAGCGCGGCGATCAGCTTGCTCTCGGGCGCGATGCCGAGATGATCGAGTGCCAGCGGGAAAGCGACCACGGCGCCGACCATCAACAGCAGCGCCGCGATGCCGCCGACGGTGAAGCTCAGGGAAATCAGGTTCAGCTTGATGAAACTGCGCTTCTCGCGTTCTTCATAGGCGACGTTGAGGGCATCGAAGATGGCTTTGACCCCGGCGTTGGCGCTCCAGACTGCGAGTACGAGGCCGAACAGGAAGGCGGCCCCGAGCGCGGTATTGCCTTTCGATACGACGCGTGCGACCTGGTCCTGGACAATCTGGAACGAGCCCTCGGGCAGCATTGTCGCAAGCGTCTGAAGGTTGGCGCTGATCGTTGAGGGATCGGCGAACAGCCCGTACGACGAGACCAGCGCGGTCACGGCGGGAAAGATCGCGAGCAGCCCGAAGAACACGACGCCGCCCGCGGTCGCGAGCAGGCGGTCGTCGTCGATGCGCTGATAGGTGCGCCAGAAGATATCCTTCCAGCCCGCCCAGGGGATTTTGAACGGGCTCTTCGAGCGTCGGCCATGGCCGGGCTGCATGGCCGCACTTGCCGGGTTGGTTTCCGGTGAATTCGCTTCGTTGTTGCGATGGTCTTGCGGCGGTCCCGGCCGGACGCGCCCCGGCTCCTGGAAATAGCGTTCCGCGGTGAGAACGAAGATGGCCGTGGCGGCGACCAGCAGCCAGGAGTCGAGCTGCTCGCTGTGCCGCGCACGCATGTCAGGCGTCCAGTCGGTGACGTCGCCGGCGGGCGGCCGTGAAACCCAGCAATCCGATCGCGGCAAGCATCAGGCCAAGCTGCACGGGGCGGTTGGTGCGCGTTGGTGAAGCGTTGCCGCCATGGCCGCGTTCGCCCGGCGCGAGCGGCACCAATGGAATTGTTGTCGCGACTTCCTTGACCGCCTGCTTGACCGTGCCGCGCGGGATCCGCGGCGTGGCGATCGCCACCCGCATGCGGCTGGCGAGCGGCACGATCGGCTTGGTCCGGCGATTCATTTGCGCCATCGCCACCCCGGCGCAGACGGCGGCGAGCACCAAAAGCACGGCCGCAACGGCGCCAAGGCCCCAGAATTGTCCGTAGGTGATGGCAACCCAAAGGTAGAGTGCGATCAGGCCGACAAAGAGGGCCGCGATCAGGAACAGCCCCGCCACTGCGAGCAGTCCGGCCGCGACAGCGTAAGACGTCAGGCGTCCGGTGGTCTGGCTGGTGCGGTCACGCAAGTAAGACTGCGCCGCGCGCTTGAGCTGGTTGAGTTTCAGCGCCATGCCGGCGCGCAGCAATTCGCCCGATGGCGCGAGCATGCGGACATCCTCCGAGAGCGAGTACATTCGTCGGGGGATGAACGTGGCGGAATTTGACTTGTTCCGCCGCGCGCGCTCGATCAGCCGAGATCGGCGGCTGCGATCCAGAACACTTCGCCCTCGGACTCCTCGGTATCGAGCCAGAGCAGCGGCAGTTCCGGAAAGGCATCGTCGACCAGCTCGCGACCGCGGCCGATCTCGCAGAGGAGGCCGCCATCCGACGTGAGGTGATCGGGCGCATCGCGCACGATGCGGCGGATCACGTCGAGACCGTCCGCGCCGCCGTCGAAGGCGAGCTTCGGCTCGGCCCGGCATTCCGGCGGCAGTGCCGCCATGCCTTCGGCGTCGACGTAGGGCGGGTTGGTGATGATCAGATCGTATTTGTTGGTATCGAGCGGCGCGAACAGGTCGCCCCGATGGAGCGCGATCCGCTCATCCAGCCCATGTTCCCGAACGTTGCGCGCGGCGACTTCTAGCGCGCCCTTGGAGACGTCGACCGCATCGACCACGGCATTGGGGAAATGATACGCGGCGAGGATCGCAAGACATCCCGATCCCGTGCAGAGATCGAGCACGCGCTCGACGGCCGTGGGGTCGTCGATCAGCGAACCCGCTTCGCCGTCGCCGCCGAAATGCGAATCCAGCAGCTCGCCGATGAAGGAGCGCGGAACGATGACGCGCTCGTCGACGTAGAACGGCAGGCCGCGCATGTAAATCTTGTTGACGAGATAGGCCGTCGGTTTGCGCGTCGTCACGCGCTGATGGATGAGGTCGAGCAGGGTCTTGCCTTCTGCGGCGGTGACGCAGGCATGGCCAAACATCTCGAACTGGTCAGGATGCAGGTGCAGGGCCTCGCAGACCAGGAAGACGGCTTCCGCGACCGGATCGGTCGTGCCGTGGGCAAAGGCAAGTCTCGCCTCGACGAAGCGGCTGACCGCATAGCGGACGAAATCGATCAGCGTGAGCAGCTCGCCGCGTCCGACCTTCGCGAGTTTTGGCGCGGCGCGGCCGCGCGTAGGCTTTCTCACAGCTCTTGCCATCAGGATCGGGTCCAGCGTGCGGCGGCTTCGTCGTCACGGGCATGCGCCTCGACCCAGCCGGTGCCGGTGGCGCTCTCTTCCTTCTTCCAGAACGGTGCGCTGGTCTTGAGATAGTCCATCAGGAATTCGGCTGCCTCGAACGCCGCGCGGCGGTGTTGCGAGGCGGTGAGCACCAGCACGATGTTCTGGCCGGGAATGAACCGCCCGACGCGATGGATGACCGTGACGCCGTTGAGCGGCCAGCGCGATGTAGCCTCGTCGGCATGGCGCTTGATCTCTTCTTCTGCCATGCCGGGATAATGCTCGAGCGTGAGCGCCGCGATCTTCGAACTATCGTCGTCGGTGCGGCAGATACCGGAGAAGCTCACGACCGCCCCGATATCGGTGCGGCTCTTGGTCAGGACCGCGATCTCGCGCGCGATGTCGAAATCGTCTTCCTGGATGCGGATGGTGACGGGGCAGGTGGTGACAGGGGAGGTCATGATCTAGCCGCCAGTCATCGGCGGGAAGAACGCGATCTCGCGGGCGCCCGCGATTGCGGCGTCGGCCTTGACGTGGGCATGGTCGATCGCGGTGCGGATCACCTTCGGCTTCTCGAAGGCGTAGGCATAAGCCTCGCTCTGGCCGGACAGCCAGGCGATCAGCTCCTCGACGGTGCGCACGGTTGCGGGCGGCTCGATCGTCTCCTCGGCCTTGCCGACGCGCTCGCGCACCCAGGCGAAGTACTTCACCTTCATCCCTCATCCTCCTTGATGAGGTGATGGATGCCGGCGCGGAAATAGTCGTAGCCGGTGTACATGGTCAGGATCGCCGAGGCCCACAGCAGGACGAGGCCGATCAGCGACACCATGGGAATGACCTCGTCGCCGGCCGGACCGGCGAGCAGGAAGCCGATGGCGACGAGCTGAACGGTGGTCTTCCATTTGGCGAGCTTGGTCACGGGCACGCTGACACGCAGCGCCGCGAGGTATTCGCGCAGGCCCGAGACCAGGATCTCGCGGCACAGGATCACGATGGCGGCCCACAGCGACCAGCCGTGGATGATGCCGTCGGCGGCCAGCATCAAGAGGCAGGAGGCGACCAGCAGCTTGTCGGCGATCGGGTCGAGCATCCGGCCGAACGCCGATTGCTGATTCCAGATCCGCGCGTAATAGCCGTCGAGATAGTCCGTCACCGCGGCGCCGATGAAGATCGCGACCGCAACCCAGCGCAGCCACAGCGGGTAGTCCATGATCGACTGCGCATAGATGCATCCGACCACGACCGGGATCGCGGCGATCCGGCCATAGGTCAGGATGTTCGGGAGGGACATCGCGCGGCTGGTCGTCCCTCGTGTCGTGGCGATGTTCATCCGTCCTACCAATACCGCTCAAGCCTGAAGGTCAACCGTCCGTCCCCAATTGGGGTGCGGGATGCGACGACCATATGACTACAGCCCGTTTAGTTCACCCCGGCTGGGGATGGAAATAGTCGAAAATCCTGCGGGCACTCTCGGCGCTCACCCCAGGAACCTTGCCGAGATCGGCGATCGAGGCCCGTTCGATCTCCTTCAGGGTTCCGAAATGGTGCAGCAAGGCACGTTTGCGTGACGGGCCGATGCCCGGAATCTCCTGCAAGCCAGCCTCGCGAATGTCCTTCTTGCGCAGCTTGCGGTGCGAGCCGATGACGAAGCGGTGGGCCTCGTCGCGCAGGCGCTGAATGAAATAGAGCACGGGGTCGCGCGGCTCCAGCTTGATCGCCTCGCGCTCCGGCATGAACAGGGTCTCGCGGCCGGCATCCCGGTCCGGCCCCTTGGCGACCGACATCAGCGACACCTGGGTGAGCCCGAGATTGGTGAAGATCTCCCTGACGGCGTTGAGCTGGCCGCGGCCGCCGTCGATGATCACGAGATCGGGCCATTGCGGGAAATCGTCGTCCTTGGCCTTGGTGGCGCTCTCTTCCGGCGGATTGATCAGACGCTTGAAGCGGCGCTCCAGCACCTCGCGCATCATGCCGTAATCGTCGCCGGGCGTGAGCCCTTCCGACTTGATGTTGAACTTGCGGTATTGGTTTTTCACAAAACCGTCCGGGCCGGCGACGATCATGGCGCCGACCGCATTGGTGCCCTGGATATGGCTGTTGTCGTAGACCTCGATGCGCTTGGGCGCATGCGGCAGGCTCAGCGTCGTCGCCATGGCGTCGAGCAGGCGGCTTTGGGTCGCGGTATCCGCGAGCTTGCGGCCGAGCGCCTCGCGCGCATTGGTCAGCGCGTGGGTGACGAGCTCCTTCTTCTCGCCGCGCTTGGGCGTGGTGACCTCGACCTTGTGGCCGGCCTTGATCGACAGCGCGTTGGCAAGCAGGTCGCTCTCCTCGATCTCATGCGAGAGCAGGATGGTCTTCGGCGGCGGCTTGTCGTCATAGAATTGGGCGAGGAATGAGCCCAGCACTTCCTCCGGGGTATAGGTCTTTTCCGCGCGCGGGAAATAGGCGCGGTTGCCCCAGTTCTGTCCGGTGCGGAAGAAGAACACTTCGACGCAGGAGAAGCCGCCTTCCTGGTGGATGGCGAACACGTCGGCTTCCTCCACCGTGCGCGGATTGATGCCCTGCTGCGACTGGATCGCCGACAGCGCGGCGAGGCGATCACGATAGAGCGCCGCACTCTCGAATTCGAGCTCGCCGGACGCCTTCTCCATTTCGCCGGCAAGCTCCTGCTTCACCGCCTGGCTCTTGCCGGACAGGAAGTCGGTCGCTTCGCGTACCAGCGTCGTATAGCCTCCGAAGTCGATCTCGCGGGTGCAGGGACCGGCGCAGCGGCGGATCTGGTAGAGCAGGCAGGGCCGCGAGCGGCTCTCGAAGAAGGAATCCGTGCAGGAGCGGATCAGGAACGCGCGCTGCAAGGCCGTGATGGTGCGGTTGACGGCTCCGGCGGAGGCGAACGGACCGAAATAGCGCCCCGGGCGGGTCTGCGCGCCGCGGTGCTTCAGGATCTGCGGCGCCCAATGGTCGCCGGTGATCAGGATGTAGGGAAACGATTTGTCGTCGCGCAGCTGCACGTTGAAGCGCGGCCGCAGCTGCTTGATGAGGTTGGCTTCCAGCAGCAGCGCCTCGGTTTCGGTCGTGGTCGAGACGATCTCCACGGTCACCGTGGCCGCGATCATGCGCAGGATGCGCGCCGGCAGCGGCGCACTCTGGCGCGCGTAGTTGGACAGCCGCTTTTTGACGTTCTTGGCCTTGCCGACATAGAGCACGTCGGCATGCGCACTGAGCATGCGATAGACGCCGGGCGAGGTCGGCGCGAGCCGGACCGCACGCTCGATCGCCTCGTGACCGGTCGCCAGCGGCTCTTCGCCGATCGCGCCGCTCTCTTCCAGAATATCCGGCAGCCGCGCATCGTCCTCGTCATCGCCACCGGCAACCGCGGGATCGAGGTCCGGCGGTGTCAGCCCTTCGGGCGGGACGTCGGCGGTCGCGGCTCGCGGCGCTTTGCGCGCGCGTGCGTCGTCCGGATTGTCGGTGGAATCGTGAACCATGGTGCGAATTTAGGCGCTGGGGGGACCGATTTGAAGTTCCGGCCGTGACGCACGCACAGAATGGCGCGCCGAGTTCCCGGTAACGCTTCCTTAAGTCTGTTAACAGCGCGGTAACAGGTCTTAACAGCCCTTTAACTTAAAACTCTCAATAAATCTTACGCGAAAAAGTGGTGGTTCCGTAACCATGCGGTCTGGCCTTGCGCGGCGGCGCGGGCATCGCACCCGGTTGCGGCAGTTGCGTTGGAGTGTGTGATGAAGGGGCTCGTTGTGGGCGCAGCCGCGTTGGTTGCAGCCGGCTGGACGGCTTCGGCAGGGGCCGCCGATCTCAGTTACGGGCAGCGTGCGCCCTATACGGTCAATCAGCCGCTCAATGCCTATAGCTGGGCCGGCCCGTATCTCGGCGCCAATCTCGGCTATGAATGGGGCTCGGTGAGCAACACACCCGTGAAGCCCTCCGGCTTCGTCGGCGGCGTGCAGGCTGGTTACAATTTCCAGAACGGCCCGTGGGTGTTCGGCGTCGAGGGCGACATCCAGGCCGCAGGCGCCGACGACACTTTCGCGCCGTGGAAGTTCTCCAATCCCTGGTTCGGCACGCTGCGCGGCCGCGCCGGCTATGCCTTCAGCAACGTGCTGGTCTACGGCACCGCCGGCCTCGCCTTCGGCGAGCTGCGCGCGCAGACATTCGGCTGGACGGAGTCGCACACTACTGCCGGCTGGACTGCAGGCGTCGGCGCGGAAGTCGGCTTCGCGCCGAACTGGAGCGCGAAGCTCGAATATCTCTACGTCGATCTGTCGTCGAGCCAGTTCGCAATTACAGGCGTGTCAAACGGCTATAGCGCCAGCGTTGTTCGCGCAGGCGTGAACTATCACTTCTGATAGCCAAATAAGAAAATACCGGACAACAACCTCCCGGCCGCTTGCGGCCGGGACTTTTTTTGCGCCAGGTTTTTGGGGCGGGTCCGCTACGAAAGGATCACGAGATTGACCGCTTTCGGCCCCTTCCCCTTCTTGTCCGGTTCGACTTCGAACGTGATACGCTGTCCTTCGGCAAGGTCCTTCAGTCCCGCGCGCTCAACAGCGGTGATGTGAACGAAGACATCGCGACCGCCGTCATCCGGCTTGATAAAGCCGTAGCCGCGCTCGCCGTTGAAGAACTTAACCGTTCCCGTATTGGCCATCGGGAAACTCCCCCTCATTGCTCCTCCGTCGCAACGCAGACGCGCGTCGCGACATGACCGGGCATCACGAAGCCCGGGAGAGCTGGCCATCCTTGGGCAGACCCTTCGGTCCGACTGGATCTTTCTTAGGCCTTCACTCCGCCGCAACCATTCGCGGAAGCGGAACGTAAAGCCAGTCACACAAACAGCATAATACGGTTCTCTGCAGATTGACTACCGTTACTGCATATTTTTCCCAAGAATGCCGGGATGTTACGGCTTCGGCACCTCTAATCGGAATCTGGCAGCGCCGCCTTGTCCGAGCGGCATTTCCAGCTCGGGCAATATCGTCTTGAGCTCGCCTTGGAGTGTGTAAGGCGGGTTCACGATCAGGAGCCCGGTGGAGGTGAGGGCTGCGCCGTCGAGCTGCGGTGCAACGCTGAATTCAAGACGCAGACACTTTCCCGGCGTCTTTGCTGCGGCTGCGGTCCGCGCCACCAGTTGCGCCAGCGTGTCGGTGGCGCGTCGGCTCTTGGCGGGGTACCAGATTACATAGATACCGGTCGGCCATTTCGCGTAGGCGGTGGAGAAGGCCTCGCCGAGCTTTTCGAACTCGTCCTTTGCCTCGAAGGGCGGGTCAATCAGTACCAGCCCGCGCCGCTCCTTCGGCGGCACGAACGCCGGCAGCGCCATCCAGCCGTCGAGATCGACCACGCGGGCCTGTTCGTCGCGCCGCAACACGTCGATCAACGCCTTGCGCGCCTTCGGCTCGAGCTCGCAAGCCACGAGCCGGTCCTGCGGCCGCATCAGCCCGCGCGCGATCAAGGGCGAGCCGGGATAGGCTTTGAGCTCGCCCTTTGGGTTGAAGGCGCGAACGATGTCGAGATAGGGCTTGGTCAGTGCGACTGTCTCATTCGTGAAGCGCGCCTGCATGAGCCGCGCGATCCCTGTCAGCCACTCGCCGCTGCGGCGCGCCTCGTCGCTGTCGAGATCATAGAGGCCGGCACCGGCGTGGGTGTCGATGACGCGGAAGGCGGCCGGCTTGTCCTGCAAATAGGTCAGGATGCGTGCCAGCACGATGTGCTTGATGACATCGGCGAAGTTGCCGGCGTGAAAGGCGTGGCGGTAGTTCATGGCGGAGAGTTACGACATCGCGCGATGAAAGTAACTGCTGTCATTCCGGGGCGGTGCGTTAGCACCGAGCTATGGTGCGCAATTGCGCACCTTAGAATCTCGAGATTCCGTGTTCGACGCGTCGCATGCCCCGAAATGACGATGAGAGGTCCCGCTCTCTAACCACCCCTGACCGGCGGCATCGTCACCTGGTCGCGGCGGCAGGCGCGGCGGTCGAGTTCTTCGCAGGGGCGGAACTGCAAATCCTTGCTCAGGCAGATGCGGATCTCGGACAGCCGGGTCCGGTTGCAGGTGACCGAGACAGCGGCGCTGCTCAGGCCCGGATTGGCCTTGATGAAGGCTTCTTCGACGTCGGCCGGAGCGACGGTCTTGGCCTCCGACAAATCGAGATATTCGGCCGGGATCTTGATCGCGGCGCGCGCCTTGCGGATCGTCTCGAAATAATTGCGGCCATCGAGCCCGGAGCAGGTGCCGTGCTTGTCCCACTCGTTGAAGATCAGCCCCGGCGCCGGCATCAGATCGAGCATCGCGGAGACGATGTTGCGGTTCAGCCGCGGCGACGGCCGCTGGCAGTATTCCGGAAAGCCGTTCTCATATTGCGGCCACAGCCCGTGCACCACGAAGGAATAGGGTCGTCCCTCGCACTGGATATTCGAGCGCCCGCCACCGCGACCGCGCTCGGCCGCCTCCTCGCAGAAGGACGGCGACCACGACAGCGACAGCACATAGAAGTCGAATTCGCCGGGTGCGTTCTGCCGCTTGTCCTGGGCCTTCGCGCCGCCGGCCCACGAGATCAGCCCGGCGGCAAGGGTCAGCGAGATCACGAGACGGGAGAACGAATGCAATCTAAAGTGAAACATGGCAACGCCCCTCAACTAGACTGTGCAATCAGCCTAGCAGGCAATAAGAACATTTCAAGAACAAATTTCAGGCGACCGACGATTGGCCGCGTGGCCGGTCCGAATCAGGACCTTGTCGAATCAAGGCTTGTCGAATCAAGGCTTGGCGGCGCGACAGGACGGATTGTAGGCCCAGTTGCGGTCGAGCCCGACCACGCACCATTCGACGCCCTGGCCGTAACCGGCAAAGCCGCCATCCTCGACGATCGAGAAGTGCACCCTGCGCATCTTGCCGTCATTGAGCATGGCCTCGCCGGTGCAGTAGCGGCGCGGAATGTTGTCGGACGCCCAGGGCCGGAATGCGGTCTCGTGAACGGCCGAGAAGCCCTCGATCTTCAACGGCGAATTCCAGAACGAGCTTTCCTTCTCCCAGAACTGGGTCGCGATCGTCGGCAGCGCCTTCTCGCAATCGGCGACATTGCCATCGTAGCGCGGGCCGCTGAGCCAGAAGTTCAGCTCCAGCGGGTTGGCAGCCCTGGCCTCACCGGGCGACAGCGCTCCGAACATCAGGCCGAGAACGGCGGCAAAGCGAAGCGATTTCGGGGAGGTCGAGGCGCGCATGGGCAATCCAGACAGCATGATCTGCGGAGATTGGACGGTGCCGCGAAGGGCGGGGGAGGTCAAGTGCAGCGCGGCAACACTTGGCCAGGAGTTGATCACAACCTCGCAGTCAACCGGCCTTCCGTTCTTTCCACGGCCGCCGCGGCACCGTAAACTGCCGCCAACCAATCGGAGTGACGGGAATGCGAATCATTGCGGCCGCGGGCCTTCTTGCCAGCCTGGTTGTCTCGGGGATGATGGCGAGCCAGTCGGCACGCGCCGACATCCTTCCGGTGCCGCCTTTCAAGGGCAACGACACCGGCGGCATCATCGCCTATTCCATGGCAACGCAGACCGATGCGCGCCAGGTCGCGGTCGATCACTGCGCGCGCTACGGCAAGGTGGTCAAATTCCTCGCTGTGCAGGCCTATGAGGGCGGCTACATCTCGTTCTCGTGCCGCTGGGTGCCCTATGGCGCGGCCGAGCGGCCGATCCGCACGCTCTACTGAGGCGTTTTTCGGAAAGCCAGGATCTCTCGGCCGGGAGTCTCTCGCATGACGCGCAAGCTTGCTTTGCTCGGATCAGCCGTTTGCTTCGTGTTGTCGGCAGGGAGCGCCGTCGCTGACGATCTGCCGGTGCGCAAGGCCGGTTTGTGGGAATTGAAGATGGTCAGGACCGGCTCGGCGATGCCGGAAATGACCATGCAGCATTGCACCGACGAGGCCGTCGACAAGGAGATGAACAACAACATCTCGCCGATGGCCAAGCAGGTCTGCTCCAAGCAGGACATCAAGAAGACGGCGACCGGCTATGTCAGCGATTCCGAGTGCAGCGTCGCCGGCATGTCCACGACCTCGCATGCCGAGATATCAGGCGATTTCAATTCGGCCTACACGGTGAAGACCTCGTCGCATGCGCAAGGCGGCGCGGTCGGTGCCGCGGGGCGCGACACCACCATGACGCTCGAAGCGAAATGGCTCGGAGCCTGCAAGCCGGACCAGAAGCCCGGCGACATCGTGATGCCCGGCGGCTTCAAGATGAACGTCCGCGACGTCGACAAGCTGAAGGCGCTGCTGCCGAAGTAGGTGAGGGCTATTGCAGCTACACCGGTATCCGCACGCTCGCCCTTAATCCGCCCATCGGGCTGTCGCCGAGCGTGATGTCGCCGCCATGCGAGCGGGCGATGTCGCGGGCGATCGCGAGGCCTAGGCCCGTGCCGCCTTCGTCCTGGTTGCGGGCGTTGTCCAGCCGCAGGAACGGCTTGAACACTTCCTCGCGCAAATGCGCGGGGATGCCGGGACCGTCGTCGTCGACCGTGATGGTGAGATAGCGGTGATCGCGCTGGCCGGAAATGGCGATGGCCCTGCCGTAGCGCGCGGCATTGGTGACGAGGTTGGCGAGGCAGCGCTTGAACGAGGCCGGCTTCACCGTGACCACGGGCAGGCCGCTGAACGTCACCGTCGCGGTGTGGCCGTGGCGTTCGGCATCGCTGCGCAACTCCTCGAGCGCCTGCGCCATGTCGGTCGGCTGCGACTGCTCGCCGGAATCGCCACGGGCGAACGCAAGGTAATCCTCCAGCATCATCGACATCTCGTCGACGTCCTTGCGCATGCCCTCGAGCTCGGGATTGTCGCCGATCAGCGCCAGCTCGAGCTTGAAGCGGGTGAGGATCGTGCGCAAATCGTGGCTGACGCCGGCGAGCATCGCGGTGCGCTGCTCCATCGCGCGCTCGATGCGCGACTTCATCTCGAGGAAGGCGCCCGCGGCGCGCCGCACCTCGCGCGCGCCGCGGGGCCTGAAGTTCGGCGCCTCGCGGCCCTTGCCGAAACTCTCGGCGGCGTCCGCAAGCCGCAGGATCGGCTTGATCTGGTTGCGCAGGAACAGGACCGACACGATCAGGAGGATTGACGATGTCCCGACCATCCAGAACAGGAAGATTTCCGAGTTCGAGGCGTAGGCGGCGCTGCGCTGTGCGAACACGCGCATCACGGCATCGTCGAGCTGGATGCGGATCTCGACAAGGTTGGAACGGCCGACCGTGTCGATCCAGAACGAACGCCCGATCTGGCGGCCGAGCTGCACCGACAGCGTCTGGTCGAGCAGCGAGAAAAACGGCTTTGGTCCCGGCGGCGGCATGTCACCGGCCGGCAGGAAGTCGACGACGAGACCGAGACGCTGCTGCGCGATGCGGCGGATCTGATCGCGGTCCTTGTCCTGCGGATAACCCTTGTAGACGTCGATCAGCGCGGCGATGTCCTGCACCACTGCGGCTGACAGCCGGCGCGTCACCGTGTTCCAGTGCCGCTCCATGAACACGAAGGCGACGACCGATTGCAGGATCACCATCGGCACGATCATGATCAGCAGTGCGCGCGCGTAGAGGCCGGTCGGCATCCAGCCCTTGAACGCGTTGCCCATCCAGCCATTGGCGGCGGAGACGCGCCCGGCGGCGCTCTTGAGCAGCGTCAGGCCGGTATCGATCGTGCTCATCGGTCGTGCTTCACTTGATCTATGGCGAGGCTACCAGCCGGTAGCCGATGCCGCGCACCGCCTGAAGGAACAGCGGATTGGCTGGATCGGTCTCGATCTTGCGCCGGAGGCGATTGATCTGCACGTCGACGGCGCGCTCGTTGACGCTGCCGTTGCCGGTCAGCGCGCTGCGCGGCACGGTTTCGCCCGGCGTCTCCGAGAGAACCCGCAGCATCTCGCGCTCGCGGTCGGTGAGATGGATGACCTCCTCGCCCTGACGCAATTCGCCGCGATCGAGATGGTAGACGTACGGGCCGAACGCGATCTTCTCCACCGCCGCGGCCCGGACCGGCGGCGCCGCGCGCTTGAGGATGTTGTTGATGCGCAGCGCCAGCTCGCGCGGCTCGAATGGCTTTGCCACGTAATCGTCGGCGCCGATCTGAAGGCCCTCGATGCGGGCCTCGGCTTCATGGCGCGCCGTCAGCATCACGATCGGCACCGAGGAGGATGTGCGGATGAACCGGGCGAGATCGAAGCCGGTCTCGCCGGGCATCATGACGTCGAGGATGAGCAAATCGAAATGCAGGCCCAGAAGCTTTGACCGCGCATCACCTGCGCTCGAAGCGGTGGTGACGCGATAGCCTTCGGCCGCGAGAAAGCGCGACAGCAGATCGCGGATGCGGCGGTCGTCGTCGACCAGCAGCAGATGCGGGGCGTCGTCGGCCGGTTGCACCGGCGGGCGGGCGAGCGTGGCAGCGAGCGGCACGGTCACTCCTTTGCGTCTTGATTGACATTGGCGAAGATCGTCTCGAGCACCTTGTCCGGATCGTCGCGGTCGATCATCGCGCGCAGGAAGCGCTTGACCGTGTCGGCATCCTGCGGCGCCATCTCGGCGAGCGCCTTGGTGATCCGCGTGGTCTGGAGCCCGGCGAGCTTCTGCACCAGTGCCTCGCCCTTCGGCGTCGCATAGAGCAGGCGCTGGCGGCGGTCGTTGTCGCCGGTCTTCTGGACGATATAGTCCTCGTCCAGGAGCTGCTTCAGCACCCGGCCGAGCGACTGCTTGGTGATGCGCAGGACGTCGAGGAGGTCGGCGACCTTCAGGCCCGGATAGCGGTAAACGAAGTGCATGACCCGGTGATGGGCCCGGCCGAAGCCGAAAGCCTCCAGCTCCTGGTCGGGATCGCCAACGAAATCGCGATAGGCGAAGAACAGCAGCTCGATGATATCCCAGCGCAAATTGCCTCCTTCACCTGCGGCCGGCCGTGGCTCGGCAGCGTTTTGAGAGGGAGTCGCGAAATTTATGTCAGGCATATTGACGTATCTTGGTTTCAATGTTACAAAACGATCAGCCCGCACGAAATTTTAGATCGTTTCGCGTCGGGCGGCATTTCTAGCAGCGGCCGGAGTGAGCCGGACAGGCGGCGACGGCCGGATCAGATCTACCGTGCGATTGTCGAGCGGCATTTCGGCAAAACATACTGGACTTCCGCCTTCCGCAAAAGCATGTCCTCGGAAGACATGCTGGCCACGGAAACCGGCCGTAACAAGGCTGGCGGTCGTCCGGCCAGAAAGCACATCAAGCCAGCCGGGCCGAAACAGGCTAGGCCGGCGCCAGAACAGCGCCGCCACCGGCAGCGGGAGCCAAGGACATGAGCATGAAATTCGACATCCAGCCCGCATCCAATCCAACTCCTGAGAAGGACCGGGTCGCCAAGCTGGTGGACCCCGGCTTCGGACGCGTCTTCACCGATCACATGGCGATCGTTCGCTACAACCAGGCCAAGGGTGGCTGGTACGAGGCGCGCATCGAGGCGCGCGCCAACTTCCAGCTCGATCCGGCCGGCGCGGTCCTGCACTACGCCCAGGAGATTTTCGAAGGCCTCAAGGCCTACAAGCGCGACGATGGCGGCGTGAACCTGTTCCGGCCCGACGCCAATGCGCGCCGCTTCAAGAACTCCGCCGACCGCATGGCAATGGCGCAACTGCCCGAGGATGTCTTCATCGAGGCGGTCGAGCAGGTCGTGCGCATCGATCGCGCCTGGATGCCGGGCGGCGAGGGCAGCCTTTATCTGCGTCCCTTCATGATCGCGAGCGAGACCTTCCTCGGCGTCAAGCCGTCGTCGGAATACATCTTTGCAGTGATCGCTTCGCCGGTCGGCTCCTATTTCAAGGGCGGCCCTGCGCCGGTCTCGATCTGGGTCTCGGAGAATTACACGCGCGCGGCCGTCGGCGGCACCGGTGCCGTCAAATGCGGCGGCAATTACGCGGCGAGCCTGCGCGCGCAGGCGGAAGCGATCCAGCGCGGCTGCGATCAGGTCGTCTTCCTCGACGCGATCGAACGCCGCTACATCGAGGAGCTCGGCGGCATGAACGTGTTCTTCGTGTTCGACGACGGCTCGCTCTCGACACCGCCGCTCGGCACCATCCTGCCCGGCATCACCCGTGACTCCATCATCGCGCTCGCCCGCGATGCCGGGAAGACCGTGCGCGAGGAGCTGTATTCGCTGGATCAGTGGCGCAAGGATGCGGCTTCCGGCAAGCTGAAGGAGGCTTTCGCCTGCGGCACCGCGGCTGTCATCTCTCCGATCGGCAAGGTGCGCTCGGTCAGCGGCGATTTCGAGATCAGCGGCGGCGCCGCCGGCCCCGTCGCCATGGGCCTGCGCAAGCAGCTCGTCGATATCCAGTACGGCCGCGCCAACGATCCGCACAACTGGATCAGGAAGGTGTTTTGACACGCGCACCGTCATTCCGGGGCGATGCCAAGCATCGGTGCGCAATTGCGCACCTGAGAATCTCGAGATTCTGGGTCCGCTCCTTCGGACCGTCCCGGAATGACGGGAGCGGTTGCCGCATCGCGCGTCGGCTGGTAAACGCCCGCATGGCCGAAAAACCCAAAAAACCCCAGAAATTGAAGGCGCGCCTGCCGCGCGGGCTCGAGGATCGCGACCCCGCTGCGATCCGGGCGACGCGCAAGATGGTCGAGAAGATCCGCGCGGTCTACGAGCTCTACGGGTTCGAGCCGGTGGAGACGCCGGCGATGGAATACACCGACGCGCTCGGCAAGTTCCTGCCGGACCAGGACCGCCCGAACGAGGGCGTGTTCTCGTTCCAGGACGACGACGAGCAGTGGATCAGCTTGCGCTACGATCTGACCGCGCCGCTGGCGCGCTATGTCGGCGAGCGTTACGGCACCGATGGCCTGGTCCTGCCCTATCGCAGCTACCGCGTCGGCTACGTCTTCCGCAACGAGAAGCCAGGCCCCGGCCGCTTCCGCCAGTTCATGCAGTTCGACGCCGACACGGTCGGCTCGGCGACGCCGGCGGCCGATGCCGAGATCTGCATGATGGCCGCGGACACGATGGAGGCGCTCGGCGTTGCGCGCGGCCAGTATGTGGTCAAGGTGAACAACCGCAAAGTGCTCGACGGCGTTCTGGAAGCTATCGGGCTCGCGGGTGAGGAGAATGCAGCACGCAGGCTGACCGTGCTGCGCGCGATCGACAAGCTCGACAAGTTTTCCGCCGACGAAGTGCGCAAATTGCTCGGCCCCGGACGATGGGATGGCGGCGAAGAAGGCAAGGGCGACTTCACGAAAGGCGCGAACTTGAGTGCGGCGGAAGCTGACGTCGTTCTCGCCATCACCAAGCCGCGCGACGATTGGAAAGAAGCCATTGCCACGGCCGAAACCTATCTCGCCAAGAGCGAGGTCGGTCAGGCCGGCGTGAGCGAGCTGGAAGAGATTGCCAAGCTGGTCACGGCGTCGGGTTACGGCGTCGATCGCATCAAGATCGATCCCTCCGTCGTGCGCGGCCTCGAATATTACACCGGCCCTGTCTACGAGGTCGAGCTGCTGCTCGACACCAAGGACGAGAAGGGCCGTCCCGTTCGCTTCGGCTCGGTCGGCGGTGGCGGCCGCTATGACGGTCTAGTCTCGCGCTTCCGCGGCGAGCCGGTGCCGGCGACCGGCTTCTCGATCGGCGTGTCGCGGCTCCAGGCCGCGCTGACGCTGCTCGGCAAGCTCGACACGCGGCCGGAAGTTGGCCCCGTCGTCGTCACCGTGTTCGACCGCGACCGCGTTGCCGACTATCAGAAGATGGTCGCGTCCCTGCGGATCGCCGGCATTCGCGCCGAGCTCTATCTGGGCAATCCCAAGAACATGGGCAACCAGCTCAAATATGCCGATCGCCGCAACTCACCTTGCGTGATCATCCAGGGCTCGGATGAAAAGGCGCGTGGCGAGGTGCAGATCAAGGATCTGATCGAAGGCGCGAAAGCCGCCGCTGCGATCGCCTCCAACCAGGAATGGCGCGAGACGCGCCCCGCGCAGTTCTCGTGCAGCGAAGCCGATCTCATCGCCAAGGTGCGCGAAGTCCTGGCGCGCCATGACGTAAAGTGGGGATAGCCATTCCGGCAGGCCGTCATGCCGAGCTTGTCCCGGGCATCCACGTCCTGTTTGATGCGCGCCTTCATCAACGATCGGGGTGTGCCCGGTCATCGCGACAGCAGTAGGGAGACGACAATGCCTGAGATCACCGTCAGCATGGCCGAAGGCCGCACCGACGAGCAGAAGGCCGGCATGATGCGCGACATCACCCAGGCGCTGGTGAATAATCTCGGCGTCGACGCCGATGCCGTCGTCATCCAGATCAACGAAGCCCCGCTCCGCCACAAGATGAAGGGCGGCAAGACCTTTGTGGAGCGCGCAGCGGCGGCGAAGAAGTGACGCGCTAGCGTCATTCCGGGGCAGCCCGCAGGGTTGATCCCCAATGCGCAACTGCGCATTGGGGAATCTCGAGCCACAATCTTCTGGATTCCGGGTTCGCGCTTCGCGCGCCCCGGAATGACGAGCAAGCCACATGGACGCACGCGACTTCATTAAAGTCGGAATGAGGGCCGAGCGCACGCTGGTGGTGCCGGCCGAGCGCACGGTCGGACATTTCGTGCCCGGCATGCCGATGGTCTATGCGACCCCGATGATGATCCTGGAAATGGAGATGACGTCCGGCGATGCGATCCGCTCCGCACTGCAGCCGGGCTGGGTCACCGTCGGCACCGAGGTCGACATCCGCCATCTCGCTGCCGCCCTTGTCGGGGCGACGGTGCGGACCACGGCGAAAGTGATCGCGGTCGAGCGTCGCGTCATCCGTTTCGAGGTCGAGGCCTTCGAGGGTACGCGCAAGCTCGGCGAAGGCCGCCACGCGCGCGGGCTCGTCAATGTCGAGTTGTTCAACAAGCGGCTGGGGGCGTAGCCGCTACTTCGCCAGTTCCTTCGACCGCTTCGTCGCCGCCGCGATCGCGCGGATCATCAGGTCGCGCAGGCCGGGCTCGCCCATCAGCACGCCGAGCGCCGCGGCGGTGGTACCGCCGGGCGAGGTGACGTTCTGCCGCAACGTGCTGGAGGGAAGGTCCGACTGGTGCAGCAGCTCACCGGAGCCCGCAACCGTTTCACGCGCGAGCTTCGTCGCCAGCGCCTCGGGCAATCCCGCTTCCACGCCGGCGCGTGCGAGCTCTTCGGCGAGCAGGAACACATAAGCGGGCCCGGAGCCGGAGACGGCAGTCACCGCATCCATCAGGCTTTCATCCTCAACCCATTCGATCGAGCCGGTGGCGCGCAGCAGTGCATCGGCGACAGCACGCTGCGAGGGGCTGACATTCTTCGCAGCGACGGCCACCGTGATGCCGCGGCCGATCGCGGCCGGCGTGTTCGGCATCGCGCGCACCACGGCGCCGCCGCAGACCTCCTCCAGCGAGGCGATCGTGGTTCCAGCCATGATCGAGACCACCGAGGTCTTGTCCGAGACGAACGATTTCAGCTTGGCGCCGGCCTCGCGGAACATCTGCGGCTTCACCGCAACGACCATCGTTTCAACTTGGCCTGTCGCCGTCACATCAGGATTGAGCGCGATGCCCTTGGCGGCCAGCGCTGTGATCTCGGGCGAGATGTGCGGATCGACCACCGCGACGCGGCGCGGATCGAGCCCGCCTGCCAGCCATCCAGTCAGCATCGCGCCGCCCATTTTGCCCGCGCCGGCGAGAAGGATGGTGCCGGTGATGTTTTGGAGAGTGCTGTTGTTAGCCACTGCGGTCACCACAAATTCGGTGTCGTCCCGGCGAAGGCCGGGACCCATAACCACAAATGGTTCTAGTGGATGGGGATGTTGGCAACAAGCCGCGTGCCACAAGTGAAATCACGCGGTATGGGTCCCGGATCTGCGCTTCGCTTGTCCGGGACGACGGCGGGAGGGAGTAGGGGCTCCCTTACTATGTTGGAGCGCGGGCTTACGCCTCGCCCACCGTATCGAACATCGCGGCGTCCATGGCCTGCGCGGTGGTCTTGCCCGCCCACACCACGAACTGGAACGCCGGAAAATAGCGCTCGCAGGCGTGGATGGCGCCGGCGAGCATGGCTTCGCATTGCGCGGTCGAGGCGGTGAGGCCGCCCGGCAGCACCAGCGCCTGGCGGTGCATGATCATGCCGGTGTTGGACCACAGGTCGAAATGG
Organism: Bradyrhizobium diazoefficiens; assembly: GCF_016616885.1. NCBI lineage: Bacteria > Pseudomonadati > Pseudomonadota > Alphaproteobacteria > Hyphomicrobiales > Nitrobacteraceae > Bradyrhizobium > Bradyrhizobium diazoefficiens. The sequence goes on along the minus strand of NZ_CP067102.1, from coordinate 7,286,798 downwards.
CCGATCCACAATTGCTCGTTGACCGCGGCGACGAGCCGCTGCACCTCGCCCCGTCGTGCGACGGGAATCTTCATGTCGAAGGCGCAAGCCAGATGCAGCGCCTCGATCTCGCCCATCCAGGTGAACGAGATCTGGTAGTCGGTCCATTGTCCCTTCGAGACAATGGTCAGTTCGTCTTCGCCGGAGCGTTCGAACGGCCAGTTGTTGCTGGCAGCGATATCCTCGACCACCGCGAGCGGATGGCTTTTGGAATCGATAGTGCCTTCGAGCAGGGACATGCCGTCTCGACCTCTTGCCTTTTTGTTGTCTTTAGATACGCACGCGGTTGGTCCGGCGCGCGCTTCCTTAACTTCGTTAAGGGCAATCTCCTCGGAGTCGCTTTCGCTCTCCTCGGACCAGCGCGGGCTTGTCGCGGATCAACTGATGTGATTTGCGGAATCTGCGCAACCGGGTCCCGAGTCCGTCCACAAGCCAGGACTCGTTCGTCCACAGCTGATCTCGGACACAATTATTAATTTGAGAACAAACCGGAATCGGATCGGGGCCGTGGGGCTCAATCGTTAATTCCGCCCCGCGAGGGCTGCACCGCCCTGGCGGCATGGGACCATGCGGATTTTTGCTATGGAACACGCTTGCTGCGGCCCCGGGCCGGCGTCATATTTCCACTCAGGCCGTTCAATCCCGAGCGGCCGATGTTCTCAGGGCGGGGTGAAAGTCCCCACCGGCGGTAAGGGTCGAAAGGCCTAAGCCCGCGAGCGCCTTCCCCCAGGATATTCCTGAAAAGGAATTTGCCGAAGGGAAGGGCCAGCAGATTCGGTGCAACTCCGAAGCCGACGGTTAAAGTCCGGATGAAAGAGAACGGTCGGTGGCAGACGCATCGCAAGATGCGGCTGCTTGTCGTTCCGTGTGCCCTGATTCTGGTCCTTTGAAGGAAAGCCATGAATCAGATGTTGCAAGATCCCCAAATCCAAACTTCCCAAGTCCAAACTTCCCAAGCTGACACGTCCCAATCACCGCCGCCGGTTCCTCAAGGTCCGACGACCGAACATCCGCGTTTCGCAAAGCCGCAGCGGGTGGCCTTCGTGCAGGCCTGCTGGCACCGCGACGTGGTCGAGGAAGCCCGCATCGCCTTCATCAAGGAGGCGGAGGCGCGCCACCTCACCCATGTTGATGTGTTCGAGGTGCCGGGCTCGTTCGAGATCCCGCTGCACGCGCAGGTCCTCGCCAAGACGCGGCGCTACACCGCGATCGTCGCGGCCGGCCTCGTCGTTGACGGTGGCATCTATCGCCACGAGTTCGTCGCCGACACCGTGATCAAGGCGCTGATGGACGTGCAACTGCGCACCGAGGTGCCGGTGTTCTCTGCGGTGCTGACGCCGCAGCAATTCCACGAGACCGAGGTGCACTACGATTTCTTCCGCAGGCACTTTGCGATCAAGGGCGTCGAGGTCGCGGCCGCCTGTGCGGAGACATTGCTTGGCCTGGAGCGTCTGCGTGGCCAGGTCGCGGCGGGGATTGTGTAATCGACGTCTGCCCATTGGCGGAAAAGGCTGCCACCTCCTGCCCACCAACAAAGCGTCTCCTTCTTCCTTAAGCCAAGGGAGAGGGGGGCGTGCCGCGTCAAATGTCGCCGAATAGTCTCCGACGGGAGCCCGGAGCTTGTCTCGCCCTCAGGTGGAGGGCATAACGGGAGGCATGCCCGGCAACGACGACATCGACAAGCTTGCTTTCTTGGCAATGGAAGCCAAGAAGGAGGCGGCATGGCTTGAGTTCGCGCGTTTCTGCGAGTTCAGAGCGCAAGGTGTCCGCGCAACCGCGATGGAGCATCTAAGCCGCTTCGTGCAGGCTGCTGCCCATTGGTCGTTGGAAGAGCGTCTGACCTTCTCGAAATGGGTGTTGTGGCGCAGTCGGAAATTTCATGACGATCGCGTCGTGCTGCCGCAGCCGCTCCGATCGAAGCTACTCATCATGACCCTCGCAGTTGGATTGAGACCTCCCCAGGTGAAGCAGAGGCTCACCTGTGGTTGGGACTTCTGAGGTGCGATGACCCGTCGCGCCACTTGGAACGGGCGATCGAGCTCGACCCATCATGCGAGCTCGCGCGCCTAACTCTCACAAACTGGATCATATCCGACATCGAATACAACCAGCACGAACTGCCGAGTTTCTACATCAATGATCCCGTGAAAGATCTCAATGATCTGGAAAAGGCTTCAAGGTTGGCGTCCGGCAGTGCTACGGAAGCCAGGGCGAGACTGTGGCGGCAAGAGATTGCCGAGCTTCGCGCGCGCGCTGAGGTATGGCGGGCGGCGGAGGGCTCAAACAGTGTCATTCCCTTTCCCGACAGGAAGACGTGGATCAACGGGAAATGAGGGGCGTTCGCGGCGGGGATGTGAGCCGCCCCTTCCCACGCCGCTGATTGTCAATCCCCCCGCCGTCCCTATAAAGTCGGCGGCGGGAGGAGGCCGTGCCGTGGAGACGGGGCCGACAAGATCATGTTCGAAGGACACGATCCCTATCTCGTCGCGCCCTCTGTGGCGATCGTGAGTCTGGGTGGCTATACCGGCTTTGCGCTTGCTGCTCGCATCCGCAACACGCCCGGCGTCAGCAATCGCCTGCTGCTCGCGGGCGCGGCCGCGTTTCTGGCCGTCGGCATCTGGACCATGCATTTCGTTGGCGTGCTGGCCGCGCCGCCCGACACCGTCTATCTGGTGCTGCCCACCATCATCTTGTTCCTGATCTGCGCACTGGTGGTCGGCATCTCGCTTTTCTTCGTCTCGATCGGCGAGCCGAGCTTGAAGCGCGTGGCCTCCTCGGGCGTGCTGCTCAGTGTGGGCATCGCGGTATCGGCTGGGGCGGTCAGTATCTGTTCGTGATCCCGGCGCGCGATCTCGCCGTCGTGATCCACTGCGGAAACTATCGGCGATCCGGCCAGGAGCAGACCGCCGTGATGCTCGCGCTGATGAAGGAGGTGGTGCTGCCGGGCTTTGCCTGAATTCTTCCTCAACCGAGCGACACGCCCGCCTTGGCGCGGCTGATCCCGAGGGTCAGGATGCGATGCAGGAGTTCCCCGTATTTGAGCCCGTCATGTTGAGCTGCCGTGGCGAACTCCTGGCTCTTGGCGATTTCCGGATTGGGGTTGGCTTCGATGAAAAACGGCGTGCCGTCGGCGGCGAGACGGAAATCGATGCGCGCGTAACCGTCGAGGCCAAGCGCCCGGTAGATGCGTTTCGCGGCGCGCTGGATGCGCGCGGTGACTTCGGGCGCAAGGTCTTTCGCCGGCCCATCGACGATGCCGAGGCGCTCCTGATAGTCGGTGTCGTGCTTGGCCTTCTCGGTGGCGATGTGGCGTGAGCTGCGCCCGCCCATGCTGCCGAACTTCAATTCCCAGACCGGCAGCACCCGCAGCCGGTTGTTGCCGAGCACGCCGACATAGAGCTCACGCCCCTCGATGAATTGCTCGGCGATGGCGGCGGTCTCGCTCCGATCGTGGATGAAGGCGACGCGCTCCGCGAGCTTGTCGTCGGTATCGACGATGGAGGCCTGAGAAATGCCGGCGGATCCGTCCATGTTCAGGCTCTTGACGATCAGCGGCAGCGCAAGATGCTTCGGCCGCTTGACCTTGCGCCGCATCGGGAAGACGGCAAAGGCCGGGATCGCGATGCGTCGGTGATGCACCAGCGTCTTGGAAAGGTCTTTGCCGCGCGCCAGGATCAGGCCGCGCGGATTACACCCGGTATAAGGGACTTTCATCAGTTCGAGATAGCTGGCGATGTGCTGGTCGTAGGCGACGTTGTAGTGGAATTCCTCCAGCAGGGTGAAAACCACGTGCGGCTTGAACTCCTCGATCGCTTCGCGGATCGGCCTGATTTCCTCCTGCGCGCCGAGTGCGCGGACCTCGTGGCCGGCCGCGCGCAAGGTGCTGACGACGTCGTATTCCGTTTTCCAAGTGTTGATTTCCTGCGCCGTGTATCCGTCGGACGAGTCCGGCGGCAGGAAGTCGGGATGCATCAGCACGAGAATACGGAGTCGTCTCATAGCGCGATCCATTTGCGCCGAGACGGGCCAAACAGCGCGTGCATCGTCTTGGCGGTCACAAGGACAGTGAAATCGAGAACGAGCTTCTGTTCGGGGCCCACCGCGCGCAGGTCGAGTTCGCGGCAGCGGGAGATCATGTCGTCGAGCACAGCATCGAGCGTGAGCTGATTCTCGCCCGTCCACCGCGCGACCAGTCGCCTGATCTGGGCGCGGTGCCGCCTGATCAAGCTCGAAGCGGGTTTGGAGCGATGATGCCGTGGATCGGTGGAAAACAGCCGGGAGAGGTCGCGGTCGTAGGTCTTCGGCGGCGTGAAGGCATAGAAGGCCTGCTTCTTCTTGTAGTGGTCTTCGAGCGTCTGGCTGAGCTTGCTGAGTGGATCGACCCGCTCTCTGGTCGCGATCAGCGGTCGCTTCCCCGCAATCTCGCCCATCAGTTCGTCGACATATTCGAGCTTCTTCAACGCCGGCCAGCCGGCATACCGCGTCCGCCAGTTCGAGCGCGGCCGCAGCCACACCGCAAACGTCTCGGCAAAATCCTCGTCCGGGTGGCTCTGCGCGTACCAGAGCCGGAGATGTTGGACGTAACGCCGGCTCGCCGGGTTGGGCCGGTAGTAGCGCGGATAGTGTTTTGACGACGGCCCGAACAATTGCTGCCAGCGCCGGCGGCGCTGCAGCTGGTAGCCATGCTGCAGCGCATGGCCGGCCTCGTGACGGAGGATGGCCATGCACTCGCGCCAGGTTCCGCCCTCGACGTCGAACATCATCTTCTTCTCGAGCTTCATCAGGCGGGGATGGGCGAGATAGAAGGGGATAGCGATACCTGGCACGTCTCCGGGACTGAACCATTCGCTCGAGATCCACGTGTGCGGTCGCAGCCGGATGCCCCGCTCTTCGAGTTCTTCGTGAAGCGTGCCAACGCAGTCTTCGAGCCAGGTGCCTTCGACCGTAATCCTCAGGCTCGAAAGGCGTTGCTTGAGCAACTCGTCATCCGACAGCTTTTCCCAAGCAAATTTCCGGCGTGGCATCAGGCATCCAGAGGGCAGAGATGACTCGGTAACTGGATGATGTCATGGGCGGCAGCCGGCAACAACCCGGGGGCTGTGAGGTGCGTTGCGGCGCGTCAGAGGCACGGCATCGTAAGGCGGGCAAAGCGAAGCGTGCCCACCGTCTTCACGACAAAAAAGGTGGGCACGGCGCTTTGCGCCTTTGCTCACCCTACGAGACCTTCCGAAATCGAAAAAACTAGTCGAACAGGCTCGAGACCGACTCTTCCGCCGCGGTGCGCGCGATCGCGTCCGAGATCAGGCTTGCGATCGGCAGCGTGCGGATGTTCGGCGCCTTGGTCACCGCTTCCGTCGCCAAGATCGAGTCGGTGATGACGAGCTCTTTCAGCTTCGAGCCGGCGATACGAGCGGCCGCGCCGCCGGAGAGCACGCCGTGGGTGATGTAGGCGTAGACATCCTTGGCGCCCTTGGCGATCAACGCGTCGGCCGCGTTCACCAGCGTGCCGCCGGAATCGACGATGTCGTCGACCAGGATACAGCTGTAGCCTGAGACGTCGCCGATCACGTTCATGACCTCGGATTCACCCGGACGTTCGCGGCGTTTGTCGACGATCGCGAGCGGGGTGTTGATGCGCTTGGCGAGGCCGCGGGCGCGGGCCACGCCGCCGACGTCGGGCGAAACCACCATCACCTTGCCGAGGTCGAAACGTTCGCGAATGTCGCGCACCATCACGGGGGCAGCGAACAAATTGTCGGTCGGGATATCGAAGAAGCCCTGGATCTGGCCGGCATGCAGGTCGAGCGTCATGACGCGGTCGACGCCGGCATGGGTGATCAGATTGGCGACGAGCTTGGCCGAGATGGGCGTGCGCGAGCCGGAGCGGCGGTCCTGCCTGGCGTAGCCGAAATAGGGGATCACTGCGGTGATGCGGCGCGCCGAGGAGCGGCGCAGCGCGTCGGTGATGATCAGCAACTCCATCAGATTGTCGTTCGCCGGAAACGAGGTCGACTGGATGATGAAGGCATCCGAGCCGCGGATGTTCTCCTGGACCTCGACGAAGATCTCCATGTCGGCGAAACGCCGGACCACCGCTTTGGTCAGCGGCACATTGAGGCCTTGCGCGATCGCTTGCGCAAGGGCAGGATTGGAGTTGCCGGCGACAAGCTTGATGGAGCCGTTCTTGGCCGACATGGACGCTTCCTCCCGCGCTTTGCTGGATACGACGTTCAACATCAGAGAATACCCACTGGCAGCACGGTTACGACGGGCGAGGAAATATCAGGCCGAAGCCCGCAATGGCAACCCGGGATGCTACGTTTTCCCTCTGAAAATCCTGAGTCGGGCCAACGGCTTGGCTGGTACTTGGGCCCGTGGTTTAGCGGTGGTTATTGCTGGGCATAGCCGAGCGCCGAGGCCGGCATCTCCGGCGCCGGAGCCTCCAGCGTCACACTTGCCACGGCGGGTCCGCGCAGGCCCGGAACCGAACCCGGCGCGTCCGGCGTTCCGTTGATCATATTGGAAAGTCCACTGAATCCGGCCTGGGCGATCTTCCGCAGCACGAGGTCGTCGGCGGCTTGCCAGGGGTCGCGGGTCGCGTCGCGGCCGGCCTTGGCGGTCGTCGGTTCCTCGCCGGAGAGGCGCAGCGCCCGCTGCTGGTTGGCGTCGTAGACGTCCCAGACCCAGGCGATCACGGTCTTGCCGCGGACCACCTGGGCGGAGAGGTAGCTGCGCACGCGGTAGGCAGCCGTCCCCTCGCGCGAGACGACCGAGAGGCTGCGAAGCTTGGATTCGGTGTCGAGCACGCCGACCATGCGGTCGAACACCTGCGGCGGCGGGCCGTCGATGGACTCGAAGGTTACCGTCCCGGAGCCGGCGCTCGGCGCCATCGCGTAGGAATTGGCGGGCGCGTTGCCGCCGGCGCAGCCGGCCAGCACGGTTGCTGCTGCCAGCAGCATGACCGCCAGCCCGCGCGAGCCCGCACGGCGCAAGATGGATGACGCTTCCCTCATTGAGGGCAGCGATATCGTTAAAATCGATTAAGGTCTAGGGCGGGGCGGCACAAAACACACTGTCATTCCGGGGCGCGCCACTTGGCGCGAGCCCCGGAATGACGGTTGCTGTGTTCACCCCTCCAGCGCGATCGCGTGAATGTGGCGGCCGTAATCCGGCTCCTTGCGATGAACTGAGCGGCGATAGCTGAAGAAGCGTTCGTCGGCGTAGGTATCGAGGCCGAGATCGTCGATCATCAAAATGCCGGCGGCTTCCAGCCGCTTGCGGATGAAGCCGGCGAGGTCGAACATGGCGTGGCCCTCGCGCACGGATGGGATGAAGAACACGGCGTTGTCCGCATCCGCCTCGATGAAGCGCGCGACGAACTCGTTGCCGACCTCGTAGCTGTCCTGCCGGATCAGCGGGCCGATCGCGGCGATGATGCCGCTGCGGGTGGCGCCGAGTTTTTCCATCGCCAGAATCGTGGATTCCAGCACGCCCGTCAGCGCGCCCTTCCAGCCGGCATGGGCGCCGCCGATGACGCGCGCATGGGGATCGACGAACAGCACGGGGCCGCAATCGGCGGTGGAGACGCCGAGCGCCATGCCCGGCGTCTTCGTCACCAGCGCATCCCCCTTCGGGCGCGGGCCGCTCGGCCAGGGCGCATCGGCGACGCGGACGTCGGGCGAATGGATCTGATGCAGGCTGAGGAAGCGATCGGCTGCGACGCCGACATGCTCGGCCATGCGGCGGCGGTTCTCTGCAACAAGGGCCTGGTCGTCGTTGGAGCCGAGCCCGCCGTTCAGCGCGGCATAGATGCCGCTGGAAACACCGCCCTCACGCGTGAAGAAGGAATGGCGCAGGCCGGGCACCGCCGACAGCAGCGACGAAGTGAGGGTCATCAATGGCCTCCGGCCTGTCCGAGATCGCTGAGGCCCGCAAGGCCCGTCAGCCGCGGCTCGGAGATGGCGAGCACCTTGAACATCGCGCCCATGCCGCTGCGCCCGGTGTCGGTCAGCCGCTTCAGCGCCACGGAAATGTCGGTCGCCACCTCCGGCGTCGCCTTCTGCATCAGCGCGGCCGCACGGGTTTCGATGCCGACGCGCTTGAGGAAGTCGCCTTGCGTCACCGGTCCGTGCACGCGCGCACCGACGTCCTCTGCCGCGCGCGCGAGGGCCTGGAAGTCGACATGGGCGGTGACGTCGGCCTGGCCCGGCGCCTTCAGGGGATCAGTGAAGCTATGACGTGCGATGGCCTGAAAGGTGTCGCCGGCATCGCTGCGCATATGGCCGTAATCGATGATCAGCGCCGCGCCGTCCTGGTCGCGCACGCGCGTGGCGAGCTTCATGATCTCGGTATCGGGTCGCCATTCGAACACTGCACCGACCGGCGCCGCGCGCACCAGCGGCGGCAGCAGCACGTCGAAGCGTGGCGTCGGCTCGGCGGCCGCGCCGAACTGAAGCTTGCCGTTGGGGTCGATCTCGACCACACGCTCGTGCCAGCCGTTCTCGCGCTTCACCATCTGGTGGATCGGCAGCACGTCGAAATATTCGTTGGCGAGGATGATGCCCGGTCCCTCAGGCACGTCGTCGATGCTGTCGTGCCAGGCGATGTTGTTGCGCACGCCCGACAATGTCGCGCTCTGCCGCTCGCGCAGGACCGGGTTGACCTCGACCAGATGAATGCTGAGCCCCTGGTAGAGCGGCGGCAGCACGCGAAGCGCGCGCAGCGCGTCCGCCATCATGGTGCCGCGGCCGGGGCCGATCTCGATCAACCGCAGCAATTGCGGCGAGCCCATCTGCTTCCAGACAGAGGCGGTCCACAATCCCAGCAGTTCGCCGAACATCTGGCTGACTTCGGGCGCGGTGGTGAAGTCGCCTTCTCGTCCCAATGGATCGCGCGAGACGTAATAGCCGTAGCGCGGATGCATCAGGCACGATTCCATGTATCGCCAGACCGGCATGGGGCCTGAGGATTTGATCAGCGCCTTGATCTCGTTGAGCAGCGGCTGTTCGGTCACGACCTGTCTTCTCGAAATGGATTAACGAATGGCATCGAGCGCCTTCGGCGCCCCGCGCCTGACAGCCCATACAATAAGTATACCGCCGACGATAAGCATCGGGATCGACAGCAGCATGCCCATGGTTAATCCGCCCCAGAGGAAGCCCAGCTGGACGTCCGGTTCGCGGAAGTGCTCGCCGGCGATGCGGGTCAGGCCATAGATCAGGATGAAGGCGCCGAGGATCATGCCGGGCCGCTTCAGCGCGCCAAGGCGGATCATCACGGCGAGCGCCGTGAACAGCAGAATGCCTTCCATACCGGCTTCATAGAGCTGGCTCGGATGGCGCGGCAAATGCGAGGGATCGTTGGGGAAGATCATGGCCCAGGGCAGGCTCGCATCGGTGACGCGGCCCCACAATTCGCCGTTGATGAAATTGGCGATGCGTCCGAGCAGCAGCCCGATCGGGGCGACCGCGGTGGTGATGTCGCCGAGCGACAGGATCGAAATGCCGTTGCGATGGGCAAACCACATCACCGCGACGACGCAGCCGAGGAAGCCGCCATGGAACGACATGCCGCCCTCCCAGAGGCGGAAGATGGCGGCGGGATGATCGATGAAGAAGGGCAGATTGTAGAACAGCACGTAGCCGGTGCGGCCACCCAGGATGATCCCGAGCGTGACCCAGAGAATGAAATCGTCGATCTGCACCAGCGACATCGGCGCGGGGCCGCCCCACAGCCGCTCGTTCTTCAGCAGCGAGCGCGCATAGAGCCAGCCGATGATGATGCCGCCGATATAGGCCAGCGCGTACCAGCGGATCGCGAACGGCCCGATCGCGACCGCGATCGGGTTGAAGGACGGGAAGTCGATGAGCAGAAAGGGCATCGCGCCTGCTATTGCTGGACGAGATTGCGGCGATAGAGCGCCAGCAGGCGCTCCCAATGCCGCTCAGCGGCGTCGCGGTCATAGACCGGGCGCTTGGGAAAGGCGAAGCCGTGATGGGTGCCGGGGTAGATCTCGACCTCGGCTTTCGCGCCGCTCATGCCCTGCTTGACCTTCTCGATGATCTCGGTCGGTGCATAGACATCGGTCTCGGCGCAGGCGAAATAGAGTTCGGCCTCGCTTTTGCTCGCGGCAAGATGCGGGCTGTCGTCCTGCTCCGTCGCGAGCTGCACACCGTAGATCGAGGCGGCGGCCTTGACGCGGTCCGGGAAATGCGTGGCGGCATTGATAGCGTAGCGGCCGCTCATGCAATAGCCGACCGTGCCGATGATTTTGGTGTTCGCGGCCGTCTGGCCCTCGGCATAGGTGAGCAGCGCGCGCGTGTCCTCCATGATCAGGGGAATCGTGAGCGAGCCCATCAGCGCGAACATGCGCTTGCGCTCCGGCGCGTTCGGATCGGCTGGCAGCGCGCCGAGCTCCATCACGCCGGAGCGGTAATAGAGGTTCGGCAGCATCACGTAATAGCCCGATGTCGCGAGCCGGCGCGCCATGTCGCGCAGCTCTTCGCGGATCGCCGGCGCGTCCATGTAGAACAGGATGACCGGGAAGGGGCCGCCGCGCTCGGGATGAACGATGAAGGTCGCGGTGTGCCCGTCCTTGGTGGGAATTGCGATCTGCTGCTCGATCATGTCTTGCGTTCCGCCTTGTGATTCTTGTTATGCAGGGACGTTGAATACGATTGCAAGGAAACCGGGGCATGACAAGGATACCGCCGCGCGGCCCTTGAACCCGCCTCCGCGGATTGCCATTGTCTTATCCGCTGTTCGCGCAAAGTTTATCGCAGGCCGCCAGGAGACCGACATGACCCAGACCACCAACCGGTTTTTCGACGAGATCGGCCGCATGATGAACGATGCCGCCGGTGCGGCCCAGGGCGTCAAGCGCGAGTTCGACACGGTGATCCGGACGCAGGCGGAGAAGTTCCTGCGCGACATGGACCTGGTCAAGCGCGAGGAGTTCGAGGCGGTCAAGGACATGGCCCGTCTGGCGCGTGAGGAGAACGAGGCGCTGAAAGCGCGCATCGCGGCGCTGGAGGCCAAGCTCGGCGGGTAAGGCAGCTCTTTCTTACCCTCCCCTGGAGGGGTCCTGGAGGGGAGGTCGGCGCGTAGCGCCGGGGTGGGGTGATGATCTATCCACTCGGGCACCGCCTCAATGGAGAGACTGTCACCCCACCCCGCTCGCGCGTCGCGCGATCGACCCTCCCCCTCCGAGGGCTTTGCGCAATTGGGATGGCGTGATTCTCTAAGCATGGCTGATTCTGGCGAGGAGAGCCATGGTTGAGCGCAATATCGGTCAGATGAGCTTGGCGGATGGTCTGGTCCAGACGCCGCGAAGCAGTATTCTGGATGAGGTCGAAGCGGTTGTGGATTGGGCGCCGCTGGAGTCGTTGCTGGGCAAGCGGGGCAGCGATGGCGCCGGCAACAGCAGTTATCCAGCGAAAGTCTTGCTGCGCTGCTTGCTCGCCGGGATATGGCACAATCTGTCTGATCCCGCCTTGGAAGCTGCGGTTGCGGATCGGTTGTCGTTCCGTCGCTTTGTCGGTTTGAGCCTGCACGATCAGACCCCGGACCACTGCACGTTGTGGCGGTTTCGGCAGGAACTTGCCAAGGACGGGCTGATCGAGAAGATTTTCGCTGAGATCAACCGGCAGTTCGAAGCCAAGAAGCTGATCCTCAAGCAAGGTACCCTGGTCGACGCCTCGTTGATCCCGGCGCGGGCCAATCCGCCACGCAAGCCGCGCAAGGATGCGGAGGATACGCCGTCCAAACCATCTGCAGATCGCGACGCTCGCTGGGGCCGCAAAGGCAAAAAGAGTGTGTTCGGCTACAAGATCCACACGGGTGTGGATGCAGGCCACACCATCATTCGCCGCATCCATGTGACGGATGCCTCGATCACTGATACCGAGCCGGCGGATTGTCTGTTCTGTGGCGATGAGCAAGCGGTCTACGGCGATCAGGCCTACTACACGCATGCCCGGCACGCGCGCCTTAAAGAAGCTGGCATCAAGGACCGCCTGATGCATCGGCCCAACAAGCATCATAAACTGCGGCCGCGGCAGAAGCTGCGCAACAAGCTGATCGCCAAGGTGCGCGCAGCCGTTGAGCGTCCGTATGCGGTGTTCAAGGAGCACTACGGCCTACGGCGATTGCGCTTCTTCAACTTCGAGCGCAACCAGGTGCACATCGTGCTGGCCTGCTGCGCCTATAGTCTGCGTCGCGCGGCAGGCGCTTTGGCCACACTACGCCAGGAGTCCGCCTGCGCTTGAAATGAGCAAGATGCCGCTCACCGCAGCAGGCTCACGTCAAAAAAAGCCCGCTACGGCCCCCAAAGGCCAGCTCAGACCTTTGCGCAAAGCCCTCCCTCCAGGAGAGGGTAAGAGCAGCCCATTCTCCTTGTCATTTCTGCATCTTCCGGGTAAAAGCCCGCCAGTTCGTGGCCCCCGCACCCCTGGAGGCTTGCTGCGAACGATGCCATGGGCCGCGCTGCGGCCCATTAACTTTTGCAAAAACAAGGACTTAGACTATGGCGACGACCGTCAAGGAATTGAAGGCGACCGCACGTCCGAAGAGCGGCAAGGGGGCCGCCCGGGCTGAGCGTCGTGCCGGGAAAGTGCCCGGAGTGATCTATGGTAACAAGCAGCCCCCGCTCCCGATCTCGGTCGATGATCGCGAACTGCGTCAGCGCATCCTCGCCGGCCGGTTCCTGACCACGCTGGTCGACATCGACCTCGACGGCAAGAAGCACCGCGTGATTCCGCGCGACTACCACCTCGATCCGGTCAAGGACTTCCCGATCCATGTCGACTTCATGCGGCTCGGCGAAGGCGCCACCATCCGCATCAGCGTGCCCCTGCACGTGGTGAAGGCGGAAGGTTCGCCCGGCGTAAAGCGCGGCGGCGCCGTCAACATCGTCGCCCATGCGATCGAGCTCGAATGCGGCGTCGAGAGCATACCGCAGTACATCGAGGCCGATGTCGGCGCGCTCGAAATCGGTCACTCGCTGCATCTGTCCGACATCAAGCTGCCGGCCGGCGTGAAGGCGCTGACCCGCGAGGACGCAACCCTCGTCACCATCGTGCCGCCGTCCGGCTACGCCGAAGAGCAGAAGGCCGCGGCTGCGGCCGCTGCTGGTGGCGCGGCTCCGGCTGCGGGTGCTGCTGCTCCGGCGGCAGGTGCTGCGGCTCCGGCTGCGGGTGCTCCGGCGGCTGCTGCCAAGGCTCCCGCCGGCGGCGACAAGAAGAAGTAATCTCTCAAGGCTGGCGCGCGGTCTCTGATCGCGCGCCGAGCGAAGGGCGCGCCGCGTCATGCGACTCTTTGTTGGGCTCGGCAATCCCGGCGCGAAATACGCACGTAACCGGCACAATATCGGCTTCATGGCCGTCGACGAGATTGCGCGGCGTCATGGTTTCGCACCATGGCGCCGTCGTTTTCAGGGCGAGACCTCGGAAGGCACGCTCGGCACTGAGCGCGTGATCCTGCTCAAGCCCACGACTTACATGAACGACTCCGGCCGCAGCGTTCAGGAAGCCGCAGGCTTCTTCAAGATCGCGCCGGGCGACACCACGGTGTTTCACGACGAGCTCGAACTGCCGCCGGGCAAGGTGCGGGTGAAGATCGGCGGCGGCATTGCCGGGCATAACGGCCTGCGTTCGATCTCCGCGCATATCGGCAACGAATATCGCCGGGTGCGGCTCGGCATCGGTCATCCCGGCGTCAAGCAGATGGTGCACGGCCATGTGCTGTCGGACTTCGCCAAGGCCGACAACGACTGGGTGACGACGCTCTGCGACGCGGTGGCCGAGCATGCCGCACTGATCGTCAAGGGCACGGACGCGACCTTCGCCAACAGGGTGCATCTCGCGATGCAGGCGAAGGGATTTTTGACCAAGGACGAGAACGGCAAGGAATAACGCTCGTGGGATTCAAATGCGGAATCGTCGGATTGCCCAATGTCGGCAAATCGACCTTGTTCAATGCGCTGACCGAGACGGCCGCGGCGCAGGCGGCGAACTATCCGTTCTGCACCATCGAGCCGAATGTCGGCGAGGTCGCCGTGCCCGATCCGCGGCTCGACAAGCTTGCGGCGATCGCCAAATCGGGCCAGATCATTCCGACCCGGCTGACCTTTGTAGACATCGCGGGCCTCGTGCGCGGCGCCTCCAAGGGCGAAGGCCTCGGCAACCAGTTCCTGGCCAACATCCGCGAGGTCGACGCCATCGCGCACGTCGTGCGCTGTTTCGAGGATTCCGACGTCACCCATGTCGAGGGCAAGATCGCCCCGCTCGCCGACATCGAGACCATCGAGACCGAGCTGATGCTCGCCGACCTCGATAGCCTCGAGAAGCGCGTCGACAACCTGACCAAAAAGGCCAAGGGCAACGACAAGGACGCCAAGGAGCAGCTCGACCTCGTCAACCGCACGCTGGTGCTGCTGCGCGAAGGCAAGCCCGCGCGCCTGGTCGAGCGCAAGGCCGAGGAGGAGCGCGCCTTCGGCATGCTCGGCCTGCTGTCGTCCAAGCCCGTGCTCTATGTCTGCAACGTCGAGGAAGGCTCGGCGGCCACAGGCAATTCGTTCTCGAAGGCGGTGCAGGACCAGGCCGCCAAGGAAGGCGCGGTTGCCGTCGTCATCTCTGCCAAGATCGAATCCGAGATCGCGACCATCTCGCGCGAGGAGCGCGCCGACTTCTTGGAGACGCTGGGTCTGGAAGAGGCCGGCCTCGATCGCCTGATCCGCGCCGGCTATACGTTGCTCGACCTGATCACCTATTTCACGGTGGGGCCGAAGGAAGCGCGCGCCTGGACCATCTATCGCGGCACCAAGGCGCCAGGCGCCGCCGGTGTGATCCACACCGATTTCGAGAAGGGTTTCATCCGCGCCGAGACGATAGCGTATGAGGACTATGTCGCGCTCAACGGTGAAGCCGGCGCCCGCGATGCCGGCAAGCTGCGCCTCGAAGGCAAGGAATACGTCGTCGCCGACGGCGACGTGATGCATTTCCGGTTTAATACGTAAGAGGCGGCCCGCGCCGCCTCACCGCACTCCGCCGCCCTGATCCCGGATCGCGCCGAGATGCTCGTTGATGCGGAACACGATCAGGATCAATTCCGCGGCGATGCGCGAGAACACGATTCCGACGACGACGCCCGCGATCGATTCCAGCACGACCAGGAAGCCGGCGAACGGGCTGATCGCCATCGCGGTGAGACCGGCGAAGATTCCGGAGAGCCCGAACAGGCAGATCACGCCGATCACCAGCCAGTAGAAGGTCTTGATGATCGTCGGCGTGATGAAGCGGTCCCATTGAAACAGATCGCTGAATGAAAACATCTCTCTCCCCCGGGCAAATTGCGCTGCGGCCCGCGTCAATCCGACAATGAGGCTGGTCTGGCCCGACTCGCCGAATGTAGCACGAGCCATGCGGACCGGCGGGTTGAGATTGCCGCAAAGTGCGGCCACAATCTGACCTTCCCGCAAAGCATTGCCAAGATGACCCTGACCTTCGAAGATTTCCCGACCGGCCGGTATGGAACGTTCGGCCCGCGCCATGTCACCCGCGACGAGATTTTGGCCTTTGCCGCCGAATTCGATCCGCAACCGATGCACCTCGACGAGGAGGCCGCGGCCAAGAGCATGCTGCGCGGCCTGTCGGGCTCGGGCTGGCACCTCTGCTCGCTGATGATGCGGATGATGGCCGATGGTTTTATCACCCGGGCCGCGTCGCTGGGATCTCCCGGCGTCGACGAGGTGCGTTGGCTCTCGCCGCTCAGGCCGGGTGACGACCTGACGCTCGATGTCGACGTGCTTGAGGCGCGGCCCTCGAAGAGCAGGCCAAACCTCGGCATCGTCAAGTTCAAATGCACGATGCGCAACGCCAGCGGCGAAGCGCTGTGCGAGATGACCTCGCCGATCCTGATCGAGCGGCGCGCGGGAGCGGTCTGATGCGGTTCTTCGAGCAGATCGAGATCGGTCACCGCCGCGAGCTCGGCACCCATACGTTCACGGCGGACTCCATCAAGGCCTTTGCTGCAAAGTTCGATCCGCAGCGCTTTCACCTCGATGAGGAAGAGGGCAAGAACTCGCTGTTCGGCGGTCTCGCCGCATCGGGCTGGCATGTCGGCTCGGCCTGCATGAGTCTTGTTGTCGCCGACGGCCAGCGTCTGGCGCGGGAAGCGGCGGCCTGCGGCGAGGAGGTCGCGGTGTGGGGCCCGTCACCGGGCTTTCGCGACCTGCGCTGGATCAGGCCGGTGCTCGCCGGCGACACCGTCGCTTACGTCAGCGTCGTCATCGACAAGCGCACCTCCGCCTCGCGCCCCGGCTGGGGCATTTTGACCGCCCGCACCACCGGCACCAACCAGCGCGGCGAGGAGGTCTATTCCATCACCGCCACCGCCTTCGTGCCGGCGCGGAAGGGCGGTTAGACCAGTTCCAGGATGAACGGCCGAAATGAGCGCGAAAAACTAGTCAGCCAGTGTTGCCCGCGCGCTATGGACGCGATTCAGGGCTGCTGCCATAAGCCTCCGCGAGATGGCTGGTCTCTGCGAAGCAGCTGCCGGAACCATCGAGTTGCTAACCAATTATGAACCTGTCGCTGTCTATTTGAACGAACTGGGCAGAGGACAGGGGACGAGAACAATGGCAGACCGCGGCGCACTCAAGCTGGTCGGATTTATCTTCGCTACCGCGACGCTGGCCGTGATGCTGGTGGCCGGCATGGTGGTGAAGGGCTACGCCGACGGCGCCTACACCCTGGAAGCCTCGACGGTCGACGCGAGCCGTTAAGGTCTCGTTTACGTTTGGAGGCCGGTATCCGGCCTCATCTCAGCGGCTATAGACGAACGCCAAAATCGCGATCGCAACCGCCAGCAGCCCGACAAAGCGCAGCATGATGGTCCCGAACTGGCTCGGCGCGGGCCGCAGCGGTATCGGGTCCGTGTTATCGGGCCGAATGCTTTCCATCTGAAATGTCCCCGAGCGCGGCCGTAGGCGGCACGGGCGCTTGGCATTGGTCGCAGGGGATGGGCGGAGGGTTCAAGGCCCCGCTGTCATGCTCCGCGAAGGCGGGGCATCCAGTACGCCGCGGCCTCTCCGTATCCTCGCACTGCCTCGGAGTACTGGATCACAGCTTTCGAGCGGCGCATGTGTGCGCTCATCACGCCCCCATGAATCAAAACCGCCGCGCCCCTTCCGGACCGCGGCGGCTGGTGATGCTTGGTAGGTACGCGCGATCAGCTATTGCGCAGGCCGTCGGCGGCGCGCTTCCACTGGGCGACGTTGTCGGCGATCATGCGGGTCGACTTCATCGCGGCCTGGCTGAGCTGGGCGTAGCCGGAGATCTCGCGCTGGACGCGCTGGCCTTCGGCATGGAGCAGGTCGCGCAGGCTCTCGAGCTCGGAGATCAAATTTTCGATCTCGGCGAGCGAGGTGCCGGCGACGCGCTGGATCAGCGAGTTGACGTTGGTGACGGTGGCTTCCGCGCTCGGATCGAGCGGCGGCGCATCGGTCGTGGTGCCCGCGGCCGGCCGGCGCAGATAGGCGATGTCGTTGCGAACGAAATCGCGGATGCCCGCTTCGACTTCCGTCACGGCGGCGAGGTTGGTGTCGACCGTCTCGGTCTCGGTGGTCTCGGTCTTTTCCGGACGCATGGCGTTCATCGTTATTCCCCTGTTCGCGTTGAGCGCAGCGCGAGTGTCCCCCGCACGACGATGTGTGTCAGGCCGATGCATCAGGGCGTCCGATTTTGACCGCAAAGGGGCCGAGATGCGGCAAGGGCGGACGATTCGGGGGTTTTGCCGTGGCGTATGGTTACGAGACTCTAAATAAGGCTCACCAGCTCTTCTTGAAGCCCGCGGTCAGGCTCTTGTTGATCGCGCCCTGCGAGGTCTCGCCGACCGAGCCGGAGACGGTAACGTTGTCGAACAGCTTCTGCTCGGCGCCGAATTTGCGCAGCCATTTGTCGTCGGTGGTCGACATGGTCTGGCCGGCGGTGATGCTGGTGCCCGTGTCGGTGATCGTCACTTTGGCGGATTGGTCGGTCTCGTAATTGCGGGTGATGTGCCCGCCGACGCCGGGCAGCGCCGTCGTGCCCTGCTGGTTGACGCTGTAGCCGTTCCGAAGCGTCAGCGAATAATCGCTCGACAGCGGCACCGATTTGGTCAGCGACGCTCCGAGCTTGCTCTGCTCGGCGCCGGGATCGATGCGGGCTTCGACCGCGGTTTTGTCCCAGACGGGGCCTGCGCCCGGTGCGGTCGCGGCGGCCCAGGCGCTGCCGGAGGATTGCGGCAGGTTGCCGCCATTGGCGGCCTTCTGCGCCATCAGCTCCGACATCGTGGTCGGCTCTTTCGCGACCGTCATGTCGGCGCCGATGCGGGTATCCCAGAACGACGACACCGACTGCTTCACGGTCACGGCCGAGGAGCCGTTGGCGTTGGCGTTGGCCGACCAGTTCAAGCCGTTATTGGCGGCGGCCTGCGCGCGCTTCTTGGCGGCGATGATGTCGTTGAGCGTGCCGGCGTCGATGGCGAGCTGGCCCCAGTCGAGCTTGTCGACGTCGATGCCTTTGAGCACGTCGGGATCGTTGACATCGGCGGTATCAGCGGCCTCGGCCTCCTCGTCAGGCACGGTGGCGGCGGGGGCGAAGGGCGGAATGATCTGCGCCGACGCCGTCAGCACCGAGCCGAAAATGAATGCAACCGCCAGCGGCAGCCTGGTCCAGCCCAAACCTGTCGTGAATTCCATTGCCTTGCCCGCAACCCAGTTCGCGCACACGATGCGGCGGTATCGTTGCAAAATTATGGCGCATGCCGCGACGGTTTGGAAGCGGCCGGACCTTCAGAATAACGAACCAACGGGCCGCGCGGGAAGGCGCGCGCCCGATGACGAGCGTCTCCACGACGGTGTCCGGCGGGGCTGGAGGCCAGAACGCGTCGTGGGAGCATCAATCGATCGGTCCCGAATTGCGGAGCCCGTTGGTGTCCCCGTCAGCCGACGCCGGTCATCTTTGGCAGATGAATGGCGCGGCCGAGTGCCTGCTCGATCAGGTCAAAAGTGTCGATCAGCACACGCATGCTGATCAGCCGGTCCGCCCTGAACTGGGCGAACTGCGCGACGCGCAAGCTGATCGGCTTGTCGGAATCCAGTGCCGTGAGTGAATAGCGCAGCATCGAGGAGGCGGAATCGACCCCCAGCATGATGCTCTCGCGGTCGAAACGGCGGACGCGGAAATTGTCCGCGAGCTGGCGGATGACCTGGAGCACCGCCGCCTTGCCCTGGCGCGCGCCGAGGAACGGAAACATGTCGATCGGGCCGTAAATTGCCCACTCGACATCCTCGTCGATCAGGGCCTCGATATCCTCGAAGTGCCGGTCGTTGATCGCGCGGTGCAACGCACGCGAGAAACGCCAGAGGCTGTGCTCTGTCATCTTGGGGCGTCCTGAAACTGGCTTGCAAAAACGAAAAGCAACCCCATGCGCAGCAATGCGCGGCGGGGCTTGCTCAATTCATTGGTGTACGAACAAATAGGCGATTTCGGCCGAAACGCAAATCACGTTTTTGCAATGCACAAGTGAGCGCACTTTGTGAGATTTACAATAGAACCCCGCATTTTACCGGTCCCGGTGTTTGCCGCTCCGGTGCGGCGTTTGACGAAGTTCGGTCGAAGCAAGCGCTGTTGGAACCGCGATGCGCGCGTGCTCGTTGAGAGGCCGACATTCATTTGGAGACATCGATCCCATGACACGTCCGCACATCGTTCTCGCCGCCGTCCTGCTCTCGCTGGCCGCGGCACCCGTCGCCAACGCCAAGGGCTGCATTAAGGGCGCCGTCGTCGGCGGCGTCGCCGGCCATTATGCCGGCCATCACGGCATGCTCGGCGCCGCCGCCGGCTGCCTCTACGGTCGCCACCACGCCAAGGAGCAGGACAAGCAGCAGCAACAGCAGAGCCAGAGCGGACAGGGGAAGTTGTAGGCCACTGTCATTCCGGGGCGCGCGAAAGCGCGAACCCGGAATCTATTCCGCTCCTTGTTCAGGCACCGGAAATGGGGCGCGAGCCATCTCAACACCGCGACTCCGCCCTCAGTGACCAGCGTCCTACCTCTTCTTCCACCCACCCCGTCGCCCCGGCATCCCACCCGTCGACTTCGGCGTAGGCCCGAACTCCGGTCCTGACTGCCGCGAGTCCGTCGGCTGGATGATCCGGCTCGTGCTGCCGAACGGCTTTGACGGCAGACTCGGGCTCTCGCGGTAGGGCAGGGATTCCGGGCCGTGCATCTCGTCGAGGTGCGGCTTGTGCACCTTTGAGCCGCTGCTGCTGCCACCTCCGCTCGCCTTCAGCGAGGAGCTCACGGTCTTTTTCTTCATGGCGCTAACTGGCAAGTTGGCGGCGTCGCCGTACTTCTTCGTCCCCGCATAGGCGCCGGCCTTGCCTGCGACGGTGCGCTGCTTGGCGGTGGGGTCGTCGACCACGGCGAGCTCGGTCGCGCGCAGGCGCTTGACTTCGTCGCGCAGGCGGGCGGCTTCCTCAAAATTCAGATCGGCGGCGGCCTCGCGCATCCGCGTCTCGAGATCGGCGAGCACGGCTTCAAAGTTGTGGCCGATCGAGATGACGTCGTCGGTCATGTCATGGCCGCCGACCTCGACCAGCACGTGGTCACGCTCGTAGACGGAATTGAGGATGTCGCCGATCTGCTTCTTGACGCTCTCCGGCGTGATGCCGTTGGCGGTGTTGTACTCGACCTGTTTTTCGCGGCGGCGGTTGGTCTCGGCGATGGCGCGCTCCATCGACCCGGTCATCTGGTCGGCATAGAGGATCACCTTGCCGTCGACGTTGCGCGCAGCGCGGCCGATGGTCTGGATCAGCGAGGTCTCGCTGCGCAGAAAACCTTCCTTGTCGGCGTCCAGAATCGCGACCAGCGCGCATTCGGGAATGTCGAGGCCTTCGCGCAACAGGTTGATGCCGACCAGCGCATCGAAGGCGCCGAGGCGGAGATCCCTGATGATCTCGATGCGCTCGATGGTGTCGATATCGGAGTGCATGTAGCGGACGCGAATGCCCTGCTCATGCAGATATTCGGTGAGGTCCTCCGCCATGCGTTTTGTCAGCACGGTGATCAGCGAGCGATAGCCGGCCTGGGCGGTGGCACGGACCTCGCCGACGAGATCGTCGACCTGGGTGCGGGCGGGGCGGATATTGACCGGCGGATCGATCAGGCCGGTGGGGCGAATGACCTGCTCGACGAACACGCCGCCGCTTTCGTTCAGCTCCCAGCCGCCGGGCGTCGCCGACACCGCGACCGTCTGCGGCCGCATCATGTCCCATTCCTCGAAGCGGAGCGGGCGGTTGTCCATGCACGACGGCAGACGGAAGCCGTATTCGGCGAGCGTTGCCTTGCGGCGGAAGTCGCCGCGGAACATACCGCCGATCTGCGGCACGGTGACGTGACTCTCGTCGGCGAACACCAGGGCGTTGTCGGGGACATATTCGAACAGCGTCGGCGGCGGCTCGCCGGGCAGGCGCCCGGTGAGGTAGCGCGAATAGTTCTCGATGCCGGCGCAACTTCCTGTCGCCTCCATCATCTCGAGGTCGAAGGTGGTGCGCTGCTCCAGCCGTTGCGCCTCCAGCAGGCGCCCCTGGTCGTGGAGCTGGTCGAGCCGCATCTTCAATTCGGACTTGATCGATTTGATCGCCTGCACCAGCGTCGGGCGCGGCGTCACATAGTGCGAATTGGCGTACATCTTGATGAATTCGAGCTCGTCCTGCTTGTGGCCGGTGAGCGGATCGAACTCCTCGATGTTCTCGATGGTGTCGCCGAACAGGTTCACGCGCCAGGCGCGGTCCTCATAGTGCGCCGGGAAGATGTCGATGACGTCGCCGCGCACGCGAAAGGTGCCGCGGCTGAAATCGGCCTGCGTGCGCTTGTACTGGAGCGCGACGAGATCGGCGATCAGCTGGCGCTGGTCGATGCGCTCGCCCTTCTTCAGCGCGAAGGTCATCGCGGTGTAGGTCTCGACCGAGCCGATACCGTAGATGCAGGACACGGAGGCGACGATGATGACGTCGTCGCGTTCGAGCAGCGCGCGCGTCGCCGAGTGGCGCATGCGGTCGATCTGCTCGTTGATCGACGAGTCCTTCTCGATATAGGTGTCGGTGCGCGGGACATACGCTTCCGGTTGGTAATAGTCGTAATAGCTGACGAAATACTCGACCGCGTTGTCCGGAAAAAAGCTCTTGAACTCGCCATAAAGCTGAGCGGCGAGCGTCTTGTTCGGCGCCAGGATGATGGCGGGACGCTGCGTCGCCTCGATCACCTTGGCCATAGTGTAGGTCTTGCCCGAGCCGGTGACCCCGAGCAGCACTTGCGAACGGTCGTTGCGCTGGATGCCTTCGACGAGTTCGGCGATCGCGGTCGGCTGGTCGCCGCGCGGCTGGTACGGTGACTTGATCTCGAAGCGCACGCCACCTTCGGACTTCTCCGGGCGCGGCGGCCGATGCGGGGTCCACACTTTCGTGGAGCCGTCATCCCTGCGGAACTCCGGCCGGCCCTCGCGGATCAGCGATTCCAGTGCGTCGGCGGTCGCCTTGACGCCGAGCGCCTCCATCTTGGTGCGCGGCGGACGCGCCAGCGCCTCGGCGTCGTCCTCCTCGGTGGGAAGGCCGAGCTGCCGGGCCAGTTCCGGATCGAGCGTCGGGATCGTAGCCGCGGTTCCGTAATTGGCCTGCGGCGCCTCGTCGAAGCCGCCGCCCTCCCGCGGTTGCGGATCTGGCCGCAGCGGCACCGGCCGATCCTGCGGAAATTCCTTCGGGGTCGAGGCGCGTGCCCGATGTGCGGCGGCCTCGCCGCCGGAGCGGCGGTCGCGCGAATTATCCGGCGGCGGCTGAAGGCCAGTGCCCGATCCAAGCCCGGCATCGCCGCGATTGATCGCGGGATTGAGCAATTCGGCCAGCGCCGGCCCGATCGGCTGCACATCGGGGCGGTGCGCCTTCGAGTTGGGTGCCTTGTTAGCTGCCTTGGATTTGGGGGATTTTGGGGGAGCAGGTTTCTTCGCCATGCCCCGAATATGGGACGAGTCCGTCGCCCAGAAAAGAGCGAAAGCCCGCCTGTGCGCAGGCTGCTGACAGCAAGTTGGCAGCAGGCCTTGGTTCAGTGGCCTTGCGACTACGCCGCCGGCAGTGGCCCGTCGCCGTCCACGACCGTCAGGCGTGGCTCGAGGATGTCGAGATGGATTCCGCCGCAATCGGTGCAGCGCATCGTCCAGTACTCGCACCCGGCGCGGCCGCCGATCACACGGAGCACCGTGAGATCGCCGTCGCATTCGGGGCATATCGCCAGCACCTTGCGCGAATAAATCCGCGGCCGCGCCGTGTCGTCGCATTCGATGACTGACATAAACCGGTGTCCCCCCTGTTACGCCACGCTGTCGTTCAGTTTTGTTGCCGTCTCGGCGGTCTATTCGTCGCTGTCGTCGGCGCGCCGGCGGAAGCGATCGATGTGATGCTTGGCGTCTTCGATCGCGGCGTCGGGATCGGGCCAGGCGAAGCCGACTTCCATGGCCGGAAACAGCACGCCATCGATGGCAACCGGGCTGAAATCGGCGCGCCGGATCCGGGCGTGCCACAGTCCCTTGCCAGCTTCGAAGGATTCGATGTCAAAGCCGTCGTAAATGGTCGTCATTGGTAGTCCCCAAATACTCTCTTGTCGGAGGGTTAGAGGACCACGTTTGCGGATTTCACAATGTGAAGCCGTTCACAAGCCGCCGGCTTTTTCACCGAAAGGGTGATGGTCAGTTCCGTGCGGCGGCGCGCCCGGACCGCCGCGGCCGGACCGCGGGTTCCGCGGCGGAACGCATGATCCAGCGGCGGAACGCGGCAAAATCGCGCTGTTCGGTTTGAAAACTGCGATAGAGCAGATACCAGCGCATGCCCTTGGGCACCGAGAGGTCGAATGGCGCGACCAGGCGTCCCGCGGCGAGGTCGTCGTCGATATAGGGCCGGATGCCCATGGCAATGCCGAGCCCGTCGGCGGCGGCCTGGAGTGCCTGGCCGTAGAACTGGAACTCTGGCCCGCGTGCGTTGATGCGAGCAAGGTTCGCGGCCTTGAGCCAGATCGGCCAGTCCTCCGGCGAATGCGTGACGCGGATCAGGCCGGGCCCTCTGAGATCGGCCGGCCGCTTCAGGCCATTGGCGAGGCGGGGCACGCAGACCGGGGTGAGGTCGCCCGCGAACAGCGGTTCGGCGACGAGCCCCGGCCAGTCGCCGGTGCCGAGCTTGATGCCGCAGCTCCAGTCCTCTCCGAACGGCACCTCGGCACCGCCGGTGGTGAAGCGCACCTCGATGTCGGGCTCCTCGCTGCGAAATTCCGACAGCCGCGGGATCAGCCAGCGCATCGCAAAGGTGTGGCCGACGCCGATGGTGAGCACGCGCACGCTGGACGGTGCCGTCACCTGCGCGGTGAGGCTTGCGAGCGCGTCGAAGATCGGCGTCAGGCCACTTTGATAGGCACGGCCTGCCTGCGTCAGCACGAGCTTGTTGGCCTTGCGCTCGAACAGTGCGACGCCGAGCCGCTCTTCCAGGAGATGCACCATGCGGCTGACGGCGGCCGCGGACACGCTCAGCTCGACACCCGCCGCAGCAAAGCTGCCGGTCCGCGCCGCGGCCTCGAATGCCTTGATGCCGTTGAGAAAGAGCAGCCGCCGCAAACGAATGACCCTCAGGAAAGCTGATGCCAGGCCAAGATAACTCAGTTTGCGAAGATGGGGCAAGGGAGGCACAAGAATGAGAGTAATTCCAAGTTGATTTGTCGACGCGAGGACGCTTCCCGCCTGAGGGCGAGAGCGCGGAGCAGTTTGCGTCCCTTACGCGACCACCACCGGAGACTTTCGTGACGCCCATCATGATCGCTGCCCTTGGATTGCTGATGGTCGCCACCGCGTTCCTGTCGGGGCTGTTCGGCATGGCGGGCGGGCTGATCCTGATCGGCGTGCTGCTGGCGCTGATGCCGCTGCCGACCGCGATGGTGCTGCATGCGATCACGCAGATGGCTTCGAACGGCTGGCGCGCTCTGCTGTGGCGCGCGCATATCCGCTGGCGGCCGGTCGCGAACTATATGGTCGGCGCTGCCATTGCGCTGGCGGCCTGGTCGCTCACCCGCTATGTGCCGGACAAGCCGATGGCGCTCTTGACGCTCGGCGCCACGCCGTTCATGGCACGGTTGCTGCCGACGAATATCAAACCCGATCCGGATCGTCTCTGGCAGGGCACCGTCTACGGCACGATCTGCATGGGCCTGATGCTGATGACCGGCGTCTCGGGACCGCTGCTCGACACCTTCTTCCTCGGCGGCGATTTCGGCCGGCGCGAGAAGGTCGCGACCAAGCGATGTGCCAGCTCGTCAGTCACTTCACAAAACTGATCTATTTCGGCGGCATCATCGACCAGGCCGCCACGCTCGACCCAGTGTTGGCCGGCGTCGCGATCGCGGCCTCCATGCTCGGCACCACGCTGGCGCGACGCATTCTCGAAGCCATGACCGACCAGCAATTCGTGGCTTGGTCGAACAAGCTGATCACCACCATCGCCTGTTATTACATCGCCTATGGCGGCTGGCTGCTGGTTCGTACGCCGGTGCTGGCTGCCTTCGACAAGGGAGGTTTGCAATGAACGAGACGGCCGACCCGCTGGTGCTGGACTTCGTCGAATGGATCGCGCGTGAGCCGCGCGCCTATGCCGAGGTGGTCTCGACCTGGAAGACCTCGTGCCCGCGCCTCACCATCTGGGAGGACGCCGCCGATCGCGGCTTCGTCGCGCGCCAGACACTGCCCGGCATCGGCCTGATTATCGCGGTGACGGAAGACGGCGAAAGGCTGCTGCGAACCAACGGGCGGTGACGTCTCTCAACATCGTCATTGCGAGCGCCAGCGAAGATTCCATGGGGAGTGGATAGCGACCAGATCTGAGGCCAGACTGAGGTTGCTAAATCCATTCAACCTGGAGACGACGATGTTGCTCGATCATCCTTCCGACGGACCGGCCGCTATCCGCACGCAGTTTGGCGCAATTTTTGTGTCATTGGAACTGAGCCGCTCGACATGGCTGGTGACCTCGCTGTCGCCCGGCAAGGGCGAGAAGATGTCCAGACACAGCGTGGAGGCCGGTGATATTGCGGCGCTCTTGAAGCTGTTTGCAGAGCTGAAGCAGAAGGCCCTGGCCCGAACGGGGGAGAACTATCCGATCATCACCATCCAGGAGGCTGGACTGGATGGGTTCTGGCTTCACCGCGCTTTGCAGCAGGAGGGCATTGAAAGCCACGTGGTCGATCCGGCCTCGATCGCGACGCCGCGCCGGCGCCGGCGGGCCAAGACGGACAGGCTCGATGGCGAGACGCTGCTGCGGTCGCTTCTGGCCTACAAGCGCGGCGAGCCGCGGGTCTGCGCGATGGTGGTTGCTCCTTCACCGGAGGACGAGGATCGCCGCCGACTTTGCCGCGAGCGGCGGACATTGATCGCGGAGCGGATCGAGCACGTCAACCGGATCAAGGGGCTGCTGTTTGCACAAGGGATATCCGGCTATGTGCCGCTGCGGCGCGACCGCAAGGCACGGCTCGAGGCCTTGCGCACCGGGGACGGGCGCCCGTTGCCGCAGCATTTGAAGGCGCAGGTCGGCCGCGAGCTCGCCCGGCTCGAACTGCTGCTCGAGCAGATCGCGGCGGTGGAGCGCGAGCAAGAGGCGCTACTGACGGCGAGCAAGCCAACCGGCGAGAAGGCTGCATCGGACCCGGTCACCATGCTGCTCGGCCTGAAGAGCCTGGGCCCGAACTTCGCTGCCGTTCTCTGGACGGAAGCCTTCTGGCGCCAGTTTGCCAACCGCCGCCAGGTCGCCTCCTATGCGGGGCTTGCGGCCACGCCATGGCGCAGCGGCGGTATCGAGCGCGAGCAGGGCGTGTCGAAGGCCGGCAATCCGCGGCTGAGAACCACGATGATCCAGCTCGCCTGGTTGTGGATACGCCACCAGCCCCAATCGGCTCTGACCCAATGGTTCAAGGCCAACAGCCAGCGCGGCCGCAAGCGCGCGATCGTGGCGTTGGCGCGCAAGCTGCTGGTTGCCTTGTGGAAGTATGTCACCCAGGGCGTCGTGATCGAGGGGGCCGTGATGAAGCCTGCCGCCTGAGCCCTCTTCACCACCTCAAAACCAATCTGCCGAGGTCCGATCGAACCTCGGCCGATCCGGGTGGACGAACCGATGGATTGCATGGCTTCAAACGCCGCAACGAAGAATGGCCTCGTCCTCTCGAGCCTGCCCGCCGCAAGCGGAATGTTGGTGCTGTCGCTATCACGCGACGACCGAATGTGAGTTTGATCTGGCAAGCAAAACCAGATTGTCAAAACTGGCTCGAACCTGAGATCGCCTGACGACAAGGAGTTATCCGCCCGACCACCAAAGCCTGATGGCGTGCTCGCTCAAGTCAAGGTCAAGCCGCTTCGCGGCGGCCCTACGGGCCGACCTTGACTCGATCTGCGCGCGCCATCCGAAGGGCCCCATGGTCGGGACGAAGAGCTGGCTGCAATCGAACAAAAAGCTGAACTACCACCTTGACACACCAAATCCCCATGTGAGCAATCCAGAATGTCTCCGCAGCGGCAGACTGGATTGCTTCGCTGCGCTCGCAATGACGGAACACCAAAATGTCGCTCAAACTCTTCGAACTCGTCGGCACCGATGCCTCGCGCCCGTTCAGTCCCTATTGCTGGCGCACGCGGATGGCGCTGGCGCATAAGGGGCTGACGGCGGAATCGCTGCCCTGGCGCTTCACCGAGAAGAGCACGATCGCACCCCACGGCTCGGAGAAGGTTCCGGTGCTGCTGCATCACGACAAGCCTGTGGTCGATTCCTGGGTGATCGCGAATTATCTCGAAGACAATTTTCCGGATCGCCCATCGCTGTTCGGCGGCGAGGGCGGCCGCGCCATGGCGCGCATGCTGAACGCGTGGGGCGACATCGCCATCGTCGGCGGCATCTTTCCGCTGATCGTCGCCGACATCCCCGAGAAGCTCGACGAGGTCGATGCCGCCTATTTCCGCAAGTCGCGCGAGGCGCGCTTTGGCGGCAAGACGCTGGAGGAGGTGATGGCGAGCCGCGATAGCGCTGTGATCGGCTTTCGCAAATCGCTGGAGGTGATGCGGCAGACGTTCAAGACGCAGGCCTATCTCGGCGGGGCCGCGCCGAACTATGCCGACTACATCGTGTTTGGCGGCTTTCAGTGGGCGCGCGTGGTGAGCCCGTTCAAGCTGCTTGAGGCCGATGATCCCGTCTATGCCTGGCGCGAAAGGCTGCTCGATGCGTTCGACGGCATGGCGCGGAAACCGCCCGGATTCGCGGTCTAGGTTTGCGCTGCCTCCGCTGCCGCCTTCCGCAAACACTCCCGGCACAGGCAATCCTCGCCCTTGACCGGCATCGGCAGCTTTGCCGTCTCCTCGGCGCACCAGCATTGGCCGGAGAGGTCGCAGCCGAATTCGGTGCCGCATCGGGAACAGGCGAGGCGGCGCGGTGCCGGTTGCGTGAGCGTGATTTCTTTCGGATTTGTCATGATTTACGCAAAAGCTTCGCCGTCATTTTCATGTCGGGTTCATCTCCGGCTGCGGTATATTAGGCGCCGCACACCGACCAGGGAAGCGGTTGGCACCGCGCGGAGGACAAATCGATGGCCCGCGATTCGCAAGCCGCCCTCGTCGCGCTGAACCGCTTCGGCTTCGGCGCCCGCGGCGGGGCCTCCGGCGATCTCATCAATGCGGCCTCCGATCCCCGCGGCTTCGTGAAGGCGGAACTGGCGCGTCCCCTCGGCGCGCTGCTGGAGGCGCCGGGCCTGCAATCGACGCCGCAGCTAGGCCAAGCCGCGTTCGCCTATCAGGATCAGGTCAAGCAGGCGCGCGAGGTCGCGAAGGCCGCCGCGCCGACCGAAGCGCCGGCGCCGCAGCCGCCCGCCGACCCGAAGCCCGACAATACGTTGCGCCGCAATCTCTCGCTCAACACGGTCATGACCGAGATCGCAGGTCAAATGACCGAGGCCAAACCTGCTGCCGACAACAAGGCCGCCGACAGTGCGATGAAGCCGGACAGCATGCAGCCCAATGCCGCGCCGGCTGCTGCAAAACCGTCGCCGCAGCCGCTCAACGTGATCCAGAAGACCTTTCGCGCTGAGGCACTGGCGCGGCTGCAGCGCGCGATGATGGCCGATTGCGGCTTCACCGAGCGCCTGGTCGTGTTCTGGTCCAACCATTTCTGCATCTCCGCGAGCAAGGGCGAGCTGGCGCGGATGTGGGCCGGTGCGTTCGAACGCGAGGCGATCCGCCCGCATGTGCTCGGGCGCTTCACCGATATGCTGAAGGCGGTCGAGCAGCATCCGGCGATGCTGTTCTTCCTCGACAACCAGCAATCGCTCGGACCGGACTCGCGCGCAGGCCAGAACCGCAAGCGCGGGCTGAACGAAAATCTCGCGCGCGAGATCATGGAGCTGCATACGCTCGGCGTCGGTGGCGGCTATACGCAGGAGGACGTTACCTCGCTCGCGCGGATCATCACCGGATGGACCTTTGCCGGCCGGCAGGGGCAGCTCGGGGCGCCCGGCTCGTTCGTCTTCAACGCCAACGCGCACCAGCCCGGGCCGCAACGGCTGCTCGGCAAGACCTATGAAGCGACTGGCCTTGCCCAGGGCGAAGCCGCGCTCGCCGACATCGCGCACCATCCGTCGACCGCGAATTTCATCGCCACCAAATTCGTCCGCCACTTCGTTGCCGATGATCCGCCTCAGGCCGTGGTTGCGCGGTTGCGCGATGTCTTCATCAAGACCGACGGCGATCTCAAGGCGCTTGCCACCGCGCTGGTCGACTCCAACGAAGCCTGGAAGGCGCCGCTGACCAAGATGCGCTCGCCTTACGATTTCCTGGTCGCGAGCGGCCGGCTGCTTGCGCGCGTGCCGGAGGATCCCGGTGGCTATCTCGGCAATCTGAACCTGCTCGGCCAACCCCTGTGGACGCCGGCCGGACCGAACGGTTTCCCCGACACGTCCGCGGCCTGGGCCGCTCCGGAAGGCATGAAGCTCCGGCTCGACATCGCTTCGCAGATGGGCGCGCGGCTCGGGCCCAACATCGATCCGCTCGACTTGCTGGAATTCGCTGCAGCCGATGCGGCGTCAATCGAGACGCGGCGGACCATCGAGCGCGCGGAATCGCGCCAGCAGGCCTTGGCACTGCTGCTGATGTCGCCGGAATTGCAGAGGAGATGACGATGATCGACTGCGTCGAAAACCGGCTCCTCACCTCGCGCCGCGGCCTCCTGCTCGGCGGCGCCTCCTTTGCGGCCTGGGCCTATTTGCCGAAATTCGCCCGCGCCGCCGCCGATGGGCGCGATCCCCGCCTGGTCGTGGTGATCCTGCGCGGTGCGCTCGACGGGCTCGCGACGGTCGCGCCGGTCGGCGACCCCGACTATGCCGGCCTGCACGGATCGATCGCGCTGACCGCCGATGGCGCGCATCCCGCGCCGATGCTCGACAGCTTCTTCGCGCTGCATCCGTCGATGCCGGAATTTGCGCGGATGTATCGCGCGCAGCATGCTGCGGTGATTCATGCCGTCGCGACACCCTATCGCGATCGCTCGCATTTCGACGGCCAGGATGTGCTCGAGAGCGGCTATGCCGGCCCTGGCCGCGTGCAGTCCGGCTGGCTCAACCGCGCGCTGGAAGCGCTGCCGCGCGGCGAGCGCGTGTCGAGCGGTCTCGCGGTCGGCCCCACCACGCCGCTGGTGCTGCGCGGCAACGCGCCGACCGTTGGCTGGGCGCCGGTCGCGCTGCCGCAGGCCGACGACGACACCGCGATGCGGCTGGTCGAGCTCTATCGTCACCGCGATCCCGCTTTGGCCTCCGCGCTGTCGCAGGGCCTTCAACTGGAAAAGGCCGCGAGCGGCGATGACATGAAGCCGAAGCCCGGCAATGCCGTGGCGCAGATGCGCCAGGTCGCGCGCGGCGCCGCCAAGCTGATGGCCGCCGATGATGGTCCGCGCATCGCCGCACTCGCATTTGACGGTTGGGATACGCATGCCAACGAAGGCGGTTCGGTCGGACGTCTCGCGTTCCTGCTCGGCGGTCTCGACAGCGCGCTCGCCGAATTCGAAAGCGGCCTCGGCGACCGCTGGCGCGACACCGTCATCGTGGTCGCGACCGAATTCGGCCGCACCGCGCGTATCAACGGCACCGATGGCACCGACCACGGCACGGCGACCGTCGCCCTGCTCGCCGGCGGCGCGGTCAAGGGCGGCCGTGTCATCTCCGACTGGCCCGGCCTCAAGCCCGCCAACCTCTTTGAGGCCCGCGACCTCAAGCCGACCACCGATCTCCGGTCCGTGATCAAGGGCGTGCTGCAGGGCCAGTTCGGCCTGTCCGATCAGGTGCTGGCCCAGACAGTCTTCCCCGACAGTGCCGCCGCGCGCCCGATGAAGGGGCTCGTGGCTTAGCAGCCGCCGGCGTCATTCCACGCCCGCGCCTTGCGGCGCGTCGCGGAATGACGACATGATGAGCCGAGCATCAGGAGACCACTCGCATGTACATCGCCATGAACCGCTTCCGCGTCGCCAAGGGATCGGAGGCCGCCTTCGAGCAGGTCTGGTTGTCGCGCGACACCCATCTGGACAAGGTGCCGGGCTTCGTCGAATTCCATCTGCTGCGTGGCCCCGAGCTTGAAGACCATACGCTGTATGCCTCGCACACGGTGTGGGCCAATCACGCGGCGTTTGACGCTTGGACAAAGTCGGAGGCTTTTCGTGCGGCGCATCACAAGGCCGGCGACAACAAGCCGCTTTATCTCGGCCATCCCCAATTCGAAGGCTTTGAGGTGATGCAGACGGTGGGACGCGGCGCCAAGTAGCGCCGCGCCGCAGAGATCAGCCTTTGGTGATCTCATCGATCTCGGCGAGATCGTCCGCGCTGAGCTGCCAGGCGATCGCCTTGACGTTCTGCTCGACCTGCTCGACGCGGGTGGCGCCCGCGATCACGCTGGACACCTGCGGCCGTGCCGCGAGCCAGGAGAAGGCGAGCTCGAGCATCGAATGGCCGCGCGCCTTGGCAAAGGCCTGGAGCTTCTCGACGATGTCCTCGTTGCGCGGCGTGACGTAGCGGTCGCGCAGCGCCGGCGCCTTGCCGAAGCGCGTGTCGGCGGGGGCTGCTGCGCCGCGCTGGTATTTGCCGGTCAGCAGGCCGCTCGCGAGCGGGAAGAACGGCAGCAGGCCGAGCTTGTATTCCTGCGCGGCCGGCAGCAAATCCTTCTCGATGTCGCGGACGACGAGGCTGTACTCGTCCTGCGCCGAGACGAAGCGGCTGACGTTCATCGCGCGCGCGGTGAACTCGGCCTCCGCAATGCGCCAGGCCGGAAAATTGGAATGGCCGATGTAGCGGACCTTGCCCTGGCGGACGAGATCGTCGAGCGCGCGCAGCGTCTCCTCCATCGGCGTCAGCGAATCGTAATCATGCTGCTGGTAGAGATCGATGTAGTCGGTCTTGAGCCGCGTCAGGCTGGCTTCGACCGCATTCATGATGTAGCGGCGCGAGGCGCCCTGCTTGGTGCCGTCGGCCGCCATCGGCTTGGAATATTTGGTGGCGAGCACGATGTCCTTGCGGCGGTCGCCGAGCACGGTGCCGAGCACTGTCTCCGAGCCACCCTGGCCGGCGTAGATGTCGGCGGTGTCGAACAGCGTAATGCCGAGATCGATCGCGCGGTGGATCACCTTGCGCGAAGTTTCCAGATCAGTGCGCTGGCCGAAATTGTTGCAGCCGAGCCCGACTGCGGACACGCGCAAGCCGGAGCCGCCGAGATTACGAATTTCCATGGGAGATCCTGTCAGAAAAAGCAGGCGCCCATTGTGACCGCGGTGCACCGCACCGGCAAGCGGCTGGCCGCGTTGCAGCCATGCTGAAAGGAACTGCGGACAAAAAAATGCGGCCCCTGTCAGACGCGGCGACTGACGGGGACCGCTTTGGGGCGTTTGATCGGTGACGGGGGCCTGATCAGACGCAACCGCAACTTAGTCCCGGTGTGTTACGGGCCAGTGACAGGCCGAGTTATCCACAGGGTTGCGACAGCCGCATCAGAACAGCTTGCGGTAGACGATGAAGCCGGAGCGTTCCGCGACCTTGTCGTACAGGCTCTGCGCCGTGGTGTTGGTCTCGTGCGTCTGCCAGTAGACGCGCGGCGCGCCTGCGAGTTTTGCGCGCTCGTAGACGCCGTGGATCAGCGCAGAGC
Organism: Bradyrhizobium diazoefficiens; assembly: GCF_016616885.1. NCBI lineage: Bacteria > Pseudomonadati > Pseudomonadota > Alphaproteobacteria > Hyphomicrobiales > Nitrobacteraceae > Bradyrhizobium > Bradyrhizobium diazoefficiens. Next base: position 7,253,485 of record NZ_CP067102.1, on the reverse strand, counting down.
CGACACCCTTGCCGCGCGCAGCCTCCGACGTGAAAAGATCCTGCAGATAGCATGACGGCTCAATCGCGGTGGTGCTGCGATGGAAGAGATAGTTCGTCATGCCGAGCAGCCGGCCCTCGCTCTCGGCGACCAACCCGTGCACCGGCTCGTAGGCGTCGAAGAAGCGCTGCCAGGTCACCTTCGTAATCTCAGGCGCGAGCGCGGTCGGCCCGGAGCGGCCGTAGAAGGCGTTGTAGCCGTCCCACAGCGGCAGCCATTGATCGTAGTCCTGCCGAGTGACGGAGCGAATGGTAAGCGACATCTGGGGAATCCGCGATTTCGAAGGATGCGCCTTCATACGTGATGATGGGCGCTTCGATCAATTGCCGTGTCGCGCTCACTCCGCCACGCGCAGATATCGGATCAGCTTTCGCGCCGTGGGATCGCGCAGCGAGCGGTAGTACTCGGCGCGGGCCGGCGCGTCGGTGTGGCGCACGAGGTCGGTCACGGGCGTGTAGCTCAGCATGCGGCCGCCGTCGGGCAGCGCGGTGCAGACGAAACGCAGCACCTCGCCATTGCGCAAATTGATATTGATCGGCGTGGCGTCGCCGATCCGCACCATCTCCATGCGCTGCGCGATGAAGACGCCGAGCTCATCCTCGGGCAGCTCGAACGCGCCAGTATCACGGCCGTGATACATCAGCGCGATGAAGGGTGGCTTGTCGTCGGCCTTTTCGTCCGGCAGCGCGAAATAATCGCGGAACGCGCGATTGATGAATTCGGCGCGGGTCTCGGCATCGAGCAGCACGATGCCGATATCGACCTGGTCGAGCGCCGCCGACAGCCGCGCCGCGGCGGCGTGGTTGTGCCGCTCGGCGGCAAAGGCGTCGAGCAGACGCTCGCGCATCAGGCCGGTGATGCCAGCGGTAAAGGCGGCCGTGAGCGCGAGCAGGCCGAGCGGCGCGAGATCGGTCACGTCAAAGCCGGGGGCGGTGCGATGGCTGAGCGCGAGCAGCGCCGCGCCGATCACGGCGATGGCGGCGCTGCCAAGCGCAGAGGCAAAGCCCGAGAGCGAGCCGGCCAGCGCCACGATGCCAACGAACAGCGGTGCAAGCGACAGAGCGGGAGCATGACGGTCGAGCAGGATCGCCAGCAGTGCGATCGCTGCCGTCAGCACGGGACCGGAAATGGCACGCCATCCGAACCGCATGGGCCTGGCTCGTTCTTCCCTGCACGAGATAAGGACGTCAGACTGACCGATGGTTGCGCCAGCGCAATCCGATTTCACGCGATGCGCTTAACGGGCGCTTGCCTGCGCGCTCAAAGCTTTCGGATGATTTTAGACCAAATGCGCGTGCATGATGCGCTGTTGCGGCGCGGGCGCATTCAGCGTCGAGGTGCCCGGGCCCTTGCGGGTGCCGACGAAAATCAACAGCGATGCCGCGACCAGGATGGCCGCAGTCAGGGTGATTGCAACGATGACCACAGGCGATTTCATCGGTGTCCCGTCGCGATGCCGGCAGGCGCGGGCCGCGCAGCACCTTGAAGGCAGGTCGAGGATGAAACGGGGATCAGACCGGCAGACCCATCGCCATGGTCGCCTTGGTCGTCAGCACTGTCAGGGTGACGATCACGCACAGCGAGAGCGCGGCGACGGCGAGCGAGGCCGCAACCGCGTTGGTCAGCCGCGAAGACGAAACGGTATCGGTTTGGCTACGAAAGCCTGCCGTGCCGGACGCCCGAATCATGGTCTAAATCCTTCAACGTGCGAGCGAATCACCCGCGACGCCGGACAACCTCACAATTTCAACTGGCGATATTGCGGCGGTCAAACCGCTGAAAGCGGCGGGATTACGGCAAAGGTTAACGCTATGCCCGCTATTTCTTAACGCCGTACCGGTTTTCAGGCTCCGGCCGCGATGCTGGCGGGATCGTCGATCTCGGCGGGGCGCCAGTCCATCGCCACGAAGCCAGGCGCGGCCTCGACGCGCTTCAGCCAGTCCCGGACCGCCGGGAAGGTCGAAAGGTCGAAGTCGCAGCGGTCGGCGAGGTGGGTGTAGCCGTACAGCGCGATGTCGGCGACCGTGAGCTGGCGGGCGGCGAAGTAGGCACTGGTTTTGAGATGGTTTTCCATCACCTGGAGCGCGCCATAGCCGCGCTCCATCCAGTCCTCCAGCGAGTGGGTCTGGAGGTCGCGGCCGCCCTTGACCAGCGACAGCCAGAAATAAGCCGCGCCGATATTCGGCTCGAGCGCGTGCTGCTCGAAGAACATCCATTGCAGCGCCTCGGCGCGATCGATCCGGTTCTCCGGCGCGAGCGGCGTGCCGACGGCGACGTACCACAGGATGGCATTGGACTCGGCGAGATAGCGATTGTCGCCGACCTCGAGCAACGGCACCTGTCCGGACGGGTTCTTCGCCAGGAAGTCCGGCGTCTTGCTCTCGCCGCGCAGAATGTCCACCTCGATGGGTTCGTAGGGCACGTTCAACAGCGCCAGCGCAAGGCGGACCTTGTAGCTGTTGCCCGAGCGTTGCATCGAATAGAGCTTGTACATTCTGGGAGTTCGATTCCGAAGGACGGGAAAGCGCGGTGCTTGTTGCCCCGCACCGCGGCTAAACAATGATGCCGATGCGAATCCGCCGCAAGTGCTGCCCCATAGAAAAACTCGAAAACCCTACCGCACTGCAACGTTGCAGAAGATCGTGTTCGTGCGACGGTGCAAATCAGATCACGCTTGCGTCAATATGCACGACGCACCGTTGCAACGTCAGCTGATCGTCAGTCTCGTGGCGCTCGCGCGGCGCAAAATTGCTCCGAGGACAAGCCTTGCCGGATATGAGGAGTTTGTCCGGCAAAGTTGCGGAAAATTGCGGGAAATCGAGCCTTGAAACGCTCCAAACCCGTAAACTTTTCCTGGATCGTGCCGAAGTTTCTTGCGGTGCAGCGGTACACGTTTTAGGGTGTGTCCATTCCCACAATCAGAGTCGTGACGACCCATGGGTTCACGACGCTTGTCAGGAGATGACAATGGCCTTCCTTGCTGCTGCGCTCGACCGTGTGAAGCCGTCCGCGACCATCGCGGTCACGGATAAAGCACGCGCGCTGAAAGCGGCGGGCCGCAACGTCATCGGCCTCGGCGCCGGCGAGCCCGACTTCGACACGCCCGCCAACATCAAGCTGGCGGCGATCCGCGCCATCGAGTCCGGGAAGACCAAGTACACCGCGGTCGACGGCATCCCCGAGCTGAAGGACGCGATCATCGCGAAGTTTCAGCGTGAGAACGGCGTCGGCTACAAGCCGAACCAGATCATCGTCGGCACCGGCGGCAAGCAGGTGCTCTACAACGCGCTGATGGCGACCATCAATCCGGGCGACGAGGTGATCATCCCGGCGCCCTATTGGGTCAGCTATCCCGAGATGGTGGCGCTCGCCGGCGGCGAGCCGGTGCCGGTGGTCTGCACCGCCGCGAGCGGGTTCAAGCTCCAGGCCGAAGCGCTCGATCGCGCGATCACGTCGAAGACCAAATGGGTGATCCTGTGCTCGCCGTCGAACCCGACCGGCGCGGCCTACACAAGGGCCGAGCTCAAGGCGCTCACCGACGTGCTGGTCAAGCATCCGCATGTGTGGGCGATGACCGACGACATGTACGAGCACCTCGTCTATGACGACTTCCAGTTCACCACTGTCGCGCAGGTCGAGCCCAGCCTCTACGACCGCACGCTCACCGTGAACGGCGTGTCGAAAGCCTATTGCATGACCGGCTGGCGCATCGGCTACGCCGGTGGTCCCGCGCAGCTGATCAAGGCGATGTCGACCATTCAGTCGCAGTCGACCTCGAACCCGTCCTCGATCTCGCAATGGGCGTCGGTCGAGGCGCTGAACGGTCCGCAGGACTTCATCGCCGCCAACAACAAGGTGTTCAAGGAGCGTCGCGATCTCGTCGTCTCCATGCTCAACCAGGCCAACGGCATCGAGTGCCCGCGTCCCGAGGGTGCGTTCTACGTCTATCCGTCCTGCGCCGGCACGGTCGGCAAGAAGGCGCCGTCGGGCAATGTGATCTCCAACGACGAGCAGTTCGTCACCGAACTGCTGGAGACCGAAGGTGTTGCCGTCGTCCAGGGTTCGGCCTTCGGCCTCGGCCCGGCGTTCCGCATCTCCTACGCGACCAAGACCTCGGACCTCGAAGACGCCTGCAAGCGCATCCAGCGCTTCTGCGGCAACCTGCGCTAAGCTCGCAGTAACGATCCGGCATGAAAGGGCCCGCGCAGAGCGGGCCCTTTTTTCTTTCACGTCCGCGCGATCTGGCACGCCCCCGACGAATGTGGCATAGACCCTCGTGCGGCTTCGCGCCGCGCCCTCCAATGCTCGCATCACATTCATCGCCGGAGACATTTCATGCGCCGCTCACTCCTCCTTGCCGGGCTCGCTGCCGCGAGCCTCGTTGCCTCGATCGCGGGCGCCAGCGCGCAGTCGCGGATGGTGCAGGTCGGCGTGCTCGAATGCCGCGGCGGCGCCAGCATCGGCTTCGTGGTGGGATCGGTGACCAATCTCGGCTGCGTGCTGCGCGCCGACGGCCTGCCCGAAGACCGCTACGTCGCGACGATCCGTAAAGTCGGCATCGATCTCGGCATTACCCAGGAGACGGCGCTCGCCTGGGGCGTGTTCGCGCCGGTCAATCGACTCGGCGCCGGCGATCTCTCCGGAAATTATGCCGGTGCGCAGGGCAGCGCCTCGGTCGGCGTCGGCCTCGGCGGCAACGTGCTGGTCGGCGGCTCCAACAATTCGATCGCGCTTCAGCCGCTCAGCGTGCAGGGCCAGGTCGGCCTCAACGTCGCGGCCGGACTCGAGAGCCTGGAACTCCGTCCGGGCCGTTAACGCGCGCCAACGGAGGTGTCCGTTCACCTCTCCCGAAGGGGAGGTCGGATCGCATCGACAGATGCGATCCGGGTGAGGGGTTACAATCTCACCGAAAGTTGCGGCCCTCACCCGGATTGCTCAGGCGCGCAATTGCGCGCCAAAGCAATCCGACCTCTTCCCGTCGGGGAGAGGTGGAACACCGGGCCGCACCAGCCATCAAGACTTTGTCTAACCGACGACGCACCGCAGCGACGTTTGACGCTTGCCAAATCTCGGGGACGGGCAGAGCATCTGCGTTTGCCGACCCAATCATGGGCCGAGCTCCACACCAAGGAGGCGGCGAAATGGGACAAGACGTCAGAAGTCCCCGAGGTCCACGGTGCATTGCGCTGGTGGGCCCTTTCCAAAGCGGTAAAACCACACTTCTCGAAGCGATCCTGGCGCGAACGGGCGCAATCCCGCGTGCCGGCAGCGTCGACGCCGGAACTTCCGTCGGCGACGCCACGCCTGAGGCCCGTCATCACAAGATGACCGTCGGGCTCACTGCCGCCACCACGAGTTTCATGGGCGACAGCTATACCTTCCTGGATTGTCCTGGTTCCGTCGAGTTCGCCCACGACATGCGCGCCGCGCTTCCCGCCGTCGATGCCGCCATCGTGGTCTGCGAGGCCGACGAGAAGAAGCTGCCGCAGCTTCAGATCATCCTGCGCGAGCTGGAGGAGCTGAAGATTCCGCGTTTCCTGTTCCTCAACAAGATCGACCGCGCCAACCAGCGCATCCGCGAGACGCTCGCGATGCTCCAGCCCGCTTCGCGCGTGCCGCTGGTGCTACGCCAGATCCCGATCTGGAAAGGCGAGCTGATCGAGGGCTTTGTCGATCTCGCGCTGGAGCGCGCGTTCGTCTATCGCGAGCACAAGGCGTCCGAAGTGATCGCGCTCGAAGGCGGCGATCTCGATCGCGAGAAGGAGGCGCGCTTCTCGATGCTGGAGAAGCTGGCCGATCACGATGACGCGCTGATGGAGCAATTGCTGGAGGACATCCAGCCGCCGCGCGATGCCGTGTTCGACGATCTCGCCCGCGAATTGCGCGAAGGGGTAATCTGCCCCGTGTTGCTCGGCGCCGCTGCGCGCGAAAACGGCGTGCTGCGTCTGATGAAGGCGCTGCGCCACGAGGCGCCCGGCATTGCGGAGACCGCAAAACGTCTCGGTGCGCCCGAGAGCAAGGATGCGCTCGGCTTCGTCTTCAAGACGCTCCACTCGCAGCACGGCGGAAAACTCTCGCTGACGCGGCTGCTCGCCGGCCATCTCGACGACGGCGCCACGCTGCAATCCGCCTCCGGCGGGTCGGGCCGCATCTCCGGCATTCTCGCCGTTAACGGTGCTTACGACAGCAAGCGTGCCTCGGCCGAAGCCGGTGACACCGTAGCGCTCGCCAAGCTCGATCCGATCAAGACCGGCGATACCGTTTCGAGCGGCAAGGCGCCGCCCGCCGGGCTCGCCGCCGCGGAGCCGATGCCGCCGGTGCTCGCCATGTCGGTTGCGGCCACCGACCGCAAGGACGATGTCAAGCTCGGCCAGGCATTGACGCGGTTGCACGAGGAGGATCCGTCGCTCGTCGTCGTGCAGAATGCCCAGACCCACGACACCGTGCTGTGGGGACAGGGCGAGATGCATCTGCGTGTCGCGAGCGAGCGGCTGCGCGATCGCTTCGGCGTCAAGATCTCCTCGCATCCGCCGGCGATCGGCTATCAGGAGACCATCCGCAAGCCGATCACTCAGCGCGGCCGCCACAAGAAGCAGTCCGGCGGTCACGGCCAGTTCGGCGATGTCGTGCTCGACATCAAGCCGCTGCCGCGCGGCGAAGGCTTCAAGTTCGACGAGAAGGTCGTCGGCGGCGCGGTGCCGCGCAACTATATCGGTGCGGTGGAAGAAGGCGTCGTCGACGGGCTGACGCGAGGCCCGCTCGGTTTCCCCGTCACCGATTTGCAGGTGACGCTGACCGACGGCTCCTATCACAGCGTCGATTCCTCCGACCTCGCCTTCCGCACGGCCGCGAGGGTCGGGCTCAATGAAGGCTTGCCGCACTGCCAGTCGGTGCTGCTGGAGCCGATCCACGTGGTCGAGATCGTCTGTCCAACCGATGCCACCGCCAAGATCAACGCGATCCTGTCGGCGCGGCGCGGCCAGATCCTCGGCTTCGACACCCGCGACGGCTGGAGTGGCTGGGACTGCGTCCGCGCCATGATGCCGGAAGCCGAGATCGGCGAGCTCATCGTCGAGCTGCGTTCGGCAACGGCAGGTGCGGGCAGCTTCACGCGTCAGTTCGACCACATGGCCGAAGTCACGGGCCGCGCCGCCGACCAGATCATCGCCGCGCATCAGCACGCGGCGTGATCCGGTAAAGCATCACTCTGTCATTCCCACCCTCTCCCTCGTTCTTTGTTCAGACCGGGGACATGGTGGACGGGTGTTCGGAGACATCGTGGACAGTTTCGACAGCGAATCAAGGAGGCTGTCGGATGCCGTTCCGCGAGGTGTCTCGGATGGACGCGAGATTGGAGTTTGTGATGTTGGCCTCGGCAGAGGGAGCCAACGTTCGGCAATTGTGCCGTCGGTTCGGGATCAGTCCGACGACGGGCTACAAGTGGTTGGAGCGTTGGCGGACAAGCGGGACGACGGGGCTTCAGGAGCAGTCGCGGCGGCCGCAGCATTCGCCGCTGCGCAGCGTTGCGGCGACAGAGGATGCGGTGCTTTCGGTCCGCACGGAGCATCCGGCCTGGGGCGGCCGCAAGATTGCCAGGCGGCTGAAGGATCTCGGCCACGATGAAGTTCCGGCGCCCTCCACGGTGACGGCCATCCTGAAGCGGCATGGTATCGAGCTCGGCACATTCGGCGGTGGTCAGGCCCCCTTCACCCGCTTCGAGCGCGGGCGGCCGAACGAGTTGTGGCAGATGGACTTCAAGGGCCATGTGGCCATGCACGCCGGCCGGCTTCATCCGCTGACCGTGCTCGACGATCACTCGCGCTTTTCCGTGGTGCTTGCGGCTTGCGCCAACGAGCAGACCGAAACGGTCCAGCAGCAACTCATCACCGCATTCCGCCGCTACGGCCTGCCCGAGAGGCTGATTACCGACAACGGTTCGCCCTGGGGCGATGGCCCGGGCAGCCCGTTCACCCCGCTCGGCGTCTGGCTGATCGAGCTTGGCATCAGGATCAGCCATTCGCGGCCCTATCATCCGCAGACCATGGGCAAGGACGAACGCTTCCACCGCAGCCTCAAGGCCGAAGTGCTGTCCGCTCCGCCCTTCGCCGATCTCGCCGCCGCCGCGCGCGCCTTCGAGCACTGGCGCAACGTCTACAACACGCAGCGACCACACGAGGCTATCGAGCTGGCCGTCCCGGCCAGCCGCTATCAGCCGAGCCAGCGCGCCTATGTCGAGACCATCGCGCCCTTCGAATACGCCCCGGGCGACATCGTGCGCCGCGTCCAGCAGGGTGGTCACGTCAGCTTCCTCGGCCGTGCCATCAAAGTCCCCAAGGCCTTCCGCGGAAAGGCGATCGCCTTCCGGCCAACCACACAGGACGGCCTCTTCGACGTCGTCTTCCGAACCCAGACAATTGCAACCGTCGATATTCGGCCTCTCGACGGCAGGCTCGAAAGTGTCCACGATGTCTCCGAACACCCGTCCACCATGTCCCCGGTCTGAACAGTTCTTACGGGAGAGGTGGGGTTGAGGGGTCATCTCTCTCCACACGTCATTGCTCGCGACGCGAAGCAATCCAGACTGTCTCCGACGAGGCGGTCTGGCTTGCTTGATCGCAGTGATCCTCGCCATGACGGAGGAGCGCTTGCGTTCGTCTCATAATGATGTATTTTACATCATTGTATATGCATGAAATATCACTTATAAGCTCTGACACGTGAGGCCACGGTGATCACGTCTTTCCAGATGCGGGCAGCCCGCGCGCTGCTTGGCATCGACCAGAAAACCCTGGCCGAGCTCGCGGGCGTGTCGCTGCCGACCATCCAGCGGATGGAGGCTTCTACCGGCAATGTGCGTGGCGTGGTCGAGACCTTGATCAAGGTGGTCGAGGCGTTCGATCGGGCCGGCATCGAGCTGATCGGCGAGCAGGCCCGCAGCGATAGCGGCGGGCGGGGCGTTCGCCTCAAGGAGCCGGGGCCGCCGCGCAGCATCGGGGCATGATCGCGTTGATCCTGCCCGGGATCAGGATGGACTAGCGCATCGTCGCACGCGCTGCACGATGCATCGGAGCATTGTGGGGGCAGCGGAGCACTTTGCTGAAAATGAGCATCACAAGCGATCACGCAAACGGCTTGCGTCAGTTGCGCCGGCCGACCTTTGCCGAACTCTATCTGCCAAAGCTCATCACCGTCTGGCGCGAAGGCTATGGCCTGTCGGATTTCCGCGCCGACGTGTTTGCAGGCCTCACCGTTGCTATCGTTGCGCTGCCGCTGTCGATGGCGATCGCGATCGCCTCGGGCGTGACACCGGATCGCGGACTCTACACTGCGGTCGTCGGCGGCTTCATCGTGTCGCTGCTCGGCGGCAGCCGCTTCCAGATCGGCGGCCCTGCGGGCGCCTTCATCGTGCTGGTCGCGGTGACGGCGGAGCGGCACGGCGTCGACGGCGTCGTTCTCGCCACCATGATGGCGGGCGTGGTCCTGATCGCCGCGGGCCTCCTGCGCGTCGGCACCTACATCAAGTTCATTCCTTATCCCGTCACGGTCGGCTTCACCGCGGGTATCGCCGTGATCATCTTTGCGAGCCAGCTGCGCGATCTCTCGGGCATCACCCTCGCGGGGAAAGAGCCGAGCGAGTTCGTGCCGAAGCTCGCCGCGCTCGCAGGTGGCCTTCACACCGTCAATCCGTCCGCACTTGCCGTCGCTCTCGTCAGCATCGCCATCATTGCCGGCTTGCGGCGCTGGCAGCCGTCCTGGCCCGGCATCCTGATCGCGGTCGTGCTTGCGGCCATCGCGACGGCTGCACTGTCGCTGCCAATTGAAACCATCGGCAGTCGTTTCGGCGGCATTCCGCGCGAATTGCCGTCGCCGGCGCTGCCGGCGTTTTCGCTGGCCAAGGCAAAAGCGGTGCTGCCCGATGCGATCTCATTCGCGCTGCTTGCCGCGATCGAATCGCTGTTGTCCGCGGTGGTCGCCGACGGCATGACCGGGCGCCGTCACCGCTCCAATTGCGAGCTGGTCGCGCAAGGCGCCGCCAATATCGGCGCGGCGCTGTTCGGCGGCATTTGCGTCACCGGCCTGATTGCGCGCACCGCGACCAACATCCGCGCCGGCGCGCGCGGGCCGCTGGCGGGCATGCTGCACTCCGTCTTTCTGCTGCTGTTCATGCTGGTCGCAGCACCGCTTGCGAGCTACATCCCGCTCGCCGCGCTCGCTGCCGTGCTCGTCGTGGTGTCCTGGACCATGGCGGAGAAGCACGAATTCGCGACGCTGCTGCGTTCGTCCTGGGGCGATGCAATCGTGCTGCTCGCAACCTTCCTGCTCACGATCTTCCGCGATCTGACCGAAGGCATTCTGGTCGGCTTCGCGCTCGGCGCGGTGCTGTTCATCCACCGCATGGCGGAGATGACCGGCATCGAGGAGCGCTCGCCGCTGGTCGCGGCCGATCGCCCCGATGACGGCAATGGCGAGCGCGTGCCCTACGATCCCGCGCTGGCGGTCGACCGCGACGTGCTGGTTTACCGCATCACTGGCGCGTTCTTCTTCGGCGCGGCCTCGGCCATCGGAGGCGTGCTCGATGGCATCGCCGACAAGCGCAAGGCGCTCGTCGTCGATTTCGCGGCGGTGCCATTCCTGGACTCCACGGCGGCGAATGTGTTGGGCCGTGTCGCAGACAAGGCCCAGCGCCAGGGCATCCGGCTGTTCATCACGGGGGCTTCGCCCGCGGTCCGCCGTGCATTGCTGACGCACGGTGTGAGCCCGCGACGCGCGCGTTATCGTCAGACCATCGAGCGCGCGGTCGCGGACATCAAGGCCGCCCCCGGCGCGACCGAAGCCACGGTGTAGCATCCGCCTGCTTGACAGGACCGGCCGGACACGAAATGGATCGCCCTCGAACACCACCCGAGGGAAAGGATGACCGTGACCAAGGCTCCCGCGGCCTGCTTGATCGGATGGCCGGCAGCGCATTCGCGCTCGCCGCTGATCCATCATTACTGGCTGCGCACGCTCGGCATCGCGGGCGGCTATGTCATCGAGGCCGTTCCGCCCGAAGACCTGCGCGATTTCGTGCTGCGGCTGTCGCTGCGCGGTTTCGTCGGCGCCAACGTCACCATCCCGCACAAGGAGGGCGTGCTGGAGCTGTCGACCCCCGATGCGCGCGCCAGGGCCGTGGGCGCCGCCAACACGCTGTGGTTTGCCGACGGCGAGCTGCGCTCGACCAATACCGATGTCGAGGGCTTTCTCGGCAATCTCGACGCTAGCGCGCCAGGCTGGGACAAGGCGGACGAAGCGTTGGTGCTGGGGGCCGGCGGCTCATCGCGCGCGGTGGTGTTCGGCCTGCTCGAACGCGGCTTCACGCGCGTTCATCTTGCCAACCGCACGCTGCCGCGGGCCGAGGCGCTGGCCGCGCAGTTCGGGCCGAACGTGCGTCCGCTTGCCTGGGACGGGGTCAACGACATCCTGCCGCGGGCAAAACTTCTCGTGAACACGACCTCGCTGGGCATGCACGGCCAGCCCGCGCTCGAGGTCGATATGGTGCGCCTGCCGCAAGAGGCCGTGGTCGCCGACCTGGTCTATGTCCCGCTGGTGACGCCGCTGCTCGCGGCCGCCAGGGCCCGCGGGCTGAGGACCGCAGACGGGCTCGGCATGCTCCTGCACCAGGCGGTGCGCGGCTTCGAGCTGTGGTTCGGCCAGAGGCCGCAAGTGACCGCGGAGCTGCGCGCGCTGGTCGAGGCCGATCTCACAAAGACTTGAGAGAATAGTGTGCGGTCTCCGGCGTTCACTATCCGTGGGGGCAATCGGAGACTGTCATGACGATCCAACGTGCTAATTTCACGCGCCCGCTCATCGCCATCGCGATGGTGGCTGCTTCCACCCTCGCGGCCGTCGCGCAGAAGGCGCCGGTGCCGACCCGCGTCCGCGGCACGATCGAGAGCGTCGATGGTGACGCGATGCAGGTCAAGTCGCGCAGCGGCGAGGACGTGAAGCTCCACATCGCCTCCGACGTTCGCGTGGCCGGCGTCACCAAGATCTCGCTCACCGACATCAAGGTCGGCTCGTTCGTCGGCGCCACCACCGTGCCGGGACCGGACGGCGGCGAGAACGCCGTCGAGGTGCATGTGTTTCCAGAGAGCATGCGCGGAACCGGCGAAGGCTCGCGGCCCTATGATCTGAAGCCGAACTCCAGCATGACCAATGCGACGGTGTCCGAGAGCGTGGTCGGCAATGACGGCCATACGCTGCTGGTAAAGTACAAGGACGGCGAGAAGAAGGTGTTCGTTTCCGATATGACACCGGTCGTGACCTTCGTGCCCGCAGACAAGTCCGAGCTGAAGGCCGGCGCCAAGGTCATTGCCTTCATGAAGCAATTGCCCGATGGCTCGTTCGAAACCAATCGCGTCAGTGTCGGCCGTGACGGCCTGACCCCGCCGATGTGATCGAAAATTCAGGGAATAGCGGCGGTCAGACGGGGTTGCCTTGTCTGATCGTCGTAACGCCCTGGAAGGACGAGGCCATGTCGACACTGAACAACTGGATGCCACGCGCTGTCGTGGCTGCATTCGCCACCTTTATCGCCGTTTCAACCGTCTCGGCGCAGCAGACGCCGACCGTCCGCATCCGCGGCACCATCGAAAGCGTCGACGGCAACACGCTCGGCATCAGGACCCGCGAGGGCACCGACGTGAAGGTGCGCATGACCGACAATGTCGCCGTCTTCGCGGTGGTGAAGACGCAGCTCTCCGAGATCAAGGAGGGCTCCTATATCGGCGTCACCGGCATGCCCGAGCCCGACGGCACGCAGAAGGCGATTGCCGTGCATATCTTTCCGGAAAACCAGCGCGGCGCCGCCGAAGGTTTCCGCCCCTGGGATGCCCGCGCCAACTCGACCATGACCAACGCCACCGTGGCGCAGACGGTCAAGGGCACCGACGGCCAGAACATCACGGTCAAATACAAGGACGGCGAGAAGAAAGTCGTGGTGCCGCCGGAGACCCCGATCGTCACCTTCGTCGCCAGCGACAAGTCGGAAGTGAAGCCCGGCGCCAAGCTGATCATCTTTGGTGCGGCGAAGAAGGATGACGGCACGCTGGAGGCGAACCGTGTCAATGTCGGCCGCGACGGCGTGACGCCGCCGATGTGACACGAAGTGTCATTCCGGGGCGCGCTGAGCGCGAACCCGGAATCTCGAGGTTCCCCGGTGCGCAATTGCGCACTTGAGGTCTGGTCCTTCGGACCATCCCGGAACGCGGGCTAAAACAAGGGTGGGCAAAGGCGCACTTGCGCCCTGCCCACCATTGTCCCGCGTTTCGCGACGTTGGTGGGCACGCTTTCGCTTTGCCCACCTACCAGCACCTGTATCCTTACGGCGCCACCGCAATAATATGATCGTCGATCTCGTCGATCCTGTTGACGCCGCACAGGCCCATGGTGGTGAGCAGCTCTTTCTGGATGATGTCGATCGCCTTGGCGACGCCGGCCTGGCCGCCGGCGCCGAGGCCATAGGCGTAGGCGCGGCCGATCATGCAGGACTTTGCGCCGAGCGCGAGCGCGCGCATCACGTCCTGGCCGGAGCGGATGCCGCCGTCGAACATGATCTCCATCTTCTCGCCGACCGCGTCGGCGATCTCGGGCAGCACCTCGATCGAGGATGGCGCGCCGTCGAGCTGACGACCGCCATGGTTCGACACCACCAGCGCCTGCGCGCCGGTCTTGGCCGCTTCCTCGGCGTCCTCGACGTCGAGAATGCCCTTGATGATGAGCTTGCCCGGCCAGATGCTGCGGATCCACTCGACATCCTTCCAGTTCAGCGAGGTGTCGAACTGCGAGGCGGTCCATTCGGCGAGGCGGTTGAGGTCCTCGGTGTTCTTCACGTGACCGGCGATGTTGCCGAAGGTACGGCGCTTGCCCTGCAGCACGCCGGAAACCCACGCCGGCTTGGTCGCGAAATCGATGAATTTCGACAGCGACCATTCCGGCGGGATCGTCATGCCGTTCTTGATGTCGGCATGGCGCTGGCCGATCACCTGGAGATCGACGGTGAGCACCAGCGCGCTGCACTTCGCCGCGATCGCGCGCTGGACCAGCTCCTTGATGAAGCCGCGGTCCTTCATGACATAGAGCTGGAACCAGAACGGCTTCTCGACATTGGCAGCGATGTCCTCGATCGAGCAGATCGACATCGTCGACTGCGTGAACGGGATGCCGGCGGCCTGCGCCGCGCGGCAGGCGTGAATCTCGCCATCGCCATGCTGCATGCCGAGCAGGCCGACCGGCGCCAGGATCAGCGGCATGGTCGATTGCTCGCCGAGGATGGTGGTCGAGGTGTCGCGCTTGGAGACGTCGACCAGGATACGCTGGCGGAACTTGATCGCCTGCATGTCCTCGCGGTTGGCGCGCAGCGTTTCCTCGGCATAGGAGCCGCGGTCGCAATAGTCGAAGAACGCCTTCGGCACGCGGCGCTTATGCAGCGCGCGAAGATCGTCGATACAGGTGATGTGCTTCATGAACGTTCCCCGGCCCGCTTTAGATCGGAAGTCTTGTATTGGAGTTCTTGCATCGGAAGGTTTCGGGGTCATCTAGCATGGTTGGATGCACAGCCAAATCGATTGCGAGAGGGCGCCATGACCAGGCCGCGCACAGGACCTTCGCCGGAAGAGATCAAGGAGAAGCAGGATCTCGACGACGCGCTGGAGGAGGGGTTGGAAGAGACCTTCCCGGGCTCCGATCCGGTCAACGTCACCCAGCCGGCGCCGAGCCGCGCCGACGGTCATGTGAAGCGGAGCGACTAGGGGCGGTTCCGCTTCGTTTCGGGCCCTCAATCGGGAAATATAGTATTAACAACAGGTTACCGGGACGCCGGCGGCCCCCGGTTCCGTAATGATTAATCACATTTATTGAAGCCAAGTTGGCCGCAATGGCTTTATAACACCTCAGCAAATCAGGGATGCGGGGCCCGTCGGGGCACCCGGAGGTTGTCGTGGGAATTCCTGGTTGTTGGGGGACGATATGAGCCGCAAATATTTCGGGACGGACGGGATCCGGGGCCGCGCCAACGGACTGATCACGCCGGAGCTCGCGCTCAAGGTCGGCCAGGCCGCGGGCCTTGCGTTTCAGCGCGGTGACCATCGCCACCGGGTCGTGATCGGCAAGGACACCCGCCTGTCCGGCTACATGATCGAATACGCGATGGTCGCGGGCTTCACCTCTGTAGGCATGGACGTGCTGCTGGTCGGCCCGATGCCGACGCCCGCGGTGGCGATGCTCACCAAATCGATGCGCGCCGATCTCGGCGTGATGATCTCGGCCTCGCACAATCTGTTCGAGGACAATGGCATCAAGCTGTTCGGGCCGCAGGGCTTCAAGCTCTCCGACGACGTCGAGAAGCAGATCGAGCAGATGCTCGACGAGCCCATCGAGAAGAGGCTCGCACAAAGTGCGAGCCTGGGCCGCGCCCGCCGTATCGACGGCGTGCATGACCGCTACATCGAATTCGCCAAGCGCACGCTGCCGCGCGATCTCTCGCTCGACGGCCTCCGCGTCGTGATCGACTGCGCCCATGGCGCCGCCTACAAGGTGGTGCCGGAAGCGCTGTGGGAATTGGGCGCCGACGTGGTGCCGATCGGTGTCGAGCCTGACGGCTTCAACATCAACAAGGATTGCGGTTCGACTTCGCCGGAAGCGCTGTCGCGGAAGGTGCGCGAGATGCGCGCCGACATCGGCATCGCGCTCGACGGCGACGCGGACCGCGTCATCCTGGTCGACGAGCGCGGCCATGTCGTCGATGGCGACCAGCTGCTGGCGGTGATCGCACAGAGCTGGAAGGATGACGGACGGCTGTCGCGTCCGGGCATCGTTGCGACCGTGATGTCCAATCTCGGCCTCGAGCGCTTCCTGAAAGGGCAGGGGCTCGATCTCGTGCGCACGCCGGTCGGCGATCGTTACGTGCTCGAGCAGATGCTCAACGGCGGCTACAATCTCGGCGGCGAGCAGTCCGGCCACATCATCCTGTCCGACTACGCCACCACCGGCGACGGCTTCGTCGCCGCGCTGCAAGTACTGGCCGTGGTGCAGAAGCTGCGCCGGCCGGTGTCGGAAGTCTGCCATCGCTTCGATCCGCTGCCCCAGATCCTCAAGAATGTCCGCCACAAGGGCGGCAAGCCGCTCGACAATTCCGAGGTGAAGTCCGCGATCTCCGACGGCGAGAAGCGGCTCAACGGCCACGGCCGCCTCCTGATCCGCTCCTCCGGCACCGAGCCGGTGATCCGGGTGATGGGCGAGGGCGAGGACCGCGTCCTGATCGAGGACGTCGTCGACACCATCGTCTCCGCGCTGGGACACGCCGCGGCGGCTTGAGCTTTTCCTTCTCCCCCTGTGGGTGTTCAGACCGGGGACATGGTGGACGGGTGTTCGGAGACATCGTGGACAGTTTCGACAGCGAATCAAGGAGGCTGTCGGATGCCGTTCCGCGAGGTGTCTCGGATGGACGCGAGATTGGAGTTTGTGATGTTGGCCTCGGCAGAGGGAGCCAACGTTCGGCAATTGTGCCGTCGGTTCGGGATCAGTCCGACGACGGGCTACAAGTGGTTGGAGCGTTGGCGGACAAGCGGGACGACGGGGCTTCAGGAGCAGTCGCGGCGGCCGCAGCATTCGCCGCTGCGCAGCGTTGCGGCGACAGAGGATGCGGTGCTTTCGGTCCGCACGGAGCATCCGGCCTGGGGCGGCCGCAAGATTGCCAGGCGGCTGAAGGATCTCGGCCACGATGAAGTTCCGGCGCCCTCCACGGTGACGGCCATCCTGAAGCGGCATGGTATCGAGCTCGGCACATTCGGCGGTGGTCAGGCCCCCTTCACCCGCTTCGAGCGCGGGCGGCCGAACGAGTTGTGGCAGATGGACTTCAAGGGCCATGTGGCCATGCACGCCGGCCGGCTTCATCCGCTGACCGTGCTCGACGATCACTCGCGCTTTTCCGTGGTGCTTGCGGCTTGCGCCAACGAGCAGACCGAAACGGTCCAGCAGCAACTCATCACCGCATTCCGCCGCTACGGCCTGCCCGAGAGGCTGATTACCGACAACGGTTCGCCCTGGGGCGATGGCCCGGGCAGCCCGTTCACCCCGCTCGGCGTCTGGCTGATCGAGCTTGGCATCAGGATCAGCCATTCGCGGCCCTATCATCCGCAGACCATGGGCAAGGACGAACGCTTCCACCGCAGCCTCAAGGCCGAAGTGCTGTCCGCTCCGCCCTTCGCCGATCTCGCCGCCGCCGCGCGCGCCTTCGAGCACTGGCGCAACGTCTACAACACGCAGCGACCACACGAGGCTATCGAGCTGGCCGTCCCGGCCAGCCGCTATCAGCCGAGCCAGCGCGCCTATGTCGAGACCATCGCGCCCTTCGAATACGCCCCGGGCGACATCGTGCGCCGCGTCCAGCAGGGTGGTCACGTCAGCTTCCTCGGCCGTGCCATCAAAGTCCCCAAGGCCTTCCGCGGAAAGGCGATCGCCTTCCGGCCAACCACACAGGACGGCCTCTTCGACGTCGTCTTCCGAACCCAGACAATTGCAACCGTCGATATTCGGCCTCTCGACGGCAGGCTCGAAAGTGTCCACGATGTCTCCGAACACCCGTCCACCATGTCCCCGGTCTGAACACTCGCCGCTGCGCCATAGCCGATGCAAAGCATCGGCGTTCCTTAGAACGGCGGCCGAAGGCCGCCTATGCCACCCTCTCCCACAGGGCCCACAGGGGGAGAGGGGAAGTTGCGCATCCCAGCCATCGACGATTGGCGGTGGTTCGGCCGCAGCTAGCATCGTAGTTAGGCGATGCGGCGTTCGCCGCGCCTGCCGGGATGCTGCATTGAACAAGCCTGTCGTGGTCTCAGAGGAAACACTGACCGAGCCCGTCGTCGTCAGCGACGTCGCGCCCAAGTCTGGCGTCAAGACAGCCGCGGGGCCGGCCTATGTCGTGCTCGCCGGCATCAGCTTCTCGCACTTCCTCAACGACACCATGCAGTCGCTGATCGCCTCGGTGTATCCGATCCTGAAGGACACCTACGCGCTCGATTTTGCGCAGATCGGCATGATCACGCTGGCCTTCCAGTTCACGGCCTCGCTGCTCCAGCCGGTGGTTGGCCATTACACTGACAAGAAGGCGCAGCCTTACTCGCTGTCGATCGGCATGGCCTCGACCTTCTTCGGCCTGCTGCTGCTCAGCGCCGCGCACCAATATCTCGTCATCCTGATCGCCGCCGCGCTTGTCGGTCTCGGCTCGGCGGTGTTTCACCCCGAATCCGCACGCATCGCGCGGCTTGCCTCCGGCGGCCGCTACGGTTTTGCGCAATCGGTGTTTCAGCTCGGCGGCAGTTTCGGCACCTCGATGGGGCCGGTGCTCGCCGCCCTGATCGTCGTGCCGTTCGGGCAGGGCAGCATCGCCTGGTTCTCCTCGATCGCGTTCCTGGCGATCGTCATCCTCTGGCGCATTGGCCGCTGGTACGAGCCGCAGATCAAGGCGAAGAAGGCGGCGCCGGTTCAGGCTCATCCCGATGCGCCGAGCTCGCGCCGCGTCACCGTCGCGCTCCTCGTGCTGGTGGCGTTGTTGTTCTCGAAGCAGCTCTACGTTTCGAGCCTGTCGAGCTACTACATCTTCTACCTGATCGACCGTTTCGGCGTGTCGACGCAGGCCGCTCAAATCTATCTCTTCATCTTCCTGGCGGCGAACGCGGTCGGCGCTTTCTTCGGCGGGCCGTTAGGAGATCGCTTCGGCTGCAAGATCGTGATCTGGATTTCGATTCTGGGCGCGCTGCCGTTCACGCTGGCGCTGCCCTATGCCGGGCTCTATGCGAGTGCGGTGCTGTCAGTCATCATCGGCCTCATCATCTCCTCGACGACGTCGTCGATCATCGTGTTCGCGCAGGAGCTGGTGCCGCATCGCTTCGGCATGATCTCCGGCGTGTTCTTCGGCGTCGCCTTCGGCATCGGCGGCCTGGGCGCCGCCGTGCTCGGCAAGCTCGCCGATCACACCTCGATCGAGTTCGTCTATCAGGTCTGCGCCTATCTGCCGGCGATCGGCCTGCTTGCGGTGTTCCTGCCAAAACTGCCGCAGCACGCGCGTTAACAAATCTTCCTTCGCTGCATTGCGGCTTCACACATCGTTAGCAATTGCGGCGTGCAGCTGCCGCATATTTGCAACGCTTGCGTCGCATCCGCGTGTGCAGTGAGAAAAAATCAACCTTAAAAATTAGGGTTAAGCGGCGCTTAAGCATTTGGTGCCATCGTCCGCCTGTGAGTTTCCAGAACGTGAGGCGCCCGTATTGAGCCTCACCGGCCATAAGGACGAAGCCAATGCGTAGCGTTAAGTCTCTCCTTGCCGCGGGTGCGGCGTCACTGATCTCGTCGATGGCGTTCGCCGCCGATATGCCGATCGCGGCTCCGCCTCCCATGTACGCGCCGCCGGCCCCGCCTGCGGACTTCGGCGGCTGGTATCTCCGCGGCGACGTCGGCATGACCAACCAGCGCGCCAAGAGCATCGAGGGCACCGTAGCGCCTGGGTTTACGAAGACGACGGAGGGACTCGGCTTCGACTCGTCCCCGTTGTTCGACCTCGGTGTCGGCTATCGCTTCAACAACTGGTTTCGTGCGGACGTGATCGGCCAGTACCGGGGCAAGGCTAACCTGCATGGTGCGGACAACGTCATTGGGCCCGACTTCGTCGGCTCCAACAATTACAGCGGCAGCAAGTCCGAGTGGGTCGTCATGGCGAATGCCTATGTCGACCTCGGCACGTGGTGGTGCATCACCCCGTTCGTCGGCGCCGGTGTCGGCGGCTCCTACAACAAGATCAGCGGCTTCCGCGACGACGGCATATCTTACACTGTGGGAAATACTCCGCCCCTCGCCAACAGCGTCGCCTACTTCGCCGACAACGGAAAGTGGAACTTCGCCTGGGCCGCTCACGCTGGTCTCGCCTACAAGGTCAACCCAGGCTTCACGGTCGAACTGGCCTACAGCTACATGAATCTCGGCGACGCCGCGCCCGGCAACTTCCGCCTGTTCGACAACAGTGCCTCCGGCCCGACCTCGATCAAGCTCAAGGACCTCACCTCGCACGACATCAAGCTCGGCGTGCGCTGGGATCTCAGCAGCCCGCCGGCCTACATGCCGCCGCCGCTCGTCACCAAGGGCTGATCACCAGCCTCATCGGTTAAAGTCTCTTAACGGCGCGGGATCATCCCGCGCCGTTTTGCTTTGCGTATTTTTCATTGCTCGACGGCGACGAAAGCCTCCGGCGCAACCATTGGTTAAGGTTAACGAGCCATGATCACGAATGAAAGTTCGAGTTCGATGGAGCGTTGCAATGCGTAGGCTTTGGTTGGTGGCGGCGATGTTGGGGACGGTGTCTGCCGCGCACGCGGCCGACATGCCGGATCTGCCGATCCTGCGCGGCAGCTTCACCGACGGTCTGAGCAAGTCCAATGTCAACTGGCAAGGCTTCTATGTTGGCGGTCAGGCCGGCTACGGATCCTCGGACGAAAGCTTCAGTGGCACAAACACCAACAAGCTTGCCGCTTTGCTCGACCATAACGTCGTCGAGCAGATGCAAGTCTCTCAATGGAATCTCGGGCTTGGCAAGCAATCGAGCCGCGCCAGCGGCTATGGCGCCTTCTTCGGATATAATGAGCAGTGGGAAGATGTCGTCTATGGTCTTGAAGTGAGCTATCTGCACGGCACTTATGGCGGCTCATCCAACGCATTCAAGGAGCTTGTCAGCGGAACTACGCTTACCGACGGCGCCTTTCATGATGTTGCGGTAACGTCATCAGCCGCGATGGCGATCTCGGATCTGGCGACATTCCGTGGACGCGCGGCTTATGCCTGGGGTTGTTTCCTGCCCTACATGTTCGGCGGGCTCGCGCTTGGTAAGGCCGACATTTCGCGTTCGGTCTTGGTCACCGATGCGGTCAGCACCAACGGAGTTTCCTGGACACCGCTTCAGCCGCTGAGCTCGACGGACGTCCAGCACAATCACCTGATCTACGGCTACACCGCCGGTGTCGGGATTGACGTCAACCTGGTCGGCGGCCTGTTCATGCGCGCCGAGTACGAGTACATCCGCTTCAGCTCAGCGGTCGACACCAGCATCAACACCGTGCGCGCGGGTCTCGGCTACAAGTTCTGACCGCCGTCTATGTCGACTGTTGACAGCATCGCGTCGTCCTGATGCTCTGTCGCCCGACATGGGGCGGCAGTGATGCAGATTTACGGCGACAGCAATTCCGGCAATTGTCTGAAGGTGAAGTGGGTCTGCGACAAGCTCGCATTGCCCTATCGCTGGATCGAGATCGACACGCGCAAGGGCGAGACGCGCACGCCGCAATTTCTGAAGATGAACGGCGCCGGCCAGGTGCCGACCATAGCCTTCGACGACGGCCGCACGCTGGCGCAGTCCAACGCCATCATCCGCTATCTCGCCCGCGACAGCGCGCTCGTTCCGCGCGACGCCTTTGCTGCCGCCAAGATGGACGAATGGCTGTTCTGGGAGCAGTACAGCCACGAGCCCTATATCGCAGTGTGCCGCTTCCAGCTGGTCTATCTCGGCAAGGATGTCTCCGAGCTCGATCCTGACAGGGTCAAGCGCGGCTATGCGGCGCTCGACCGCATGGAAGCGCATCTCACCGCGAGCTGCTTCTTCGCGGGCGATGAGGTTTCGCTCGCCGACGTCTCGCTGCTCGCCTATACGCGCCTCGCGCATGAGGGCGGATTTGATCTTGGCCGCTATGCCGCCGTCCGCCGCTGGATCACAGAGGCCGAAGCCTATCTCGGTCTACCGCCGGCGCGCTGAGTTCCTCGCGCGGAGTCCCTCGCGCAGAGTCCCGGAGTTTCCAGTATGAACGATAAGTCCGTCTCCATCCGCCCTGCGCGCCGCGAGGACGTCCCCGCGATCGTGGCGATGCTCGCCGACGATCATCTCGGCCGCGCCCGCGAGCGCGTCGAGGATCCGCTTCCGGCCATCTATTACCAGGCGTTCGAGCGGGTCGAGCGCGATTCCAATCTCACGCTCGTGGTTGCCGAAAGCGAGGGCAGGGTGGTCGGGTGCCTGCAACTCGCGGTGCTCGCAGGCATCAGCTCGCAAGGCGGCATTCGCGGCCTGCTTGAAGATGTGCGCGTTGCTTCCGATTGTCGCAGCCGCGGCATCGGTGAGCAATTGGTGCAATGGGCGATCGCGGAAGCCAAAGCGCGCGGGTGCAATCTGGTCGAATTGCTGACGCATTCGAGCCGCGTCGATGCGCAGCGCTTCTACAAGCATCTCGGATTTGTGTTGAGTCACGCTGGCATGACTGTGCGTTTTTGATGCAGGTGATGGCGAGCGTTGCGCAAGCTACATAATCGGATCGCGCGTTCGTTCATCTTAACAGCTGATAAACTACCCCTCGGTCGTTCACGTTGATCGAGGAACGAATGGTGCTAGCGCTGCGTCTGAAACCGGGCTCGGTCGGTTCGGGGATTTCGATGAAAAGCTATTCCATGATCAAGGTCGGCAACGACTACGTTGTGCAGGCCAACGACAAATGCATTTTGAAAGTCGGCAGCCGCCGCAAAGCTGCGCAATTGATCAGCGAGGCCACGGACTTGCTGAACGCGCTCGCCGTGGTCGAAGCGCCGGACATTGCGCCGGAGGCGCCATCACTCGCGCGTGAGGCCCCTGAACTTCCTTGACGACTCTTCCCGTTTCCCGTATCAGCCGCGGCGGGACACCTCCCCCCAACGGGAGGCTTACTATCTGGAAGGGTAGATTATGATTGTAGCGAAGCCCGCTTCGCGGCCGACCGTGCCGCATTTCTCCTCCGGCCCCTGCGCCAAGCGCCCCGGCTGGAACGCCCAAAATCTCAAGGACGCAGCGCTCGGCCGTTCGCATCGCGCGAAGGTCGGCAAGACCAAGCTCAAGCTCGCGATCGATCTGACGCGCGAAGTGCTTGAAGTGCCGGCCGATTATCGCATCGGCATCGTGCCGGCGTCCGATACCGGCGCGGTCGAGATGGCGCTGTGGTCGTTGCTCGGGGCAAAGCCCGTCACCACGCTCGCCTGGGAATCCTTCGGCGAGGGCTGGGTCAGCGATATCGTCAAGGAATTGAAGCTCAAGGACGTCACCAAGCTGAACGCGGCTTACGGTGAAATTCCCGACCTTTCGAAGGTCGATCCCAAGAGCGACGTCGTCTTCACCTGGAACGGCACCACCTCCGGCGTGCGCGTGCCAAACGCCGACTGGATCAGCGCGACCCGCGAAGGTCTGACGATTTGCGACGCGACGTCGGCCGCCTTCGCGCAAGCTCTCGACTGGGCCAAGCTCGATGTCGTCACCTTCTCCTGGCAGAAGGCGCTCGGCGGCGAGGCCGCGCACGGCATGCTGATCCTGTCGCCGCGTGCGGTGGAACGGCTCGAGACCTACAAGCCGGCCTGGCCGCTGCCGAAGATCTTCCGCATGACCAAGGGCGGCAAGATCAACGAAGGCATCTTCGTCGGCGAGACCATCAACACGCCGTCGATGCTCTGCGTCGAGGATTATCTCGACGCGCTGACCTGGGCCAAGTCGATCGGCGGGCTCAAGGCGCTGATTGCGCGTGCCGACGCCAACACCAAGGTGCTGGCCGACTGGAAGGCGAAGACGCCCTGGATCGACTTCCTGGCCAAGGACGCTTCGATCCGCTCCAACACCTCGGTGTGCCTGAAGTTCACCGATCCCGCGATCACCTCGCTCTCGGAGGACGCGCAAGCCGAGTTCTCCAAGAAGCTGGTCGCGCTGGTCGAGAAGGAAGGCGCAGGCTACGACTTCGCGTACTACCGCGATGCGCCGGCAGGCCTGCGCATCTGGTGCGGCGCCACCGTCGAGGCCAAGGACGTCGAGCTGCTGACGCAGTGGATCGACTGGGCTTTTGCCGAGACCAAGGCGCAACTCGCCAAGGCGGCCTAAGTCTTTGACCCTCCCCTGGAGGGGGAGGGTCGACGCACCGTCAGGTGCGTCGGGGTGGGGTGATCTCTCCACACGGCGCATCGGCAATTTTCATTGTTGCGGCTTCACCCCACCCCGGGCGCTTCGCGCCGACCCTCCCCCTCCAGGGGAGGGTGTGAAGGAAGACACATCCCCATGACCAAACCCAAAGTTCTCATTTCCGACGCACTCTCGCCCGCTGCCGTGCAGATCTTCAAAGACCGCGGCGTCGAGGTCGACTTCCAGCCCAACCTCGGCAAGGACAAGGACAAGCTTGCCGAGATCATCGGCAATTACGACGGCCTCGCGATCCGCTCCGCGACGAAGGCGACCGCCAAGATCCTGGAGAAGGCCACCAACCTCAAGGTGATCGGCCGCGCCGGCATCGGCGTCGACAATGTCGAGATTCCGGCGGCGACGGCCAAGGGCATCATCGTGATGAACACGCCGTTCGGCAATTCGATCACGACCGCCGAGCACGCCATCACCCTGATGCTGGCGCTGGCCCGCGAGATCCCGCAGGCCGACGCTTCGACCCAGGCCGGCAAGTGGGAGAAGAACCGCTTCATGGGCGTCGAGATCACCGGCAAGGTGCTCGGCGTGGTCGGCTGCGGCAATATCGGCTCGATCGTCGCCGATCGTGCACTCGGGCTGCGCATGAAGGTCGTCGCGTTCGATCCGTTCCTGTCGCCGGAGCGCGCCAAGGACATCGGCGTCGAGAAGGTCGATCTCGATGACCTGCTCAAGCGTGCCGACTTCATCACGCTGCACACCCCACTCACCGAGAAGACGAAGAACATCATCGACGCGGCCGCGATCGCCAAGATGAAGAAGGGCGTGCGCCTGATCAACTGCGCCCGCGGCGGTCTCGTCGACGAGCAGGCGGTGGTCGATGCGCTCAATTCCAAGCACATTGCCGGCGCCGCCTTCGACGTGTTCGTCGAGGAGCCCGCGAGTACGAACGTGCTGTTCGGCCATCCCAACGTGATCTGCACGCCGCATCTCGGCGCCTCCACCACGGAAGCGCAGGAGAACGTCGCGCTGCAGGTCGCCGAGCAGATGTCGGACTATCTGCTCACTGGCGCGATCTCGAACGCGGTGAACTTCCCCTCGATCACCGCGGAAGAAGCGCCGAAGCTGAAGCCGTTCATCGCGCTCGCCGAGAAGCTCGGCTCGTTCGCCGGCCAGCTCACCGAAAGCGGCATCCTCAAGGTCGAGATCACCTATGAGGGCCACGTCGCCGAGATGAAGATCAAGGCGATCACCTCGGCGGTACTGTCGGGCCTGCTGCGGCCGATGCTGGGCGAGGTCAACGTGGTATCCGCGCCCGTCGTCGCCAAGGAGCGCGGCATGGTGGTGGACGAGATCGTCCGCGCCGCCCAGAGCGACTATGAGAGCCTGATCACCGTGACGGTCGCGACCGAACGCCAGGAGCGCTCGGTCTCCGGCACCGTCTACCACGATGGCAAGCCGCGCCTCGTCGACATCAAGGGCATCCGCGTTGACGCCGAGTTCGGCAAGTCGATGATCTACGTCACCAACGAGGACAAGCCGGGCTTCATCGGCCATTTCGCTGGCCTTTTGGGCGACGCCAAGATCAACATCGCGACCTTCCATCTCGGCCGCGTCGAGCAGGGCGGCGACGCCATCGCGCTCGTCGAGGTCGACGGCGCGGTGCCGGCGGACGTGCTCGCCAAGGTCCAGGCGCTGCCGCAGGTCAAGCAGGTCAAGGCGCTGACGTTCTGATCCTTCACCTCTCCCGTAGGGAGAGGTCGGATCGCATCGCAAGATGCGATCCGGGTGAGGGGTTAGGCTCTCACTGCGCCTCCCTCATCGCGCCTGTCTCCGACATATTCCGACGCACGGAACAACGCCGCCTTCTCGCGAGGGCGGCGTTTTTATTTTCCCGACGGCCCGGACTTGTGTACCAATGGCGTCAGGACAATTCGTTCAGAGAACGCTCCGTTCAAAACGTTCGATAAGGGAGAAAACAATGCGTGAAGCCGTCATCGTTTCCTACGCGCGCACGGGCCTCGCGAAATCCGGCCGCGGCGGGTTCAACATCACGCCGCCGATGTCCCTCGCGGCCCACGCCATCCACCACGCGGTCGATCGCGCCGGCGTCGACAAGGATTATGTCGAGGACTGCTATCTCGGCAATTGCGCCCATGGCGCGCCGAATATCGGCCGCCAGGCCGCGCTGCTCGCCGGCATGCCGACGTCGACCGGCGGCGTCTCGGTGAACCGCTTCTGCTCCTCGGGGCTGCAGACCATCGCGATGGCCGCCAACTCGATCCGCTCCGACGGCGCCGACTGCATCGTCGCGGGCGGCGTCGAGAGCATCTCGATGCCGGGCGGCGGCACGCCGAAGGAGTCGATCGATCCGGAGCTGCTCAAGACCGCGCCTGACATCTTCATGGCGATGATCGACACCGCCGACATCGTCGCCGAGCGCTACAAGCTCAGCCGCGAATACCAGGACGAGTATTCGCTGGAATCGCAGCGCCGCATGGCCGCCGCGCAGCAGGCGGGCAAGTTCAAGGACGAAATCGTCCCGATGAAGACCAAGATGAAAGTGGTCGACAAGGCGACCAAGGCCGAGAGCATCGTCGACTACGTCGTCGATCGCGACGAATGCAATCGCCCTGAAACCACGCTGGAAGGATTGGCCAAACTCGAGCCGGTGAAGGGCCCGGGCAAGTTCGTCACCGCCGGCAATGCCAGCCAGCTCTCCGACGGCGCCGCTGCCGTGGTGCTAATGGAAGCCAAGGACGCCGAGAAGCGCGGTCTCAAGCCGCTCGGCCGTTTCGTCGCCTGGGCCGCCGCAGGCTGCGAGCCGGACGAGATGGGCATCGGCCCGATCTTCGCCGTGCCAAAACTGTTGAAGCGTCACGGCCTGAAGATCGACGACATCGATCTGTGGGAGCTCAACGAGGCCTTCGCCAGCCAGTGCCTCTACTCGCGCGACAAGCTCGGCATCGATCCCGAGAAGTACAACGTCAACGGCGGCTCGATCGCGATCGGCCATCCCTTCGGCATGACCGGCGCCCGTCTCACCGGCCATTTGCTGCAGGAAGGCGCCCGCCGCAAGGCCAAGTGGGGAGTCGTCACCATGTGCATCGGCGGCGGCCAGGGCGGCGCCGGCCTGTTCGAGATCTACAGCTGATCTGAACGCCCGACATGTGAAAGGCACGGCGCTTGCGGCGCGCCGTGCCTTTTTCGTTGCGCATCCATCGCGACAGAATTATATAGCGCGTGTCGGAAAAGGCAGATTTGGTCTGGTAAGCCCAAATCCTTTCGGTAACGAAAGCTCTGGTCTTTGGCCTTGTGCACGAGATCCCCGCGACGAACATCGGGCGCCACGCAGGCGCTCAATCGTTCGTCCGTGTGATTCTCGCATTTCAGGGAACGCTCCGGTCGAACATCGACCACAGGAGCGTCTCATGCAAACTCAATCCCTCAATCTTTACGACGTCGTCATCGCCGGTGCCGGCCCCGTCGGCCTGTTTCTCGCGTGCGAGCTGCGGCTCGCCGGCGTCTCGGTGCTGATGCTGGAGCAAGCACACGACCCGCATTCGGCCTTGAAGCAGCTGCCGTTCGGCCTGCGTGGCCTGTCGGTTCCGACAACCGAGGCCTTTCACCGGCGTGGTCTGCTTGACGAGATCGTCGCCGCGCAGCGCGCGAAGTCAGGCGCGATCAAGAGTGCTGCGCACTGGATGCAGCAGGCCCGGCGGCCTGCCGGTCATTTCGCCGGCATCCAGTTCTATCAGGACGATGTCGATGCCGCGAAATGGTCATGGCGCCTGCCGACGCCGGCTGATGCCAGCGTCGCGGTCGATATGGAAACGCTCGAAACCGTGCTCGCCGGGCGCGCAAGCAGCCTCGGCGTCGAGATCCGGCGTGGTTTCGCTGTCAACGCCATTGCCGTTTCAGAAGACGACGTAACCGTGCAGCCGGCCGGCGAAACATTTCGCGGACGCTGGCTTGTCGGCTGCGACGGCGGCCGCAGCACGGTGCGCAAGGCTTGTGGGTTCGACTTCGTCGGCACCGATCCCGAATTCACCGGCTACTCCATCGAGGTCGAGCTTGCCGATCCGGAGAAACTAAACCCAGGCCGCAACTACACGCCCACCGGCATGTACACCTATGCGCAGCCCGGCACGATCGCGCTGGTCGATTTCGATGCTGGCGCGTTCCATCGCACCGCGCCGATCGCGATCGAACACGTGCAGGGCGTCTTGCGCCGCGTCTCCTGCACCGACGTCACCATCAGCGAACTTCGCCTTGCCGCCACCTGGACCGATCGCGCCCGTCAGGCCGCGACCTATCGCAAGGGGCGCGTGCTGCTCGCGGGCGACGCCGCGCACATCCATTCGCCGCTGGGCGGCCAGGGCCTCAATCTCGGTCTCGGCGATGCCATGAATCTCGGCTGGAAGCTGGCCGCGACAATCCAGGGCCACGCACCGGCGGAACTGCTCGACACCTATTCCCACGAGCGGCATCCCGTCGGCGCGCAGATCCTCGACTGGTCGCGCGCGCAGGTCGCGATCATGCGGCCGACGCCGAGCACCCGCGCGCTCCAGGCCATCATGCGCGATCTCATCGAGACCCGCGACGGCGCGACCTATTTCGCCTGTTACGTGCGCGGCGTTTCGCTGCGCTACGATCTTGGCGGCCGCCATCCGCTGGCCGGCCGCAGCTGTCCCGATTTCAAATTGGCCGATCACACGACGGTCGGAGAACGCTTAAGCCAGGCGAAAGGCATCCTGCTGGACTTCGACGCGCGTGCGCCGCTTTGCCCGTTTGCAGGCCGCTGGGCTGATCGGATCGACTATGTCGCGAGTGAGCCCGCGGATCGGCTCGGCCTGAGCGCCGTGTTGCTGCGCCCCGATGGCTTCGTCGCGTGGGCGAGCGACGGGCACGCCCGATGAAGAAGAGGCAGCTCAAGCCGCAGCGCGTTGGTTCGGCGAGCCTGCGGAGGCGCGCTGAGCGCCGCCCTACGCCCTTGCCACCACCGGCGCGAACGTCACCTCGATCAGCGTGCCGGAATGGCCTGCGCTCTTGATGTTGAACTGGGCGCGGTTGGCTTCGACCAGCGCCTTGGTCAGCGACAGGCTCAGCGCGGAATTGTCCGCGGCATCGCCAGGCGGCGGCGTGCGGAACGGCTCCATCGCGGCGGCGAGTTCCTTTTCGCTCAGGCCATGGCCGGTGTCGCGGATGCGCAGCGCGATCTCGCCGTGATCGTTCAGCGCGGTCGAGACGATGACCTGGCCGCCGGCGCTGGCGAGCCGGATCGAGTTCGAGATCAAATTCATGGTGACCTGGCGCAGCGCGCGTGCATCCGCCGTCACCTGCGGCAGCGCGTGCGCGAGCGAGGTGCGGATGATGATGCGCTCGCGATTGGCCTGCGGCTGCATCACGGTGACGCAGGCTTCAACGAGGTCGTTGAGGTTGAGGTTGGCGAAATTGAGATCGAGCTTGCCGGTCTCGATCCGCGACAGCTCCAGCAAATCGTCGATGATGGTGATGACGCGCTCGCCGGAGGCGCGGATGTCCTTCATGTATTCGCCGTAGCGTTCGTTGCCGAGCGAACCAAAGCGCTCGGAGATCATCACCTCGGCAAAGCCGATGATGGCGTTGAGCGGCGTGCGGATCTCGTGGCTGATCCGCGCCAGCATGTCGGCCTTGGCATTGGCGGCGCCGTCGACGAGGCGTCGTGCCTGCGTCAGCTCGCTCTCGCCCTTCTTGCTGTGCGAGAGGTCGCGGAACACGGCGAAGAAGTTCGGGCCGTCGGGCCGCGTGCGACCCATGATCATGGCGAGCGGAAGCACGCCGCCCTTCTTCTCGCGGCCCAGCACCTCGCGGCCGTGGTCGAGCAGGCTCGCGATGTCCTGGCTCTTCAGGCTTTCGAGATAGTCGATGACGATCTGCTGGCTCTCCGGCACGAACAGCGTCACCAGATTTTGCTGCATCAGCGCCTCGCCGTCATAGCCGAACAGCGCTTCCGCGCTGCGGTTGCAGGCGTGGATGTTGCCTTCGGCGTCGAACATCACGATGCCCTCGGCCGTGGTGTCGAGGATCGCGGCGAGATCTTCCGCGTCGGTATCGCCGGCCTCGAGCTCCGCCTCCGGCAGATCGGGGATCACCACCACCGGCTCCGCCATCAAAGGCGCGGCGACGACAGGCGCGGCTGGCGGCAGCGCGCAGATCAGCGCATGCGCGCTCGCGCCGTCCCAGTCGATCGTGTGCAGATGCGCTTCCGTCGTCACCAGCGGCTGCTCGCCATTGGCGATCGCTGCGCTGATCGTCACCGGCGTGCCGGCCTGCGACGTGCTGCTGGCGGCGGAGACGCCGGGCTCGACATAGAGCGCATCGAGCCCGCCGGCATCTTCCAGCGCGCCGAGGCTGGCATAGCCCATGCGCGTGAGGAAGGCGGGATTGGCGTAGAGCAGGCGATCGAGCCGGTAGATCAGCATGCCCGTCGGCACCAGATCGAGCAGGGCGCGGTCGCGCGTGCTGTGGCCTTGCGCGGGCGGCGCGGGCTTGCTCAGCCATTCGGCTGCCGCCGGCGGCGCCCCAGGCTCTGATATCCGCGTCGGTGCATCCTGCGTGATCTCTTCTACCGGCGGCTCGGCCGCGGCGGATGCGATCGTCTCGCGCTCGCGTTCGAGCCGCTCGGACAATTGCCGCGCGAGCTCGTTGAATGCGCTGTTCTCGACCGGCGTCAGTGTCGGCGATCTCGGATCACTGGGTGATCTCTGATCACCGGGTGCGCGGAACGGCACGACATTCGGAGGCGTTTCCACTGGCGTTTCCGGATCGGTTGGGTGTGAATTCGCGTCGGTGATTGGTGAGGGCGGTTCAGGCTCAGTTGCAGTCGGCGGTTCAATTTCAGGCGGCGGCTCGACCACCGGCGGAGGCGGCGCCTCTGCCTCGACCTTGGCCTCCGGCTCCGCCACATCGGCCGAAAGCCGCTGCGCTAGGCGCGGCTCGGCGAACAGCTCGTAACGGCGCAGCGTATCGAGCCGGTTGAGGCCGTCGAGATCGCGGCAGACGCCAAAACCCTTGAAGCCTGCAAAATTGCGCTCGCGGTCGTAGACCGGCAGGCCTGCGAGCTCGACCGGCAGATGCTCGCCGCCGTCGGCCGGCCAGTTCACGGTGATGCCGGCCCAGGTGTCGTGGCTCGCCAGCGCCTGCGCGACGCGCCCGTCCGGATCGAGCGCAAACTCGTCGGCGATCTCGCGCCAGGGCCGGCCGAAGCCGGCCGTCGTGTGCGGGCCGATCAGGCGGATGAACTCGTCTGAGCCGAGCACAAAGCGCCCCTCCGCATCCATCTGCCACAGGAAACGCAGCGGATGCTGGCGCGGTGTGTCAGCATGTGCGGACCGCGTCTCCGCGTGTCCAGGCGGCTCGACCATGTGGCTTGTGATCGGCGCGGGTTGCGGCGGCACGATGGCTACGGACGGGTTTTCAACCGGTGTTTCCAGCTCCGCAAAGGCGTCGAACAGGTCGATTCCGGCGGCGGGTTCGTTCGCTGGCGGCGTCTCGACGGCCTGCGGCACCGGCTCGACCGGCGCCGGTGGAGCAGGGGCCGGCGCTGCTTCGGGCTCCGCGACTGGCACGGCAACCGGCGTGCTTTCAGCGGCAGGCGCAGCCTGCGCGACCGCAGGCTCGATCAGCGCGACCAGGCCGACATCGGCACCGGTGCCGACCCGTTGCAGCACCATCTTGCCGAAACCGATCGGCAGCTCGACGCGCCCTGTCGCGAGCGCATCGCTGCGCGCCTGCTCGAGGCCGGCCTCGCCGAGATTGCGAAAGCCGCGCAGGGGGCGGGCCGCCTCGCTCGCGCCGATGAACAGGCCGTCGGGCGCGAACGCCGCCATCGGCACCGTCGCGCCGTCGACCAGGCGAAGCAACCGCTCGACCAGCGGCATGGTGCGCGCGCCCGCATCCATCGCGGTGACGAGCACGGCTTCGCGGCCATCGGCAAAGGAGAGCCGCGCGCAGGCGCAGGTCATCAGCGTGCCGAGCGCGGCGCCAAAACCGCGCAGCCGCTCGAGCCTGACCGCGCCGCTGGCCGGCAGCTGGCGGGCGAGCCGGGTGACCTGGCGGCGATGGCCGTCGGCGGGTCCGAATGTCTTTTGCGCGAGGAGTTCCGCATTGGCCGCGCCGAAGAATTTGGCGCCGACCGCATTGGCCCACAGCACGCGGCTGCCGTCGAGGGACCAGAGCCACGCCGGCAGCGGCGAGGTCGCATGCACGGACAGCCTGGGATCGCCGACGCCTCGCAACTGGAAATCCGAACTCGTCATCCGACCGGCTTTAAATCCCGCTGTCACGCTTCACGGTGGAGCTGCCGGGGAATGGCAGCCTTAAGAAAGGGTTAGTATCGCCCGTGGCCGCGGGCAGGTCCACGGCCCGACCTTAACGGGCGCGTCCTAAAGCCGCGATAACCTTAATGTGGCCGAACCCGCAAGCAGCATGGTCGTTGCATCCGCAGGATTCGCGCGAGGGCCGGCGTCATACCGGCAATACCGTCGCCGTCTATCCTCAGGTCGGGCAGGGCGGA
Organism: Bradyrhizobium diazoefficiens; assembly: GCF_016616885.1. Lineage (NCBI taxonomy): Bacteria > Pseudomonadati > Pseudomonadota > Alphaproteobacteria > Hyphomicrobiales > Nitrobacteraceae > Bradyrhizobium > Bradyrhizobium diazoefficiens. Next base: position 7,220,900 of record NZ_CP067102.1, on the reverse strand, counting down.
ACGGCCGAAACGGCCGGCACAACCAGCAAGACATGACAGGCAAGGAAAGAGGAGTCGCCAATGACTGACCAGGCACATTTCGAGCTTCCGCCGGAGATGCGCAACATGGCGGAATCGAGCTTCAGGCAGGCCCGCGAGGCCTTCGAAAAGCTTCTCGCCAACGCTCAGGCCGCCGCCGGCTCGCTGGAGGAACACAGCGCGGCCATGCGCACCAGCGCCAGGGATCTCAGCACCAGGGCGCTGTCCTTTGCCGAGGCCAACGTGCAGGCCTCGCTCAGCTACGCCCAGTCGCTGGTGCACGCCAAGGACGTCTCCGAGGTGATGCGGCTGCACGGCGAGTACGTCCAGGCGCAGATGAAGGCCCTGGCCGATCAGGCCGGCGAAATGGGCCAGATCGTCCACCGCGCCGCGATGGACGCGACCAAGCAGAAGCATTAGCCCCCGCCGGCGTGGCACCAGAGGTGCCCATCCTCCCCTGGAGGGAGGATCGGTTCGCATGAAATGCGAACCGAGATGGGGTGACGGTTTCTCCGCCTTGCACAGTGCCCGCGTGGAGAGATCACCCCACCCCGCTCGCGCTGCGCGCCATCGACCCTCCCCCTCCAGGGGAGGGTAAGAAATCAGCGCATTTTGTTGGAGTTTCCAGCACCCGACTACCCTCAACCCCCGGTTCCCCACTCCGGGAACCTCACCCTTACCGAGATTAAATTTCGCAACGCATCCCCGGATCGCGTTGCGCTGCACAATGTTGACATGTTAGGCAGGAATACTCCTGGGCGCTGGACGAGCCATCTCGTTTGTTTTGCGTTTCCAGTCTTTCGTACCCGCCATTCGTAACAAGAAATGGCCCCGGTTGGCCGGCGGGCGCGCCAGAAGGCTCACTCCATTTTACTTTTATCGTGAGGGACAACCATGACAGGTGCGACTGATCCGTTTTCTGCCTCGATCATTCCGTTCGAGGTCCCCGAGCAGGTGCGCGCGTTCGCCGAAAAGGGCGTTTCGCAGGCCCGCGAGAACTACGCCAAGTTCAAGGACGCCGCCGAAACCCACAACGGCACCGTCGAGGCCGTGTTCGCTTCGGCCAACAAGGGCGCGAGCGAGTACACCGCCAAGCTGATGGAGTTCATGAAGGCCAACACCACGGCCCATCTGGACTTTGCCCAGGAGCTGCTCGGCACCAAGTCGCCGACCGATGCCTTGCAGCTCTGGACCGGCCACGCCAAGACCCAGCTCGAGACCTTCCAGGCCCAGGCCAAGGAGCTGGTCGAGATCGCCCAGCGGGCCGCAGCTGCGACCGCCGAGCCGATCAAGGCCTCTGCCGCGAAGCTCTACCCGCCCGCCGCCTGAGCGGATTGGATGGTTTGAGTTAAGAAACCCGGGCCCCATGGCCCGGGTTTTTCTTGGAAATTACGTTGCTTAAGACGGCGATTTCAGGGTTTTGCGGCCTTGCCAAAAACGGCCGTTGCACCTAGTTTCCGCCCCGTCCAGCCTCCTCGGTGACCGGCCCTCTCAGGGCGCCCAGAGGTGCGGCTCGCAAGGATGCAGTTGTAGCTCAGTTGGTTAGAGCGCCTGTCTGTGGAACAGGAGGTCGGTGGTTCGAGCCCACCCAACTGTACCAACGAAATCAATAACTTCTTCCAGTCTTCGCGCGAAGGCCAACGGCCACTAGCTACCACGGCGACGGAAACGCGGTCTGGTTCTAAAAGCGTCCACGCAGTGCGCAATGCGCTATCGGTAGCGAGCCGAGACTTTCATGGAAAAGCAAGGCAGGCGAAAAGATCGTGAGCTTCTTCGAGCGTCTAAAGACAGAAGCATCCGCTGAGTGGCGGGCCTACACCGAGCATCCCTTCACGAACGGATTGGCGGACGGCTCGCTCCCCGAAGCGGCGTTTCGCCACTACCTCGTTCAGGATTATCTGTTCCTCATCGAGTTTGCTCGCGCCTACGCGCTCTCGGTCTACAAGTCGCCCAAACTTGCCGACATGCGTGAAGCAGCCGCCGGCCTTTCGGCCATCCTTGATGTCGAGATGAACCTGCATGTGAAGCTCTGTGCCGGTTGGGGTCTGTCCCCGAGCGACCTGGAACAAACACCTCCAGCGGTCGAAATGCTGGCCTATACACGCTACGTGCTCGACGCAGGAATGCGCGGCGATCTGCTGGCGCTCAAGGTGGCGCTTGCCCCCTGCGTGATCGGGTACGCCGAGATCGCAACGCGGCTCGCCTCGCGACCCGGTGCGGACGCTGCGACGAACCCCTATCGCGTTTGGATCGCCGAGTACGCCGGCGTGCCATATCAGGAGGTCGCGGCAAAAGCGCGGGCGCACCTGGAGCATCTCGCCGACCTCTACGCCACGCCGGCCCGCGAGGCAGAGCTGATTGCGACCTTCAAGGAAGCCACCCGGCTCGAGGCAGACTTCTGGGAGATGGGCTGGCGCGCGGGCCGGCGTGTTGAATAACCCTTTCGGCAATCGTCAGGCTCATAACGTGAAGGTCATAGGTTCAAATCCCATCCCCAAACAGCCCTACAGACCATCCCAGGTCATGGGAGCGCTATACGTCGGCCTCGTTCGAATGAAATATCCGGCGATAGTGGGATCGGACATCGCTTTCACACTCACAAGCCCGCTGGCCGATCATGTCGAGGTCAAGAAGACGGATGCGCCCTCGAGAATAGGTGATCATTCCCGCCTTTTGAAGTTCGCCGGCCACCTCCGTAACGCTCGTGCGCCTTACGCCCATCATTTGCGCAAGAAAATCCTGCGTAAGAAGAAGATCCGCTCCAGCCAGATCATGCATACGCAGAAGCCATTTGCATGTTCGCGCCTGAACCGTGTGGAGAGCGTTACAAGCTGCCGTTTGTTGCACTTGAGCCAAAAAGAATTGATCGTATTTCACGAGCAACCCGCGAAAGGCTGGGATCGCATCGGCGGCTTCTCGCAACAAATCAGATGAGATGACTGATACGTCCCCAGACACCTGCATCACGACGTGGTTGAGTGAAACCTTGTCATCAAGCGCCTGCGACGCGCCAAACACGCCGTCGTTTCCGATCATGCCGGTTTCGATAGCTCCCCCGCCGATGGTCTCTACAACACAGGAAATGATGCCGGTGTGAGGAAAATACACTTTCTCTATGCGTGCATGACTTTCGGCGAGCACATCGCCCTGCGCCAGGGGCACAACAACCAGAGCGGACGAGATGCGGTCGAGAACGTCCGGGCCAAGCCGATTGAGAAGGAAGTTTTTGCGATGTGGCACTGGGTGCGCTCCTCTGCCATGCAGGCGGGAGCAAAATCACTCTCAGCTATCGGCGCCCATTGACGTAGCCGATAATGGGGAAATTTTAGGCCCGCTGGCCGGCATAGCAAGGATTAAGTGAGCCGAATATTCCGGGCGGCAGCCGCCCGCGGAGCTCTATCGTTCTGTCGAGAACCGGATGCTGCATCACCGCGCAATCTCGGCATCTATCGGTGACTGAGATTTCTGCAGGCTCCCGCCCAGTTCTGCGACATGGCTGTTTCCTGCAATCTGTCGGCTACCGTACCGACAGTCCATCCTAACGAACGTTAACTCTCTGCATCCGCACTTCACCTGCCATGAGAGGAGCGCGTCATGCCGAGGCGCCGTTTCAAACAGACGACTTCGCTGGATCATCGCCTGGAAGAACAGGCAAAGCGCCTCAGGCGCGAAGCGTGTGGCATTCCGCCTGGTATCGAGCGCGATCGCCTAATTCGAAGGGCAAGGCAAGTCGAGGTCGCCGCGCACATGAGTGAGTGGCTTTCGTCGCCCGGGCTGCGGCAGCCGAAATGACGAACGTACGAACCAGCAAAGCTCCCCTGATTCTACAGGCGGCGGACGTACTTCAGCGTGCCCGCAAGCTGCCGGTCGGGGCTGCGAGAAATGACCTCCGACAGCTGGCAAGGGGGCTGCTGAAACTCCACCGGGCCGGCATTCGCGCAAACGTCCAGATAATCGAAAAGCGAACGTCCCATTAGGGCCTTGCTTCTGCATTTCCTACGATCGATCTCCCAACCAAGGAAATGAGCAGAGGGGAAGTCTAGGGGAGCGGCTGTTGCGGGTCCCGCAACCAAACAAATTACGGTGCCAGTGCACGAATCCCCGTGACATCAGGCGACATCGATTTGATGCACCGTAATTCGGCGTTCGGCTCGGAAACAAACCCAGGTTCTCAGTAAGTCTACGGATTGATCTCAGCCGCAGGTTGCGGCTAGTCGCTCCCACATATGTTTTTGGATATTTTTGACGTCGAGGCACCCGGCCACAAGACCGCCCTCGACGCGCCGATTGCAGTTAGCCGCATTGATGTCGCCCTGATCCTGATCATGGCGGCCCTTGCCGGTTACTTCTTCATCTATCCGCTCTGGCGGTCCCAATTCTTCATTGAGATATGGTTCACCGAGGGCTGGAACGCATACTTTCAGGATGCCGCCGCATCGGGCGGGCACGTCTATCCTTCTGCGAATACCCTCATCGTCAACAATTACCCGCCGCTGTCCTTCTATGCGATCGGGCTGCTCGGGAGTGTGCTCGGCGATAACCTCTTCGTCGGCCGCGCTCTGTCATTGATATCGCTTGCAGTTGTCAGCATCGAAATTTTCGCCTGTGCGAGGATACTTGCAGGTGGCGTGATCGGGCCCGCGCTCGGGGCGCTGTGGTACGCAGCGATCATGTCCCACAACTTCACCTCCTATGTAGGGGCGAATGATCCTCAGCTCGCCGGCGAGGCCATCATGGGGTTCGGGCTAGCTTGGCTGTTGCGGCGACACAAGGCTGGTGAAAGGCCCCTCGGACCGCTGCTCGTGATGGTCGTGGGCGGCTTTTGGAAGCACAATATGATAGCCGTCCCGTTGACAGCGGTCGTCTGGCTGCTTGCGCGACGAGGAAGGCAGGCTTTCGCGCCACTTGCGTTCAGCGCGCTTGCCGCCGTAGCGGGCCTGGCTGCCTGCGGATGGATGTTTGGTGCTGACTTCTTCCGCAATCTGCTTACAGAGCGCGACTACAGCCTCGGGCACATTCTCGGCAATATGGGGCATCTCCAGTGGTCGGCACCCGGAGCGGTCATCTGGCTCTCCTGGGTGTTCAACAACCGGAGCCTAGGCGCCAAATTCACGTCCATTCATGTTCCCATCGCCTTGGCCTCGTGTCTTCTGCAATGGACCGGTGATGCGATCTTCGGCAACGCCGAGTTCGATTGGATCATCGCGCTCGGCATCGCTATCGGCGTAACCTGTGCGTCGATTGAGACCAGCATCGTTGCTCGATATATTGGTCCAAGCTGGACCAGGGGCGCCGTCGTGGCTCTGCTGGCTGTCCGCCTCATCGCAACCGACCGGCAGGAGCCTTTGCTGATCCTGATGGACCCGCAGTTCAGGCGCGGGTTCGAGGCTGGAGAGCAGTCCGTCCGGACGGAGGCCACACAGGTCGCTGCGATCGACGGTGAAGTCTATTGCGGCATCAAGATCGTGTGCAGGCTCGCCGGGAAGCCTTTTTCAGTCGATGATTTCAAGGTCGGTCAAATGCTCGCAACAAAGCGCTTGAACCGATACGACCTGGACGAACTACTTGCCTCCCGGCGCATCACCACGTTCCAGAGCAATCCGATTGGCATGGGCAGCGTCGATACATCGCTGGCTCACGCCATTCAGCGGGCAAGGACCCCTTGAGCATTTCAATTGTGGTGCTGGGTGTCACCGCGATCAGCGTCATCAGATGGAACGCGTCACACGTTCGATTTCCGGAACTCCCTGAACATCCGTTCAAGAAAGTTTCGAGACGGAAACCGGAACGTCACCATGCGCGATTTGTTTTTCTCGCCGAGGGGTAACTAACACTGGAGAAGGGAACATGAAGAAGCTGTCTTACGTTCTCGCCGCGTTAGCCACCGTTGCGGTTGCCGTGCCGACCATCGCGAGCGCAGGAGAGTTCGGCGTTCGCATCGGCAGCGATCGCGACTACTACTCTGACCATTATGGCCCGCGTGCGGAATTCTATGCGCATGATCGTGGCTGGCATCGTGGCTGGTATGATCGCGACGCCGACCGGACGGTCGTGATCAGGCGACACCATCACTACGATTGGGACTAACCGGAAAAGGGCCCCTTTGGGGGCCCTTTTTTGGCAGGGTGCGGCGCTGTCACTGCAACTCATGTTCCCCCGAACATATGATGTGGGAATCGATCCGCGGCGTTCCGCGGAACGTGCGATTGAAACCTTTGTTGCTCGCGCAATCGCGAACGGCGCAGGCGGAACGACCGTCGGCGGCAGGGATTTGTCGAGGGTCAATCGCAGAGATGGAGAAGACGATGACGCACTTGAAACGACTGAGCGTGGCTGCCGTGATGGCCGCGATCGTACCGCTCGCCGCATCAAGCCCGAGTTTCGCCGCGGGACGCGGACCCGGCTGGTGCACGCCTCCCGGCGGAGACGCTGTTGGAGCCGCAGGCCCTGCGATGAACGGCGGCCAGCTGTCAGCTGGCGTCGGCCAATGCCGGAGCTATGGAAGCTATCACCGAACCTACAGCTACCGGACTCCCGGCTATGCGTATGGCTACGCTGAGCCCGGCTGGGGCGCACCGGTCGACGAGCCGGATTACTGGTAACCGAACCTGACGCTATGGCACAGAGCGCGGCGCGGCCGACACCGGCCGCGCCGCTGTCGTAGTTGGACAAGTTCCATGCGGAAACAGACGGCGCAATGTTTCCGCCGCTACCTCACCCGGCAACCACCATCAGCACCACCGGCAACGTTACCGCCGCCAGCAGCGTGCCCAGCGCCACCGCGCCCGACACAGGGTTCACCAGCCGCTGATACTGAACCGCAAAAATATACGCGTTCGCGCCGGTCGGCATCGCCGCGAACAGCACGATCACGCCGGATGCCACCGGCGGCAGGTTCAACAGTTTGGCCAGCACGAACGCCACCGCCGGCATCGCCAGCAGCTTGAGCGCGCTCATCACGACGACGCTCTGCATCTCGCCCTTCACCTCGAAACGGAACAGGGTGATGCCGAGCGCGATCAGCGCCGCCGGCGATCCCGCCTGCGCGAGCAGCTCGACCGTCTTGTCGACGACGGAGTTGAGGCCGAGGCCGGTGAAACGCCAGATCACGCCGAAACCGATCGCGAGCATCAGCGGATTGCGCGCGACATCGGCGAGCACGGGCCGGATCACCGCGAGCGGCGAGCCCGTCCGCTTGCGGCTGACAAGCTCCATCTGCAAAATGCCGCAGAGCCAGAGCAGCGGCGTGTTCACCGACAGTATCAGCGACATCGGGCCGGCCGCCTCGTTGCCGAGCGCCGAGAGCACGAGCGGAATGCCGAGCATTACGATGTTGCCGTAGACCGAGCCGATCGCGAACACGACGCCGTCCTCGCGGTTCTCACGCCGTTCGCGCAAGGACGCCGAGATCAGAAGCGCCGCGATCCAGGTGAGGGCGAGCGCGCCGTAATAGGCGCCCCACATCCTGTAAGGGCTGACATCGGGGAATTCCGAGACGACGATGGTGCGGAACAGCAGCGCGGGGATCGCGATGCTGAAGGCGAATTCGGAGATGCCCTTGTGCGCGCCCTCGGAGACGAAGCGAAACAGCACCGACGCATAGCCGGCCGCGATCAGCGCAAACACCGGGGCGACGATCAACACGGTGGCCATGCGGTCCTCCCCCTCACGGGGAGATTAGGCCGACCACCCCACGCGCGTCTCGATCCTGCCATCATGCCGGTGTTTTGCCCGACGTGTCAAAGGAAATTCGTAAAATCCGCAATGGTGCGAAAATTCGCCAAGCCGCCCAGGGCCCTGGCTACTGTGCATGGGGTTGTTTTGAAGGTTTTGGGTCGGAGGCGCAGCCCCACACACGACTGTCATCCTCCGCGTAGGCGGGGGATCCAGTACGCCGCGGCTTCTCGATGAACTACAAAAGACGGCAGGCCGCCCTCCCTGTTGCCGAGAGCGCACAGCTCCCGGGTTTCGCTTCGCGCCTCGTTGCCAACGAACGCCCGTTCACTCACACTCTCGTCCGACTCGACACTTTGGGGGGATCGATGCCGGTATCTCGCTTCAGGACATCCTTGGCTGCCGCCACGTTCGGGATGGCGCTCGCCGTTCTGGTCCAGCCGGGCACGGGCTTCGCCTACACGCCGGAGCAGGAGCAGGCCTGCACGCCGGATGCGATGAACCTGTGCGGCGAGTTCGTTCCGAACGTCGATGCCATCACCGCCTGCATGATCCGGAAGAAGGCGCAGCTGTCGCCGCAATGCGCGGTGTTCTTCCGCCGTGGGCCGGAGCCGGGCGAGGTCCGTGCCGGTCAGCCTACCAACATCAAGCCGGTCGTTGCGAAGAAGACCAAGCCGAAGGCCAAGAAGAAAAAGACCGACGACGGCTAGGCGCTCCGCCCCGCGTTCCTTCCCTGAAACTCGCGACCCCCTCGCGTCAGATTGACTCAGGGGCATCAGCCACGCGACAGCCACCGGACTCGTTTTGTTCACGCGGCTCGCGCGCACGCATGCAGCAATTGCTGTTACGTTCGATGGCAAGGACCACCGCGACGGTTTGCGCGGCAAGGTTGTAGTCCGAGTTTTCCCGCGTGATTGGCTGGAAAAACGCGCGATTGCCCGTGTGAACAGCGATTCATGAAGGTTCGTGTCTGTCGTCGCGCGCAGCAGTGTGACTCAAAAGCCAACACGCTTTGTTATTTCGTGGCTTTGACACAGCTCCCGATAAATTTATCTTTCACGAATCAGCGCGGTGATTCATTTTCGTGGCCTGGGGTCAATCTGGAGGCCAGAGGTATGAACGTTATTGTTTTTGCATCGCGTAAAGGCGGCTCGGGCAAGAGTACCCTGGCCGCACATCTCGCTGCGCAGATCAAGGCGAGCAAGCAGGTGATGCTTGTGGACGCGGATCCGCAAGGCTCGCTCACGTTGTGGCACAAGCTGCGTGGCACCAACGAGCCGCCGATCAAGGCGGCCGTGAACTCGGTCAGCGGCATCGTCTCCGCTGCCAAGCGCGACGGTTACGAGTGGGTGCTGATCGACACGCCGCCGAACCTGTCGGCCGTCGTCGACGACGCCATCAAGAACGCGACCATGGTGGTCATCCCGGCACGTCCCGGCGTGTTCGACGTCAACGCGGTGCAGGAAACCATCCAGATGTGCCGCGCGGCGCGCAAGCCCTACGCGGTCGTGCTGAACGGTGCGCCGGCGCGTCGCGACGAGTCCGAAAGCCCGATCGTCACGATTGCCCGCGAAGCGCTGGCCAAGTTCCGCGCGCCGGTGTGGGGCGGTCAGATCACCAATCGTTCGGATTTGCTGATGGCGCTCAGCCACGGCGAAGGCGCGCGAGAGTATCAGGCCGAGAGCCGTGCAGCTCAGGAAATTGCAAGGCTGTGGGCGGCGATCGAGCGTTCAGTGAAAGCTATTCGCGGCACGGCGTCGGCTTCCGGCGCAATGCACAAGCAGGCGGCATAATTTCATCACTCATTTCCCCGGACGACAAACGCGCGGCGTGTCCCGCGCGTTTTGCGTTTGTAGGAATGAGGATGAAGGGTCAGGCCACCATCAGCATGTAAAACACGATGACCGGCGACAGCGTCAGGATCACCGACCAGATGCCGACGGCCCAGATGATGTCTTCGGTGGAAAAGCCCTGCTGTCCGGCGCCGTAATGCGACGCCGCATCATTCTGATTGTTCAAGATCGCCCCCGCGATTTCTTCGCTAATGGGCTGAACGATACGCGGAATGTTTTAAGATTCCGGGCCGCTGCCGCGCTCGCATTTTGAGCGCATTTGTGACCCCGGCTTAACCATGCAAGCGGTCTTGCGTCATCAGGCGAGCCAGACCCGAACAGCAGCACCGGCATCAGGCCGAGCATCACGGCCCAGAAGCCGAACGACGACACCACCAGGATTCCCTGCAAAAGATCAGCAGGCGCGAAGCTTTCCGCCGCGGTCGGACGAACGCGTTGCCCCATGGTCATTCCCCCTTTTGAAAGACGTTGAAGCAAAACGATAGGCGCCATTGCGTAAACGAGGCGTGGATGCGCCATGCGGCGACAGCGAACGCCGTTCGCGCCCCTTAACCACGGCTACGCGCTCGCGCTCCCTCTCCCCGTTCTACGAGGAGAGGCGAGGGAGAGTGTTACGCCGCGACTTTCATCCGCCGCTCGATCTCGCGATCGAGTTGGGCGGCGAGCTCGCTGCTCACCTCCACCATCGGCAGGCGCACCTCGGGGCTGTCGATCAGGCCGGTCCGCCACAGCCAGTACTTCGCCGGCGCCGGGCTCGGCTCGGTGAAGAGCAGCCGCGTCAGCTCCGCGACCTCCTGCCAGCGCGCCAGCGCCGCATCCTGGTTGCCACGCTTCAGCTCGGCCTGCACGGCGGCGAAGGTTGCGGTCTCGAGATGGGCCGACAGCAAAATGCCGCCATCGGCGCCGTCGCTGAGCGCCTCGAAATAATTCGCGTCCTCGCCCGTGAGCACGCGAAAGCCCTTCGGCCTGTCGCGCAGCAAAGCGATCGACTGCTCGCGGCTCGCGCCGCAATCCTTCAAGCCGATGATGTTGGGATGCTCGGCGAGCCGCAGCAGGGTCTGGTTGGTGATGCCGACGGCGCAGCGATAGGGAATGTTGTAGAGCGCGAGCGGCCAGGCGGCGTGATCGGCCAGCGCCTCGAAATGCGCGAGGATGCCGCGCTGCGACGGCCGCACGTAATAGGGGCTCGCGATCAGATAGAAGTCGATCGGCCAGTCCGCGGTCTCGTCTAACCGCTCCTTCATCCGCGAGGTGTCCGCGCCCGATAGGCCAAGCCCGATCGGCAACGTCCGGCGGCCGGCCGCCATCTCGTCGCGGACGGTGGCGACGAGGCGTTCGAGCTCGGCGTCGCGCAGCGTCATGCCTTCGCCGGAGGTCGCCCCAAGGATGAAGCCGTCGATCGCCTGTGTGCAGTAGTGCCGCGTCAGCCGCCGCAGCGATGTCTCGTCGAGGCGGCCATAGTGAAACGGCGTCGCCAGCGGCAGCCAGAGCCCGTGCATATGGGTTCGCAGATCAGTCATGTTCCTTCTCCTTCTCCAAGAAAACCTGAGACGGAGGGCACATGAAAAAAACCCCGTCCAGGCGGCGGGGTTTTCGGGATTTGCTTGCGATGACGAAGCGTCGTTAGCGCGCGCAAAAATCCGAGGTCCCCGGATGGGGGCCCTTTTTCGAGACGATTGCGCACGACTTCGTGATCATGTGGAAATGATGCGGGGTATGCCCAAAACTGTCAATACACGCGGAAGGCGAAAGCTGAATTGGACAGAAAAAAAGCCGGACCCGAAGGGCCCGGCTTAGGTATTGGCCACGTGAGGCCGACACAATCACCTTCCAAGAGGGATTACTGAACTCCCGCGCCACTGGAGGAGGGGGACAAATGCGCAACGCGAAGGCTCAGCGTGCAAGCAGTATGGGCTTGACGAGCGGCATGCAGCAACCGCCGAGGCCGCATGTCAGTCATGCGGAAATCAGGACGGCCAGCGCTGCGCCTTGCTCACCACGAAGTCGCGGAACACCTGCACGCGCGCGACCGTCTTCAGCTCTTCCGGATAGACGAAATATGTATCGAGCTGGATCGAATCCGATTCGCCGAACAGTTGTACGAGGCGGCTCTGTTCTTCGATCAGGTAATCCGGCAGCGCCGCGATACCGAGGCCTTGCTGACAGGCGCGCACCAGGCCGAGGATGTTGTTCACCCTGAAATAGGCCTCGCGCGGACCGCTGCCGTTGCGGCCCGCTTCGACCAGCCAGTTGCGGTTCTGCAGATGCGGCGCGAAGTTGCCGTCGGACAGCGTGATGATGCGGTGGGAGTCGAGCTCCTCCAGCGTGCGCGGCGTGCCGAAGCGCTTGATGTAATCCGGCGAGCAATAGGCGTGGAAGCCCATCGCGAAAAGCTTGCGCTGGATGAGATCCGGCTGCGTCGGCTTGCGGGTGCGGATCGCGACGTCGGCTTCGCGCATCGACAGGTCCAGCTCCTCGTCGGTGACGATCAGCGAGATCCGGATCTCCGGATAGAGCGCGGTGAATTCGCCGAGCCGCGGGATCAGCCAGTTGATGCCGACGCCGGGCGTAGTGGTGATCTTGAGATCGCCGCTCGGCCGCTCGCGGCTGTCGGTCAGTTTCGCGCGCGCAGCCTGCAGTTGCATGAACACGTCATGCGCGGTGCGGAACAGGAGGTCGCCCTGCTCGGTGAGGATCAAGCCGCGGGCGTGGCGGTGGAACAGTGAGACCGAGAGTTCCTGCTCAAGTGCCGAGACCTGGCGTGATACCGCCGATTGCGACAGGCCGAGCTGCTCTCCCGCATGCGTGAAGCTTCCCGCCTCCGCCGCAGCGTGAAACACCTTCAGCTTGTCCCAATCCATATCCGTAAATCCGTCGCGTGTTCGAGGCATGATCGTTATTCCGCTGCCGCGCGCTCGCTGGCGCGCAGGGCCAAGAAACGTTCGGCCTCGAGGGCTGCCATGCAGCCGAGGCCGGCGGCCGTCACGGCCTGGCGGTAGGTTTCGTCAGCGACGTCGCCGGCGGCGAACAGGCCGGGCACTGAAGTCGCGGTCGAGTTCGGGGCGACCTCGACATAGCCCGACGGTTTCAGCTTGACCTGGCCTTTCACGAGCTCGGTCGCGGGCGCATGGCCGATGGCGACGAACACGCCGTCGGTCGGCAGATCGGTCAAGGCTCCGGTCCTGACATTCTTCAGGCGCACATGGGTGACCTTGTTCGGGTTCTCGGTGCCGCAGATCTCGTCGACGGCGGAGTCCCAGACCACCTTGATCTTCGGGTGCTTGAACAGGCGCTCCTGCAGGATGCGCTCGGCGCGGAAGTGATCGCGGCGATGCACGATGGTGACCTGCGAGGCATGGTTGGTCAGGTACAGGGCCTCCTCGACCGCGGTATTGCCGCCGCCAACCACCACGACGTCCTTGTTGCGGTAGAAGAAGCCGTCGCAAGTGGCGCAGGCCGACACGCCGCCGCCCTGGAATTTCGTCTCGGACGGCAGCCCGAGCCAGCGCGCTTGCGCGCCGGTGGCGAGAATCACGGCTTCGGCAAAGTAGACGTCGCCCGAGTCGCAGGTAAGGCGAAACGGCCGCTGCCAGGTCTCCAGCTTGGTGACCAGGTCGGTGACGATCTTGGTGCCGACATGAACCGCCTGCTTCTCCATCTGTTCCATGAGCCAAGGGCCTTGGATCACGTCGGCGAAGCCCGGATAATTCTCGACGTCGGTGGTGATGGTGAGCTGGCCGCCCGGCTGGATGCCTTGGATCAGGATCGGCTCGAGCATCGCGCGCGCGGCGTAGATCGCCGCGGTGTAGCCAGCCGGACCGGAGCCAACGATGACAACCTTTGCATGAACAGGAGCGGACATATTTGCGGACGCCTTTCACGGGGGATCTGCAGCGCGGGCGCGGAATGTGCCGGGAGGCCTCGCGGAGGCGCTGAAATATCAGAGCTAATCTAAGCCTTCTGGTGAGCTATGCAAGAATTGCATTCCCAATCGGCGGATTTTTCCAACAAGGAACAAAAGTCAGCTGGGGTGAACGCGCAATAAAATTGCGCTGGAGGGCGTGACTGGCTATGAGGTTGCATCAGATCCACCCCGATAGCGCCATAAAGGCCAGGAGTTCCCATCACGTGTCGCGGAACCTTGACGAGATCGACCTGAAAATCCTCACCGAGATCCAGGCCGACGGTCGAATCACCAATGTCGAGCTCGCCAAACGGGTCGGTATTTCGCCCCCGCCCTGCCTCCGCCGGGTCCGGGCGCTGGAGGAGGAGGGCTACATCCACGGCTACCGCGGGCTGCTGGATGCGCGAAAGCTCGGCTTCGACGTCACGGTGTTCGCCGCCGTGCATCTCTCCAGCCAGGCGGAAGCGGATTTGCGCGCGTTCGAGGAATTCGTCCGCGCCGAGCCGCTGGTGCGGGAGTGTTGGATGCTGTCCGGCGAGGTCGATTTCATCCTGAAATGCGTCGCGCCCGACATGGCGACCTTCCAGGATTTCGTGACGCACCTGACCGCCGCGCCCCATGTCCGCAACGTCCGGACCTCGCTGGTGCTGCATAATTCGAAGTATGAGGCGGCCGTGCCGCTGGACGTGAAGGGTCGGAGGTAGCGCCTCTTTCGTCATTGCGAGTTTAGTACCGGCCGGGGGCCGACCCGCGCAAAACTGCTACGCAATTTTGTCGCGAGCTCCTCGCAATGACGAGAGCGCGGGCGCCTCATATTCCAAGCAACACGCCGAAACAAAAAGGCCGCGCGGATGGCGGCCTCTTCGAAACGTCAGTGCGCAGCGGCAGATCCTTACCGCCACTCCACCTTGGTGATCTCATACGCCTTGGCGCCGCCGGGGGCGTTGACCTCGACGGTCGAGCCCTTCTTCTTGCCGATCAGCGCGCGCGCCAGCGGCGAGGTGATGGAGATGCGGCCTTTCTTGGCGTCGGCCTCGACCTCGCCGACGATCTGCCACACCGCCTTCTTCTCGGTGTCCTCGTCGACCAGCGTCACGGTGGCGCCGAATTTGATGGTGTCGCCGGAGAGTTTTGAGATGTCGATGATGTCGGCGCGCGCGAGCTTGTCCTCGAGCTCGGCGATGCGGCCCTCATTGTGGGACTGCTCTTCCTTCGCGGCATGGTATTCCGCGTTCTCCGAGAGGTCGCCGTGCGAGCGTGCCTCAGCAATGTGCTCGATAATGCGCGGACGGTCCTCGGACTGGCGCTTCTTCAATTCTTCCCCGAGTGCGGCAAAGCCGCCCGCAGTCATCGGAACCTTTTCCATCTCTTCTCTCGTCTTTCGATCGCGCGCCCCACGACAACGTAGGGCGCGGCAATCTTGATTCGTCAGTATGTCCGGGGGCTGAACACGCCGCCGCCGGAGCGTTAGGTGGGCCTAGCGCCGGAACAGAACAACCGCAATGCCCGGACAGTTCCTCCGGCCATTGTGGCTTCATTGCCAATCACTTAGCGCAAGGCTTAACCTCTCAAGGCTTGGCCTTCCGCTCGCGATCAGGTTTCCGAAAAGTAGCTCTGCAGGGTCCGAACCTCAAGGTCCCCGCCCAGATAGGCGCGGATGCCCTGCGCGGCCGCCACGGCCCCGGAAAGAGTGGTGTAATACGGCACTTTATGCAAGAGGGCCGCGCGCCGCAGCGATCGGCTGTCGGCGAGCGCCTGCGGACCTTCGGTGGTGTTGAAGACCAGCTGGACGTCGCCATTGGTGATGGCGTCGACGATATGCGGCCGGCCCTCCAGCACCTTGTTCACCTTCTCGGTCGGGATGCCCTCGTCGGTCAGGAAGCGGGCCGTGCCCGAGGTCGCCAGCACCTTGAAGCCGAGCGAATGCAATTCGCGCACGGCCTCTGCGATGCGCGTCTTGTCGCTCTCGCGCACCGAGACGAACACCGTGCCCTTGCGCGGCACCCGCGTGCCGCCGCCGAGCTGGCTCTTGGCGAATGCCACCGCGAAGGAGCGGTCGATGCCCATGACCTCGCCGGTCGAGCGCATCTCCGGACCGAGCACCGTGTCGACGCCGGGGAAGCGGGCGAACGGAAACACCGATTCCTTCACCCCGACATGCTTGAAGTCGGCCTTCTTCAGCTTGAAGTCGGCGAGCTTCTCGCCGGCCATGATGCGTGCGGCGATCTTCGCGACCGGCGTGCCGACCACCTTGGCGACGAACGGCACCGTGCGCGAGGCGCGCGGATTGACTTCGAGCACGTAGATCTCGCCATCCTTGATCGCGTATTGCACGTTCATCAGGCCGACGACGTCGAGGCCGAGCGCGAGCTCGCGGGTCTGCCGCTCCAGCTCCTCGATCATCTTGGCGTCGAGCGAGTGCGGCGGCAGCGAGCAGGCGCTATCGCCGGAATGGATGCCGGCTTCCTCGATGTGCTCCATGATGCCGACGATGAAAGTGTCCTTGCCGTCGCAGAGGCAGTCGACGTCGATCTCGGTGGCGTCGGACAGATAGCGGTCGAACAGCAGCGGGTTCTTGCCAAGCACGGTGTTGATCTGCCCGGTCTTGTCATTCGGATAGCGTGCCTTGACATCGGCCGGCACCAGTTCCGGCAGCGTGCCGAGCAGATAGTCGCTGAGCTGGTTCTCCTCGCGGATGATCTGCATCGCGCGGCCGCCGAGCACATAGGACGGGCGCACAACCAAGGGCAGGCCGAGATCGGTCGCGACCAGGCGGGCCTGCTCGACCGAATAGGCGATGCCGTTCTTCGGCTGCTTCAGCCGCAGCTTGTCGAGCACGCGCTTGAAGCGGTCGCGGTCTTCGGCAAGGTCGATCGCATCGGGCGAGGTGCCCAGGATCGGCACTTCGGCGGCTTCCAGCGCCCGCGCGAGTTTCAGCGGGGTTTGGCCGCCGAACTGCACGATCACGCCGTGCAGCGTGCCGTTGCTGCGCTCCTTCGCGATGATCTCGAGCACGTCCTCGGCGGTGAGCGGCTCGAAATAGAGCCGGTCGGCGGTGTCGTAGTCGGTCGACACCGTTTCCGGGTTGCAGTTGACCATGATGGATTCGTAGCCGGCGTCGTGCAGCGCAAAGCAGGCATGACAGCAGCAATAGTCGAACTCGATGCCCTGGCCGATACGGTTCGGGCCGCCACCGAGGATGATGACCTTCCTCTTGTCCGACGGCGTGCTTTCGTCGGCGGTGCTGCCTGCAAACGGCGACTCGTAGGTCGAGTACATGTAGGCGGTCGGCGAGGCGAATTCGGCCGCGCACGTGTCGATGCGCTTGTAGACCGGACGGATGCCCAGCGCGTGACGCTTCGCGGTGACCTCGGCTTCCGTCGTCATTGCGAGCACGGCAAGCCGCGCGTCGGAGAAACCCATGGCCTTGAGCGTGCGCACGCCGAAGGCATTGCCGGGCAGGCCGTGCTTCCTGACCTTCTCTTCCATGTCGACGATGCCGCGCATCTCGCCGAGGAACCACGGATCGATCTTGCAGGAGTTGAAGATCTCCTCGTTCGACCAGCCGAGCCGCATCGCCTGCGCGACCTGGAGAATGCGGTTCGGCGTCGGCGTGCCGAGCGCGGCGCGGATCGCATTCTTATCGTCGTCGCGACCGAGGCCCTCGATCTCGATCTCGTCGAGGCCGGTCAGCCCGGTCTCGAGCCCGCGCAGCGCCTTTTGCAGGCTCTCCTGGAAGGTGCGGCCGATCGCCATGACCTCGCCGACCGACTTCATCGATGTCGTCAGCGTGGTCGATGCACCCGGGAATTTCTCGAAGGCGAAACGCGGGATCTTGGTCACCACGTAATCGATCGTCGGCTCGAACGAGGCTGGCGTCGCACCGCCGGTGATGTCGTTGGCGATTTCGTCGAGCGTGTAGCCGATCGCGAGCTTGGCCGCGACTTTGGCGATCGGGAAGCCGGTGGCCTTGGAGGCCAGCGCCGACGAACGCGACACGCGCGGATTCATCTCGATCACGACCATGCGGCCGTCCTCGGGATTGACGCCGAACTGCACGTTGGAGCCGCCGGTCTCGACGCCGATCTCGCGCAGCACCGCCAGCGAGGCGTCGCGCATGATCTGGTATTCCTTGTCCGTCAGCGTCAGCGCCGGAGCGACCGTGATGGAGTCGCCGGTGTGCACGCCCATCGGGTCGAAATTCTCGATCGAGCAGACGATGATGCAATTGTCTTTCTTGTCGCGTACCACCTCCATCTCGAACTCTTTCCAGCCGAGGACGGATTCCTCGATCAGGACCTCGTTGGTGGGGGACGCGTCGAGACCGCGCTCGATGATGTCGAGGAACTCTTCCTTGTTGTAGGCGATGCCGCCGCCAGTGCCGCCCATGGTGAAGGAGGGACGGATGATCGCGGGCAGGCCGATCTCGGACAGCGCCATCATGGCCTGGCCGAATGCGTATTCCTGATAGCGCTTGCGGCGGTCACTCTCGCCGAGCGTCCATTGCCGGTCGAGCTCTTCGAGCGCTGCGCCCGACAGCTTCTCGCGTTCGGCGTGGTATTTGTCGCGGAACGACTTCTTCAACCCGGAGGCGTTGGCGAGCCGCGACTTCGGCGTCTCGAGCCCGATCTTGGTCATGGCCTCGCGGAACAGCTGGCGATCCTCGGCCTTGTCGATGGCATCGGCGGTGGCGCCGATCATCTCGACGTCGAACTTTTCGAGCGTGCCTTGCCGGCGCAGCGACAGCGCGCAGTTCAGCGCGGTCTGTCCGCCCATGGTCGGCAGCAGCGCGAAGCCGCCGGGAACGACGTGACGTTCCTTCTCGATGATCTTGGCGACGATCTCGGGCGTGATCGGCTCGATATAGGTCGCATCGGCCAATTCCGGGTCGGTCATGATCGTGGCCGGATTGGAATTGACGAGGACGATGCGAAAGCCCTCTTCCTTCAGCGTCTTCACCGCCTGTGTGCCTGAATAGTCGAACTCGCAGGCTTGGCCGATCACGATGGGACCGGCGCCGATGATCAGGATGGTCGAGATGTCGGTTCGTTTAGGCATCACCGCTCGCGGGCTGGAATTCAGGCACAAAAAAAGGGCGCGCTTGCCGCGCGTCCCCTAAGCCGAGAGCGCGGGGTCTCCCTCGCGCGCGGGTGGGTCTTAGACCAGTTTTCGGAGCGGCGAAACCCCGAAAAGCGCCCCATCAACCAGCAATTTTGACGGGTTTCGGCCGCGCCCGCCAGCCACGGGCGAGATGCACCAGAAGCGAGGCCGCAACGCTCGATCCGCCGATCCAGCCGAGGTCGTTTGGCGAGAGGGCGGCCAGCACGGCCCCGCCCAGGGCGCCGCCGATGGCGAAGCCCAAATACATCGCCGACGCATTGAGCGAGAGTGCGATCATCGAGGCTTGCGGCTCGATCCGGATGATGCTGGCGATCTGGGCCGGATAGAATGCCCAGCCCGATAGGCCCCAGAGGAAGATCGCGCCCAGCACCGCATAATGGGCCTGTCCGGGCATCAATTTCAGAACCAGCGAATGCAGGATCAGCGCGCTGGCCATGCCGGCGAGGCCGAGGGCTGCGGTCGCGAGCGCGCCGAGCCGGTCGGCCAGCATGCCGCCGAGCATGTTTCCGATCGCGGCCGCGCCGCCAAACACCAGCAGCGCAAGGCTGATTTGCGCAGCATCGAAGCCCAGGCCGCGCAGCGGGACCGCAAAATAGGTGAATACGGTGAAGCCGCCCAGCGCCCATAAAATCGTGATCACAAGCGCGACCAAGACATTGCTGTGACGCGCCACGGCCAGCCTTTCGCTGAGCGAGGCTGTGTTGCGCGGCAGGCCGCGGGGCAGGCCGAGCAGGAGGCCGGCGAGCGCCACTGCGCCGATCATTGCGACCATGGCAAAGGTCGCGCGCCAGCCGAGCAGGCTGCCGACGAGATTGCCGAGGGGCACGCCGATGACGGTCGCAACCGTAAGGCCCGAGGTGACCAGCGCCACCGCGCGGCCGCGCCGTTCGGGCGAGGCGACCGCCACGGACACCGCCAGCGCCGTCGGCATGCACAGTCCTGAACCCAGTGCCATCAGCATGCGCGAGGCCAGCAGCAGGGCGTAGCTGGACGCCACCATCGCCGCGAGGTTTCCGGCGATGAAGGTCGTCAGTGCGAGCGCCAGCACGGTGCGGCGGTCGATATTGTTCAGCGCCAGCGCCAGGATCGGCGAGCCGACGGCATAGGTGAGGGCGTAGGCGCTGACCAACTGGCCGGCGGCGGAGACCGAAATCGACAGGTCACTGGCGATCGCCGGCAAAAGTCCAGCAATGACAAAGCCTTCGGTGCCGATCGCAAAGGCCCCCAGGGCCAGCCAGAACACGCTCATCGGAGGCAATCCTTATGTTCAGTGTTTATTGAACTATCGAAGATGGCGATTCAGGAGTCAACTGGTTCAAGAACTATTGAACATTGCGCCCACATCGCTATGATTCCAGGGTCATGAGCCGCACACCTCCGCACCCCACCCGCGAGCAGATCGAGCTGCCACTGGTTCTGGATTGTCTGAGCGATCCGATCCGGTTGGCGATCGTGTATCAGCTCGCCCAGCAGGAACCTGTCAGCAGCGAGCTTTGCTGCGGCGACTTCAACGGGCTCTCGGGAAAGTCGAACCTCACCTATCACTTTGCCAAGCTGCGCGATTGCGGGCTGATGCAGACCCGTGTGGCAGGCACAAACCGCTTCATGCGGCTGCGCCGCGAGGATCTCGAGGCACGCTTTCCCGGCCTGCTCGATGCTGTGCTCAAGTCAGCGGCAAAGGACGCCGACAGGCTTCGGCTTGTCGCCGAGTGTGATGTGGTTGAGGCGGGGTGAGGTTTTGGGCGGGGGCAGTCCGTCTACGCTTGCGCTGCGCTCCAGCTTCGCCGGACACGCTTCGCCCCTCTGGGGTTTGCGTGGCTTCGTCACGCCCGACTACGCCCTGCGGGCTTCGTCGCGGCAGCCTTCGCCACGATAGGGCTTGCCGAGCCGAAGCTGGCGAAGCCAGCGAAGGCTGGAGACCCGGCCTGGATTTGAACCAGGATGAAGAGCGATGCACTGCTCTCGCGTAGACGCTTCCGCCACCGGGCCGCAGCGATCATGTCCGATCGAGGCGCGACAAGCCACCTCAGGTGGTCGTTATGCTTAACGCATCCAAGAACCTTAACGGACCAGCGGCGGCCGGGCGATGAAGGTCATGCGCCAGCGGTTGTGGCCGATATTGGCGCTGGCACGCTGGCTCGCGAAGCCCGCCGTCTTCAGCTTGGCCGTGATCTCGTCCTCGCTGTAGCGCTTCAGCCCGATGCGCGTGCGCAGATGACGATAATCTGACAGCGCGGTGCTGACCAACCCGACCAGCGCGTCCTTCAGGAAGCCGTGACGCAGGCCGAAGGAGAGTAACGCCGTTACGTCCCTGAACATGCCGACGTGGGGCTGCAGGATATCGCCGAGCACGAGCTTGCCGGACGGCTTCAGGATGCGCCGGACATTCATGAGCGCGGCATCGAGCTCCTCCGCCGTCATGTATTGCGCGACCGAGTTCATCACGACGAGGTCGATCGACTGGTCCTGCATCTTGCGGACGTCGTCGAGCGAGCGGACGCGGATCTTGGTGTTCGGCGCAAACCGCGCGATCAGCCGGCCGCGCACGCCGGGCGCGGGCTCGGCCAGGATCAACTGGCCGCAGGCAGCCGCCACTTGGCTCGCCGACAGCGCCTCGCCGCAGGCATAATCCAGCACGGTCGCCTCGGGCGAGTTGATGTAGCCGATGATGTCCCGCGCGATGATCTGGAAGTGCAAGTCGCGATGCAGCTTGCTGACATAGATCGTATGCGTCGAGTCGTAATAATCGATCCAATCGTCCATGGGTATCCCGCCCGGCGGTTCCTATCCAGGAACCGCATTGCCCGCCTTGCGTTAGGGGTGCGACGGCGCGCCGTCAATGTCCGCGTCCTAACAGGAAGGTTTCCCGTGAGCAAAGCCCCCAGCAAGGTCTCACCCGATCTCGACACCCCCACCGATCTGGCGCCCCAGGCGACCAAGAAGGTCTCTGAGGCGCTCAATGTGCTTCTGGCCGATGCCTTCGCGCTGTACCTGAAGACTAAGAATTTCCACTGGCATATCAGCGGCCGGCATTTCCGGGATTACCACCTGCTGCTCGACGAGCAGTCCGACCAGATTTTTGCCACCACCGACCAGCTCGCCGAGCGCGTTCGCAAGATCGGCGGCACCACGCTGAGGTCGATCGGCCAGGTCGCAAAGCTGCAGACCATCAAGGACAATGACGAGGACTACGTTCCGCCACGCGAGATGCTGCGCGAACTGATGCAGGACAACAAGCATGTCGCGGCTGCGATGCGCAAGGCGCACGAGGTCTGCGACGACGCCGGCGACGTCGCCAGCGCCAGCATCCTCGAGGTCTTCATCGACGAGACCGAGCGCCGCACCTGGTTCCTGTTCGAAGCCACCCGGCAGGAAGGTGGCAACGAGGCGTAGGCACACTGCCGTAGGGTGGGCAAAGGCGCGCTCTTGCCCACCATCTATTTTTACGACTTGGATTGATCGGTGGGCACGCTTCGCTTTGCCCATCCTACAGCACCACGCTTGTCGCTACCGCCACAGCCGCAACAACGCCCCGTGCTTGCCCGTGACCGGATCGGCCGGCGGCCGCGCGACGTTCGGAATCGTCTTCAACGCCTTGGCGTGATTCTCCGGCGTGGGCCGCGTGATTTCCATCCGCGAGCCCGGCGGATAGGCGCCGATCACACAGAAATCATCGCTGGCCGTGATGCACTGATGTCCGGTGCCGGCCGGCAGGATCGCGACGTCGCCGGCCTTGATGTCGAACTCCTGGCCGTGATCGCCGCCGAAGCGAACGCGGGCATGACCGCGCGCAACGCCGAGCACCTCATGCACCGTCGCGTGGTAGTGCAGGTAATCGTAGACCCCATTGCGCCACGTGCCGCCCCAATTGTTCGTTTCGAACAGGTTTTCGATGGTCTCCTCCGGCTGCTTCGGATCGAGCGTCACCGCGCCCTGGTAGACCAGAAAGGGGAGAATGTTGTTCGGCACGAGCCCGTCATCCTCGAAGACGATGGCGAGCGGCTCGGCATAGTCGCGGACGACAGACATGGCTGGGCTCCTGCGTCACGAAGGTGCCGAGACAACATTGAAGCGGGAGGAGCCGTTCCTTCAAAGGTCTCGTGTCCCGGACGCGATGCAGCGCGAAGCGGTGCGTCGCAGAGCCGGGACCAGAGTGCCAAGGTTATGGGCCCCGGTTCAGCAGTGCATCACGCTGCGAAGAGCGGCGCGCTGCACTGCGCCCGGGGCACGAGAGCCGCAGCCGAGCCTTACGCGCTCTTCTTCTGTCGCATCAGATCGGCGAACCGCTGGAACAGATAGTGCGAGTCGCGCGGTCCTGGAGAAGCCTCGGGGTGGTACTGCACCGAGAACACCGGCTTGCCGTCGAGCTGGATGCCACAATTGGATCCGTCGAACAGCGAGATGTGGGTCTGCGTCGCGCCCTTCGGTAGCGTATTTTCGTCCACCGCAAAACCGT
The DNA here is from genome assembly GCF_016616885.1 of Bradyrhizobium diazoefficiens. Lineage (NCBI taxonomy): Bacteria > Pseudomonadati > Pseudomonadota > Alphaproteobacteria > Hyphomicrobiales > Nitrobacteraceae > Bradyrhizobium > Bradyrhizobium diazoefficiens. The sequence continues at coordinate 7,197,874 of NZ_CP067102.1, read as the reverse complement.
GGTTCATCGAGGTGATCTCGACCTTGCCGGTGGTCTCGTCCTTCACGGGATGATTGGCGCCGTGATGGCCCTGATGCATCTTCTTGGTCTTCGCGCCGACGGCGAGGCCGAGCATCTGGTGACCCAGACAAATTCCGAAGGTCGGCGTGCCCGACTTGATCACGTCCTGGATCACAGGCACGGCGTACTTGCCGGTCGCGGCCGGATCGCCCGGACCGTTCGACAGGAACACGCCATCCGGCTTCATCGCCATAATATCCTCCGACGAAGTCGTCGCCGGCACCACCGTCACCTTGCAGCCGACGCCGGCGAGCAGGCGTAAGATGTTGCGCTTGATGCCGTAGTCGATGGCGACGACGTTGAACTCGGGCTTGTCCTGGCGGCCAAACCCCTTGTCCCACAGCCAGGGCGTCTCGTCCCAGGTGAAGCGCTGGCCGGAGGTGACCATCGGCACGAGGTCCATGCCCTCGAGGCCGGGCCATTCGCGTGCTTCTTCCTTCAGGCCATGCAGGTCGAACTCGCCGTCCTTGGCGTGCGCAATCACGGCGTTGGGCATGCCCTTGCTGCGGATCAGCGCGGTCAGCGCCCGGGTGTCGATGCCGGAGAGGCCGATGATGCCGCGCGCCTTCAGCCAGGCGTCGAGATGCTTGGTGGCGCGGTAATTCGAGGGATCGGTGATCGCGGTGCGCAGGATCACGCCGCGCGCGCCGGGCGTCGCGGCCATGTTCACCGTCTCGATGTCTTCCTCGTTGGTACCGACGTTGCCGATATGCGGGAAGGTGAAGGTGATGAGCTGGCCGGCATAGGAGGGATCGGTGAGGATCTCTTCATAGCCGGTCATGGCGGTGTTGAAGCAGACTTCACCGACGGCCTGGCCTTCGGCGCCGAGACCAAAGCCTTCGAGCACCGTGCCATCGGCAAGCACGAGAAGCGCGGTCGGTTTATGGTCCGGCCAGGCGGTATCGTTGTCATGTTGTGTCATGAGCCCGCTTCATAAGGCCCCCGCGCGCGCCCGTCAAAGTGGGAAACGGCGGATTCACATGCGTTTTTGCATATTTGACAGGTCCCCTCAGGCACTTAAGCTTGATCTGGTAATTTTGCGCCATTTTGGCCTCCGGCAGGGAAACAATGAACCTCGCATGACAGGTCCGGTATGGCCTCTTTCCGGGGAAGGGCTTAGATCAGGCGCAATAGATTGAGAGGATCACGATCATGCTGCGCGACGACATCAACAATGCGGTCAAGGAGGCCATGAAGGCCAAGGACGAGCGGAAGCTCTCCACGCTGCGCATGGTCAACTCGACCATCAAGAACGCCGACATCGACGCCCGCGGCAACGGCAAGCCGCCGCTGTCGGACGCCGACCTGCTCGGCGTCTTTCAGAAGATGATCAAGCAGCGCCAGGAGTCGGTCGAGCTCTACGACAAGGGCGGCCGCGCCGAGCTCGCCGCGCAGGAGCGCGAGGAGATCGCGGTGATCTCGGCGTACTTGCCGAAGCAGATGTCCGACGACGAGGTGACGAAGGCGATCGCGGACGCCATCACTGAAACCGGTGCCGCCGGCATGAAAGACATGGGCAAGGTGATCGCGGCGTTGCGTGCGAAGTACGCCGGCCAGATGGATTTCGGCAAGGCCAGCGGCCTGGTGAAGGCGGCGCTGACCGGCTAGCTTTCATTCCAGGGCAGGTCCATGCTGACCGAAGCCGCCACTTACGACGAACTCGTCCGCAACTTCCGCTGGGACATCCCGGCGCGCTTCAACATCGCCGAGGCGTGCTGCGATCGTCACGCCGACGGCAGCGGTCGTCTCGCGCTGGTCTATGTCGACGAGAATGGCGCCACCAGGCGCACTTCCTTCGACGAGGTCGCCGAGGCGTCGCGCCGCTTCGCCAATGTGCTGAAGGCGGATGGGCTCACGCGCGGCGACCGCGTCGCGGTGTTTCTGTCGCAATCGCTGGAATTGCCGATGGTGCATATGGCGGCGTTTCGCTCCGGCATGATCTCGATCCCGCTGTTTGCGCTGTTCGGCGAGGACGCGCTGGAATTCCGCCTGTCGAATTCGCAGGCGAAGGCGATCGTCACCGACGAGGGCGGCTGGGAGAAGCTCGCAAAAATCCGCGATCGGCTGCCGGATCTGGAGAACGTCTACGTCGTCGGCGAGCGCGCGCCCGTGGGCACGAAATCGTTCTGGGATGTGGTCAAAGCTGCTTCGCCCGACTTCACCCGCGTCGATACGTCCTTCGACGATCCCGCGGTGATCATCTACACGTCAGGCACGACAGGTAATCCGAAGGGCGCGCTGCATGCGCACCGCGTCGTGCTCGGTCATCTTCCCAATGTCGAGATGTGCCACAATTTCCTGCCCAGGGCCGGCGATCTCATGTGGACGCCGGCGGACTGGGCCTGGATCGGCGGGCTCGTCAACGGCCTGTTCGCGTTCTGGTATCACGGCATTCCCCTGGTCGGTCATCGCGCGCGAAAGTTCGAGCCGCAGGCGGCGATGCAGATGATGGCCGATCTCGGCGTGCGCAACGTCTTTCTGCCGCCGACGGCGTTGAAGCTGATGCGGCAGGCCGGCGTGAGGCACGAGGGCGTCAAACTGCGCAGCATTTTTACCGGCGGTGAATCGCTCGGTGGCGAGTTGCTCGGCTGGGTGCGCGAGACATTTGGCGTCGATGCGCATGAGGTGTTCGGTCAAACCGAGTGCAATCTCGTGATCGGCAGCAACTCGAATCTGTTTCCGATCCGCCCGGGCTCGATGGGCAAGGCGACGCCGGGTTTTGATGTCCGCATCGTCAACGACAAGGGCGAGGCGCAACCACGCGGACAGCGCGGCATTATCGGCGTGCGCCAGCCATGCCCCGTGACCATGCTCGAATACTGGCGCAATCCCGAGGCGACGGCGAAGAAATATGCCGGCGAGTTTCTGCTCACGGGCGATCTCGGCGTGCAGGATGAGGACGGCTATTTCTGGTACGTCAGTCGCGAGGACGACGTCATCACCACCGCCGGGTATCGCGTCGGCCCGTCCGAAATCGAGCATACGCTGATGAAGCATCCGTCTGTGGCGATGGCCGCCGTGGTCGGCATTCCCGATCCGATCCGTACCGAGTCGATCAAGGCGTGGATCGTGCTGCGTCCTGGCTTTGCGCCGGGCGATGCGCTGGCGCGCGAGATCCAGGAGTTCGTCAAGGTGCAGCTTGCAGCACACGAATATCCGCGCTTCGTCGAATTCGCCGAAACCTTGCCGATGACGGCGACAGGCAAGGTGCTCCGGCGCGAGTTGCGGGCGAGAGGTTAGCTTCTGACAATGCCAAAGACGTCTCAAGCACCGGGGCTTCACCGCGCCTCCATCGATAAGCTGCACGATCTCGATGCGGCGCTGGAGCTGATGTATTACGGCTGGCGCGGGATGACGCCCGAGGCCGACGACTATCTCGCCAAGCAGGGCCGTCGCGCTCGCACCATCGCATTCTCTACGTGGTGGCGCGCCGGCCCGACACCGCCATCGGATCGCTGATCGAAATCCTTGGCATTTCCAAGCAGGCCCTGAACGGGGAGCGCCTACGGCGTCTTGATCCCCATCGCCTTCAGCGCTTCCAGCATCTTCACCGGTGGCGACATCTTGATCTGCGGCGCCTTGCCCGTCTCGAGCAGGCTCTTCAATCCCGACAGGATCGCGGGCCAGCCGGTGCGTCCGCCGGAGAGGATGTCGTCGCTGAGCGGCCGGTCATGGCCTTCGCTCATGGTGAGACGAACGGCATCGCCGACCTGTTCGATCTCGTAAGTCACGAGCGTCGGGCCGAGCTTCTCGATCAACTCGGGCCAATTCACGTTGAACGTGACCGAGAGCTTTCGCGGCGGGTCGTATGCGAGAACCTCGCCGCTGATATGCAACGCGCCATCGGGCGTGCGCACAATGAAGGCGCCGCCAAGGCGCGGCTCGACCTCGACGGCATTGCCGAAGAAGTATTGCTTGCTGAACTCCGCCGATGTCGGGGCTTCCCACACATTCTCCGGCGTCGAGGCGATGTAGATGGTGTAGACCGTGAGCGGCTTGAACTGATCGAGGTTCATTTTGCATCAAATCCCTTGTTGAGGGCCGCGCGTGTGATGTTGAGCAGCTTGCCGGTCTCCAAGAGGCTCTTGAGCTGGGACAGGATCGCGGGCCATCCGTTGGAGACGGCGCCGAGATATTTGCCGCCCTCGACGAAGCCGTCATGCAGCACGGTCAAACGCACGACCGGGCCGAAAGGTTCGAGCGTGAAGACGACGCGCGAGATCGGCTCATGGCGCAGCTCTTCATATTTGTGGTGCTTGAAGCTGTAGGACAGGCGCCGCGGCGGATCGGCCTCGAGGATTTCACCGGAATCCGTGATCTCGCCGTCCAGCGAAAGCGCGAAAGGCGAGCCGATCTTCCAGTCTGACCGGACCTCTGCGCCGAACCAGTATTGCCTGGTGAACGCGCTTGACGTCAGCGCCTCCCACAGCTTTTCCGGCGTGGTCTCGATATAGGTGACATAGACGAATTGCGGCTTACTCATCACGTTTCTCCAACTGGCGTTTCAACTCGCTGAGCGCGGCGAGCTTGCCGCGCTCGAATTTCCTGATCCAGCGCTCGCCGATCTGGTGGATCGGCACGGGGTTGAGATAGTGCAGCTTCTCGCGACCATGCTTGATGGTCGTGACCAGATTGGCCTCTTCCAGGATGACCAGGTGTTTTGTCACCGCCTGGCGCGTCATCTCCAGGCCTTCGCAGAGCTGGTTCAACGTCTGGCCGTTCCTGGCGTGAAGCCTGTCGAGCAGCGACCGTCGCGATGCATCGGCGAGCGCTTTGAAGACCTCATCCATAGCGGGGATAATAGGCAACCAAATGGTTGCATGTCAAGACGGTGTCTTTGGCGCCCGCAAATGGCTGTGCTAACCTTGAAGCTTAGCCAACGCAGATTGGTTCCGGGAGGACTTTGATGTTTCGTTGCGTCTTGACTGCCGCCCTCGTCCTTTTAGCCGGCAGCACTTTTGTCCACGCCCAGAAGCAAACCATTGGCGCGCCGCCTGAGGCGTCCAACATGAAGCTCGTGGGCACCAACGATCTCCAGGCGCGCAGCGCCTATCAGCCGACCATCCATCATCAGGGCGACCGCTGGATCGCCTATATCGGCCATCACGGCGGTACCGATGACGTGCCGGCGCCCGTCAATCCGATGACGGGCCAGGCGGAGCCGAACGGGACCTCGATCGTCGATGTCACCGATCCCGCGCATCCCAAATATCTCAGGCATCTGCCGGGGCAGGGAGGCAAATACGAGTCCGGCGGCGCGCAGATGGTGCGGGTGTGCGACGGCAAGGCCTTGCCGAAGGGCGATCCCAATGCGGTCTACATGCTGCGTACTTTTGGCAGCGAGGCGCATGAGATCTGGAACGTTGCCGATCCCGCCAACCCCGTGCTCATCACCCGCATCGGCGGCTTGAAGGACACGCACAAGAGCTGGTGGGAATGCGACACCGGCATTGCCTATCTCGTCTCGGGCGCGCCGGACTGGCGCACACGGCGCATGACGCAGATCTATGATCTCTCTGATCCCGCGCATCCGCAAAAAATCCGCGACTTCGGCCTGCCCGGCCAGGAGCCCGGATCGACCGGCGCGGTGCCGACCGAGCTGCATGGGCCGATCTCGACCGGGCCCAATGGCAACCGCGTCTATTTCGGCTACGGCACCAACAAGGGCGGCATCTTGCAGATCGTCGATCGCGAGAAGCTTCTGAGCGGACCGAAAGAGCCGACGCCGGACAATCTGCGTCTTCCCGAGATCTCGCGGCTGCCGATGTCTGCCTTCAACGGCGCACACACCACGTTTCCGATGCTCGACATGCCGGTGGCGGAATTCGCCGAGGACAAGGACGGCAAGACCCGCGACATCGTCATGATCGTCGACGAGGCGATCCTCAACGAATGCGGCGAGGCGCGACAGATGGTGTGGTTCGCCGATGTCACCACCGAGGCGCGGCCGATGATGATATCGAGTTACACCGTGCCGGAGGCGAGCGGCCAGTTCTGCCAGCGCGGCGGCCGGTTCGGTTCGCATTCCTCGAACGAGAGCATGGCGCCGGTCTACTACAAGAAGATGGCCTTCATCGCCTTCTTCAATGCCGGCGTTCGCGCGCTCGACATCCGCGATCCCTATCATCCCAAGGAAGTCGGCTATTTCATTCCTGCGATCACGCAGGCGACCGACAAGCGCTGCATTCCGGTCGAAGGCGGTGAGCGCTGCAAGGTCGCGATCCAGACCAACAATGTCGAGACCGACGAGCGCGGCTACATCTACATCGTCGACCGCGCCAACACCGGCCTGCACATTCTCGAGCTGACCGGGCCGGCACGCGCCGTCGCCGGCTTGCCGAAGAACTGACGATGCCGCGCGCAGTGACGATCCTGGCCGCGGCAGTCGCGCTCGGCGCGTCCGGCGTCGGGGCGTATCAACTTGCGCCGCAGCCTGCGGCAACATCGGCGCATTGGCGTGAGCTTGCCTGGCCGTTTCCGCGCGATGGCTGGCCCGCGGGCCGTGCGTTTCGCTGCGAGGGCGGTGGTTGCGACGGCGCCGAGCTCTATATCCGCGCCAAGCGCGGCTTCTGCAATTGCGATAGCGGCGTCGCCGATGACGACGAGGTCGATCGTGTGGCCGACATCGATCTGATCACGCCGCGCTTTGCGGCGACCGCGCCGGGCGAGGTGGTGCGTGTGGGCGAGCTGCACGGTCGTGCGCGGCGCTATGATCTCGCCATCTATGACGGAGCCAGCCACGCCGCGGCTGGTATCGCCGTCTCCCGGCACTGCGATCTCTTCGTTGCGGCGGCGCAGGGGCGGGGCGACGCCAACGCGATGCAGCATGCGGCGCTCGCATTCCTGGGGACGCAAGAGATGAAAACGTGGGTGACAGCGGCGCTGGACGGGAAGTAAGGGCCATGCATTAATACCAGCAAGCGCCCTCGAGCCGAGTCTTCATCATGATGTCCATGCAAGCCTATCTCGCCTTCGTCGCCGCCTGCATTGCGCTCGCGCTGCTGCCGGGGCCGATCGTCACCCTCGTCATAGCCAACGGCCTGCGCCACGGCACGCGCGCCGCGCTGACCAACATTCTCGGCGTGCAGGTTGGGCTGTTGATCGTGATTGGCATCCTTGCGGTGGGCCTCACCTCGCTGATGGCGACGATGGGCTATTGGTTTAACTGGGTGCGCTTTGCGGGCGCGGCCTATCTGGTCTGGCTCGGCATCAAGCTGATCCGCTCTCCGGTTGAGGGCGTCGACACCGACGCGCCACCGCCTCCCCCTCGCGGTGGCTTCCTTTTGCAGGGCTTTGTCGTGGCCTTGTCGAACCCGAAGCTGCTGGTGTTCTTCGGCGCGTTCATTCCGCAATTCATGGACATGAGCAAGGATCACCTGTCGCAGGTCCTGGTGCTCGGCATCACCTTCATGGTGCTCGCCGGCTTGACGGACGGAATCTACGCGCTGCTCGCCGGTCAGGCCCGCAGCTTTTTCTCGGCGCGCCGCACCCGCATGATGTCGCGCGTGTCCGGCGGCTTCATGATCGGCGGCGGCATTTGGCTGGCGCTGACCCGGGCCAAATGAGCTGACAGCCCGGTTGAACCCTCGTCACGGGCGCCAAGGGACCAACCGCTCCGCGCGCAGCTCGATTTCGATCTCCGCAAAGATCCGCGCCAGCCGCTCCGCCCATTGCTGCTGACCGGATTGATCCGCGATCAGATCCTGGCGGATCTCGATGCCGGTGTTGACGAGGCCGCGGGCCTCGCCGTGCACGGGGATGGTGTAGTCGCTGAGATCGCTGACCGCGTAGGGCTCGTTGTCGCCGATCACGAGATCGCCCTCGGCGCGCAGATGTTTCAGCAGCAGCTTCGGCAGCATGGTGTCGCGATTGTACAGTGCGCCAATGTGCCAGGGTCGCGCGACGCCGGCATAAACGGGCGTAAAACTGTGCAGCGACACCAGCACTGTCGGCCGCTTGGCGTGGATCCGGCTGTCGATCGCCGCGTCGATGCGACGATGATAGGGCTCAAAGATCTCGCGCCGCCGTGCCGCGCGCTCGCCTTCCGAAATGCCTTCGTTGCGGGGGATCGCCGTCGCCTCTGATATCATGGGGATCGAGCTTGCCACGCCCGGTGAGCGATTGCAGTCGATCACGAGCCGCGAATAGCGCTGCGCGATCAGATGCGCATCCAGCATCTCCGCCAGCCGCTCGGCAACGCCGGCGATGCCGATGTCCCAGGCGATGTGCCGCGTCAGTTCGCCCTCGGCGATGCCGAGATCGCCGAGCGAACGCGGCAGGATGTGGCCGTAATGGTCCGATGTGAGCAGGAAAGGCGATGTGCCCTCTGCATTCACCTCATGCACTGGTGGAATATCGCCTCGTCCCAGGAGTTGATCCGTCGCCTCGGCTGTGTCTAAAGCCATCCTGATTGCCTATGGAAAAAGCAGTCGCCCCGGAAATTGGACAAAGAATCGTTAACAAATGGGCCTGCCCAAAATCACCATGATCTCCTGACGATGCCGCTGCTGACGATTCATCACAAGACCGAATATCGCTACAATCGTCCCGTGGCCTTCGGCGAACACAGGTTCATGCTACGGCCAAGCGACGGGCACGATCTGCGCGTGCTCGACAGCAAGCTCAAGATCTCGCCCGAGCCGATGTCGCTGCGCTGGATCCACGACGTGTTCGGCAACTCGGTCGCGATCGCAGGTTTCGACGCGCGCACGGACCGTCTGATCTTCGACTGGCACGTCACCGTCGAGCACAATCCGGTGGAAGACTTCGCGCTGACGCCGGATGATCCCGCTTACTTCTATCCCTTCGTCTATGACGACGCGGAATTGCCCGATCTCGTCCAGTACATCACGCCGCAATACCCCGATCCCGACGGCAAGATCGCGGAATGGGCGCGCAGCTTTCTCGACGACGACGCGCCGGCGCCGACCTTCGCGATTTTGAGCCGCATCACGCACGCCATCCGCAAGCAGTTTGGATATCGCAGGCGTCATGAGCCAGGCACGCAAGCCCCGTTCGATACGTTGCAGTGGGGCGCCGGCACCTGCCGCGACTATGCGCTGTTCATGATCGAAGCGCTGCGCCGCCTCGGCATCGCAGCGCGCTTCGTCTCCGGCTACATCTTCGTCCCCGAAGACATCGTGCAGCACCATGTCGGCGGCGGCTCGACCCATGCCTGGGTGCAGGTCTATCTGCCGAGCGCGGGTTGGATCGAGTTCGATCCGACCAACGGCATCGTCGGCACCCGCGACCTCATCCGCGTCGCTGTCGCGCGCGATCCGCGCCAGGCCATCCCACTGCACGGCATCTATATCGGCACCCAGGACGCCTTCGACGTCATGGACGTCAGCATCAAGGTGGTCTCGGACGAAGAACGCAGCGGCAAGGAGCTGGAAGCGGAGGTTTTGTAATGGAGCTGTTTCCTTCGTCATTGCGAGCGAAGCGAAGCAATCCAGGGTTTTTCCACGGCGATAGTCTGGATTGCTTCGTCGCAAGAGCTCCTCGCAATGACGGCGTGGAGAGTTTATAGAGCGCCCATGTCCGATCGTCTCTTCGTCTACGGCACCCTGATGCGCGGTTTCGACCATCCGATGGCGCGGCTGCTGGCGCAGCACGCGGATTTCCTGGGCGAGGCGACCTGCTGTGGCCGGCTCGTGCTGGTGAAGCATTATCCGGGCTTGCTGCTGTCCGACGCATCATCGGATGTCGTGCACGGCGAGCTCTTCAGCTTGCGCGCAGGCGACGAGCTCCTGCGCGAGCTCGACATGTACGAAGCCTGCGGCGAGGGCTTTCCGGAGCCGACGGAATATCTGCGCAAGCTGATCGACGTGACCGGCGCGGATGGCGTCACGCAGAAGGCCTGGACCTATATCTACAATTGGCCGGTCACCGATCTGCCGCACATCGAGTCGGGCCGCTTTCTCGACCACTAGAGCGTTTTCAAGCGAAGTGGATGCCGGTTCGCGTCAAGAAAACGCGTCAATACAAGAATCTAGAGCCCCGTTCCGATTCCATCGGAGCGGAAATGGCTCTAGGCCGACAGCACCTCCTTCACCACGCGCACGTCGAACTCGCGCTCGACATAGGTCCACTCTTCGGTTCGCCTGAGCATGCCGACCAGTTCCTCGAACAGCGAGGCGTCGGCCGGTGCGAACTCGAACCAGGTCAGGAAATCGAAGTGCTCGCCGAGGTCGCGGCAGTGATAGAGCTGGCGCGCGATCGCAGGCAGGAAGCGCAAGGTGCTCGCGATGTGGTGCGACTTGTCTTCAAAAATCTTCCGCCGTTCTTCCTGCGTCAGCTCCCACCAGGCCTGCGACTTGCGGATCGGGATCAGCGCCGCGCTGGTCGCCTCCAGCCGGCCGAGGCCTGCCTGTACGCTCACGAGCTGCTGCTTCTCGGCACGCTCGGTGTAGCGCAAGTTGCTCGGCACGCCGACCAGCCGCCATGCATTGCGGGAGGACACCAGCGGCAACGAGACGGCGTTGCCGTCGATCACCGACAGCGCCGGCATGAAGGGCAGGGGCTCGCCCGTCACGGGCGACATCGAGGTCACACGCCAACCCCCGCTCTGGCCACCCCGAAAGGTCCTGAACATGGCCTATGGAAGCTTGGAACCGGGCCGGGTTCAAGCTTTTCCCGTCATTCCGGGGCGCGCCACTTGGCGCGAGCCCGGAATCCATCTCGCCGCCGGGACGCTGGGAGAAACGGATTCCGGGCTCGATGCCCCGCATCGCCCCGGAATGACGAGACCGGAACGAGGCCACAGCGTGCTCAGGCCCGCTTTTTCGGCTTCGACTTCTGCTGCATGTATGAGCGCAGCACCGCATTCATGCGTCGCTGGTACCCCTCTCCCTCGCGCTTGAAGAAGTCGAGCACGTCCTCGTCGACGCGGATGGAGATGGCCTTCTTTCTAGGCGGCACGACTAGAACAGCATCTGACCAGTCGATATCGATTGGCACTGCATCGGGATCGTTGGCGACAGCCTCAGCAATATCTTCATCGGTCAGTGCGTCGACGCGCGCCCAGTCAGTCTTCCCCTTTCTGGGGAAGTCCCTTGAAACGATGGTAATATTCCTCTCGCTCGTCGCGTCGCGCGCGCCGGACCGAGATGAGCCAGCAGACCGCCCCGCGGAGCGCGCAGGCGACCGCGACTTCCCGCCCGTCGATGTAGCCGAAGATCTGGTACCTGATTTCGTCATTGCGATCCGACCGGCGGATGAAGGTGTAGCCGTCGAGAATTCCGCGCGCGTCCTCGAAGTCGATTCTGTGAGTTCGCAGATTTGTCGCGCGCTTCTTCGGATCCCATCCAAAGTCGCGAACGCCTGCGAACAGCGGCTGCAAATCTTCCGTCATGGCAGGTTATCCCGATGACACCGCATCTTGCCATGCATGAGATTTGCCATGACGTCTGAAGCCGTAGCCGCGACTTCATCGTATTTCTGTATATACAAACGTAATCGCTGTATGTCAACGATTATGGTCCCACTAGGAAAAGTTGAAGCTGTGTGCTGCATCGACGGCAGTCTATGAGGTCCGGGTGGGGATTCCGTTGCGTGAGCAATTTCCGGCCCTGTGCATAGGTCGAATAACCCGGATAACCCACCTAAACCTGACTTCTGACCGGGCCGTCCCTATATCCCTGATCCTTCGCCCGACTCACACGGTTTCGCGCTAGACAGAGCTGATGCGCTTCACGCCCCAATTCCTCGACGAGCTGCGTGCCCGGCTTTCGGTCTCCGAAGTCGTGGGCAAGCGCGTCAAGCTGAAGAAGGCGGGGCGGGAGTGGAAGGGGCTGTCGCCGTTCCAGCAGGAAAAGACGCCGTCCTTCTACGTCAACGACCAGAAGGGCTTTTACCACGACTTCTCCTCCGGCAAGCACGGCGACATCATCACCTTCGTGATGGAGACCGACGGCCTGCCGTTTGCCGAAGCGGTCGAGCGGCTCGCTGGCATGGCCGGCCTGCCGCTGCCGGCAGTAACGCCGGATGCGGCGCGGCACGAGCAGCGGCGGCGCACGCTGCATGACGTGATGGAGCTCGCGGCCAAGTTTTTCGCCGAGACATTGGCCTCACGCGTCGGTGCGAAAGCGCGCGGCTATCTCGCCGACCGCGCGATCTCGCCTGCGACGCAATTGCAGTTCCGGCTCGGCTATGCGCCGCCGCCGCCGGAGCGTTTCGCGCTGAAGGAGCATCTCGGCAAGCTCGGCGTGTCCGTCGAGGACATGATCGAGACCGGGATGCTGGTTGCCGGCAACGACATCCCGGTGCCCTACGACCGCTTCCGCGATCGCGTGATGTTTCCGATCACGGACTTGCGCGGCCGCGTCATCGCCTTCGGCGGGCGCGCGTTGGAGAAGGACGTTCCGGCAAAATACCTGAACTCGCCGGAGACGCCGCTCTTCCACAAGGGCGACAATCTCTACAATCACCAGACCGCGCGCAAAGCCACCCATGACGGCGCATCGCTGATCGTGGTCGAAGGCTATGTCGACGTCATCGCCATGGTCACCGCGGGTTTTGCAGGCGCCGTCGCGCCGCTCGGCACCGCGCTCACCGAAAACCAGCTCGCGCTGCTCTGGAAGATGGCCGACGAGCCGATCCTCTGCTTCGACGGCGACCGCGCCGGACAGAAGGCCGCGTATCGCGCCGCCGATCTCGCGCTGCCCTTTCTCGCGCCAGGCAAGAGCCTGCGCTTTGCGCTGCTGCCTGAGGGACAGGATCCCGACGATCTCGCGCGCTCCGGCGGCCGTGGCGCGATCGAGGAGGTGATCGCGGCGGCACGTCCACTCGCCGACATGATCTGGTCGCGCGAGCTCGAAGGCGGCAATTTCGCCACGCCCGAGCGCCGCGCGGCGCTGGAAGCGCGCATCAAGGAATTGTCCAACGGCATCCGCGACGAGGTGGTGCGGCGCTACTACCGCGACGAGTTCGTCGAGCGGCTGCAGCGCACGTTTGCGCCGGACGGCGGGCGCGGCGGCTTTGCCGGCCGGGGCAATTTCCGCCAAAGCGGGGGCGGCCACTCCTTTCAGCCCCGCGGGGGGCAGGCGAATCGATTCGGTGGCCAAGGATTCGGCCAGGGATTCGGCGGAAGCCGCCGCGGCCCGCCCGGTCTGATCCCGCTGCCGTCCGGCCCCTACCAGGCGGCAAGCCCCCAGCTCGCGGCGAGCCCGATCATGCGCGGGCAGAGAAGTGCCATTTCACGCCGCGAGGCCCTGATCCTGCAAAGCCTGATCAACCACCCCTGGCTGCTGCATGAGCACCTCGAGGAGGTGGCCGCCCTGGAGTTCGCTCACCCCGAGGCCCACAAGCTCAGGGCCGGCATCATCGCCGCTTTCGCCAATGATCATCACCACTCGCCGGACCCGGGCGAGCAGGCCGAAAAAATGCGGGCCGATATCGAGAAGGGTGGATTTTCGCAGCTTCTTCAAAGAGTTGAGGGCGGTATCACGACCGCGGCGGTGTGGGGCGCCCGCGAGGGCGCGGCGCGGGACGACGTTCTTGCCACCTGGCACCAGCTCGTTGCCTTGCATCGGCAGTACCATTCACTACTTAGAGAGCTGAAAGACGCCGAGCTGGCCTTGGGGGAGGATCCCAGCGAGGCCAATTTGGCGTGGCTGCGTGACGTCAAGGCGCGGCTGGCCGAGGTCGACGGCACCGAGGCCCTGATCGAGGGTTTTGGCGAGCTGTCGGGCCGGTTCCAGAAGAGCGTGTGATGAAAGAATCATGCGGACGGCTCAGGCCGGAACCGCTAAAAGACTCGCCAAATCCAAGGTTTGGCGGCAAAAACAGGGTTAATCGAGGCTTAACGGTCTTGTAGCACTTTGGCCCCCAGGCGGCCGCAGGCAGAACAGACGCGTCAGGAATGAATCCGCGCAATAGCTGTTGGCACTTCACCTGCATCCGCTGCGACAAAGAGGCTCACGAAGCGTTAGGCAAATCCGGCGAGAGAAAGGTCGGGGTGGCGAGAGATGTGCGCGCCGCCCTTTCCGTGTCGAGATCTGGCGAAGCGAGAGCGTCGAGCAACAGGTTCAAGTGATTTCACGCGGGCGCGCGCACGTCCGCATGAAACGCGTTTAGGAGCAATGGATGGCCACCAAGGCAAAGACGCTGCAGGCGAAGGACAAGGAAAAGGACGACAAGGCAGCGGACGCGCCGGAGAAGGACTCCCAGGACGCGCCGTCGCCGTTGCTCGATCTGTCCGACGCGGCAGTGAAGAAGATGATCAAGCAGGCCAAGAAGCGCGGCTTCGTGACCTTCGATCAGCTCAATGAAGTTTTGCCGTCCGACCAGACCTCGCCCGAGCAGATCGAGGACATCATGTCCATGCTCTCGGACATGGGCATCAACGTCACCGAAGCCGACGACAGCGAAGGCGAAGAGGACAAGGACGAGGGCGGCGAGGACGAGACCGACAACGAGCTCGTCGAGGTCACGCAGAAGGCCGTCACCGAGGTCAAGAAGAGCGAGCCGGGCGAACGCACCGACGATCCCGTGCGCATGTATCTGCGCGAGATGGGCACGGTCGAGCTGCTCTCCCGCGAAGGCGAAATCGCGATCGCCAAGCGCATCGAGGCCGGCCGCGAGGCGATGATCGCAGGGCTCTGCGAAAGCCCGCTGACCTTCCAGGCCATCATCATCTGGCGCGACGAGCTCAACGAAGGCAAGATCTTCCTTCGCGACATCATCGATCTCGAAGCGACCTATGCCGGCCCCGACGCCAAGGCCGGCATGAACACTGCGATGATCGCCGGTCCCAATGGCGAGAACGGCGAAGCTCCGGCCGAGGGTGGTCCGGCTGCAGCGGCCGTGGGTGCGCCCGCGCATGTCGCGCCGCCCGCCGCGCCTCCGGCGCCGACGCCGTTCCGCGCTGCGCCCGTCGGCGGCAATGCCGGCGAGGCCGAGAAGGATCCTGCGGAGTCCGCCGCCGAAGCCGACATGGACGAGGACGACGAGTTCGAGAACCAGATGTCGCTCGCGGCGATCGAGGCTGAGCTCAAGCCGAAGGTCGTCGAGATCTTCGACAAGATCGCCGACAGCTACAAGAAGCTGCGCAAGCTTCAGGAGCAGGACATCCAGAACCAGCTCCAGAACGAGTCGCTCTCGCCGCACCAGGAGCGCAAGTACAAGAAGCTGAAGGACGAGATCATCGTCGAGGTGAAGTCGCTGCGCCTGAACCAGGCCCGTATCGATTCACTCGTCGAGCAGCTCTACGACATCAACAAGCGCCTCGTCTCGCATGAGGGCCGCCTGATGCGCCTTGCCGACAGCCACGGCGTCGCGCGCGAGGACTTTTTGCGCAACTACACCGGCTCGGAGCTCGATCCGCGTTGGCTCAACCGCGTCTCGAAGCTTTCGGCCAAGGGCTGGAAGAATTTTGTTCATCACGAGAAGGACCGGATCAAGGACCTCCGCCACGAGGTGCATCAGCTCGCGGCGCTGACCGGCCTCGAGATCGTCGAGTTCCGCAAGATCGTGCACTCCGTGCAGAAGGGCGAGCGCGAAGCCCGCCAAGCCAAGAAGGAGATGGTGGAAGCCAACCTCCGTCTCGTGATCTCGATCGCCAAGAAGTACACCAACCGCGGCCTGCAGTTCCTCGACCTGATCCAGGAAGGCAACATCGGCCTGATGAAGGCCGTCGACAAGTTCGAGTACCGTCGCGGCTACAAGTTCTCGACCTACGCGACGTGGTGGATCCGGCAGGCGATCACCCGCTCGATCGCCGACCAGGCCCGCACCATCCGTATTCCGGTGCACATGATCGAGACGATCAACAAGATCGTGCGCACCAGCCGCCAGATGCTCAACGAGATCGGCCGCGAGCCGACCCCGGAAGAGCTCGCCGAAAAGCTCGGCATGCCGCTCGAGAAGGTCCGCAAGGTCCTCAAGATCGCGAAAGAGCCGCTCTCGCTCGAAACGCCGGTCGGTGACGAAGAGGATTCACATCTCGGCGATTTCATCGAGGACAAGAACGCGATCCTGCCGATCGACGCCGCGATCCAGTCGAACCTGCGCGAAACCACCACGCGCGTGCTCGCCTCGCTCACCCCGCGCGAAGAGCGCGTGCTGCGCATGCGCTTCGGCATCGGCATGAACACCGACCACACGCTGGAGGAAGTCGGCCAGCAGTTCTCGGTCACCCGCGAACGTATCCGTCAGATCGAAGCGAAGGCGCTGCGCAAGCTGAAGCATCCGTCACGGTCGCGGAAGCTGCGGAGCTTTCTGGATAACTAATCCAGGCAGTCATCCAAACGAAAACGGCGGGCCGAAAGCCCGCCGTTTTTTCTTCCTGTCGCTTCGCGCGCTTCGCGAGCAGCGCCCTACTTCTTCTTCGCCCCGACCCGGTCGAGGCTCTTGATCTCGATCGGCGGGCGGCCGGATTTTTCGGCGATTTCGCGGTCCTGCTCCATGATGAAGGCGCGGGCGGGCTCGTCGCCATCGAGGCCTCCGAGCAGCTCCGACGGCACGCGCCGGTTGGAGCGTTGGGAGCCGTCTTCGTAGAAGACGTTGAAAAAGGCGAATTCGCCCTTGGGATTGGTTCCAGGTTTTTTGGCCATGCCGGGCTTGTCGTCGATAAGGGCGCCGCAGTCAAATGACTTCAACAGCCGCCAGCGCCAATCCGGCAGCTTTCTGCGCAATCGTTTGGCGATTTGTTTGCCCGATCGGAGCGCCGGGCACCCGGAAGGTCCGATGCGACCCTCACCTCAATAAACGGCGGGCCGATAAGCCCGCCGTTTATTTTTGGTCGTCAGCGTCGCCCGGGGCTGGCAGGGCGACAACCTGAGATAGAATGCTATAGCTTGCGCTCTGCAATGGCAAGATAAATCGTCATGGTGTCGATGTCGCAGCGAGCCCATCAGAGATGCGGCGAACGTCATCGTGGGTTCCCGCAATTTCGCGACGCAGATGTGTGCATCATCGAAATAGTTTGTTCATCAATGTCGTTCGTGCGTTGCACATCACGTTAGCCGCACACGCCGCTTTGACGCGAATCCTGTTCCCGGGCATGATCGCCCGCTGCCTTCCGCGCCTGGTCCTCAAGGATTTTCCTGCATGTTCAGATACGCTCTCGCCGTCGCTTCCATCGTTTGTCTGGCCGGCGGGTCGGCTGAGGCCGCGCGTTGCGGCGGCGACTTCAACAGTTTTGTCGCCGGCATGACGGCGGAAGCGCAGGCAGCCGGCGTCTCGGCAGGCGTGACCAGCGCGGCGTTCAGCGGCATCACCCAGGACGGCGCAGTGCTCGCCTTCGACCGGCGCCAGCGCTACACCTTCAACAAGAGTTTTGAGCAGTATGTCTCGACCCGCGTCGGTGCCGGCCGCATCAATGGCGGCCGTGCACTGCTCCAGCGCCACGCGGCCTTGTTGTCGCGCATCGAGCAGCAGTTCGGCGTGCCCCGGCAGATCCTCGTCGCGATCTGGGGCCTGGAGAGCGATTTCGGCAAGGGCGACATGGGCAAGCTGCCGGTGATCCGCACGCTTGCGACGCTCGCGCATGATTGCCGCCGCACCGAGCTGTTCCAGGGCGAGCTGCTTGCCGCGCTCAAGATCGTGCAGCGCGGCGACCTGCCGCTGCGCGACCTCATCGGCGCCTATGCCGGCGAGATCGGCCAGACCCAGTTCCTGCCGTCGTCCTACATCAAGTACGGCGTCGATTTCGACGGCGACGGCCACGTCGATCTCCGCCACAGCGTCGCCGACGTGCTCGCCTCGACCGCGAACCTGCTGCACACCAACGGCTTCAAGATGGGCCAGCCCTATGACGAAGGCTCCGCCAATTTCGACGCGATGCGCGAGTGGAATAGGGCGGTGATCTACCGCAAGACGATCGGGTATTTTGCGGACCGGCTGGTGGGGCAGTGAGGGGCGGGCGTACTCTGAGGGACGGAACGTCGGCGCTACACATGCGGTGTCATCATCCGCGAAAGCGGGTGATCCAGTGTTCCAGAGGCGGCAGTTATTGAACCGAGAGGCCGCGGCGTACTGGATTCCCCGCCTTCGCGGGGAATGACAGCGGGAGCGCGGAGGCAGGCGCCCCACCTCACTTCCCCTTCGCCATCTTCTCCAGCCGTCGCTGCAGCGGCAACCAATAGGTCCCCGGGCGGAAGCGCTGCAGGATGTCCATGAACCTCGCATCGTTGCCGATCAGGATGCGCGGCTCGTTTCTCTCGATACCCCTGATGATGCGCAACGCCGCGTCCTTCGGCGTCGTCCGCGCCGCAGTCTCGAACCGATCGATCATTTGCGCGCGTCGCACGTTGTCGGTGACGCCGACCCCGGTGCGCGAGGAGCGCGCGATGGAGGTGGCGACGCCGCCGGGATGCACCACTGACAGTTTGACGGGGCTGCCCGCCACCGCGAGCTCGTGCCGCACACTCTCAGAGAAGCCGCGCACGGCGAATTTCGCCGCCGCATAGGCCGATTGTCCTGACGGCGCGATGATGCCGAAGATCGAGGAGACGTTGACGATATGCGCCTCTGGCCGCGACTTCAGGTGCGGCAGGAAGGCGCGGGTGCCGTGCACCACGCCCCAGAAGTTGATGTCGAACAGCCAGTCCATCTGTGCCTGGTCGATCTCCTCGAACGTCCCCATCAGCGCGACGCCGGCATTGTTGACGAGGATGCTGAGCGCGGGATGCGCTGAGATCGCATCGCGCGCGAATTGCGCGATGTCGCTCGCCTCGCTGACATCGACGCGATGCACGCTGATCTTGCGCGCTTCGTCGTTTCCTTGGCCGATCTCGGCAGCGAGGCTCTTCAAGCCCGCCTCGTCGCGGTCGGCGAGCGCGAGGTCGCAGCCTCGGCTTGCGAGCTCGATCGCCAGCGCGCGGCCGATGCCGCTCGCCGCTCCGGTGATGGCGGCGGCGCCGCGGATCGCAGTCATGATGCCTCCCGTCAAGCCTGGAAACGGAACTATGATTTACATTTTTTCAGAACGGAACCGAACCGTATGCGAATTCACCCTTTAACACAGGTTACTTGGATGGAGGCGGCAGTATTGGGAGCTACCGATGGGACTATCAGAACCATTTACGGCGACAGCACTCGTGGTTGAAGACGACGCCATGCAGCGGGAGATGTTGAGTCTCTTGCTGGAAGAGAGCGGCTACCAGGTCATCCAGTGCGAGAGTGCGGAAGCTGCCGAGCGTGTGCTGGACAAGAGTGCCGGCGCGCTGTGCCTGATGCTCACCGACGTGCAGCTTGCGGGCCGCATGAACGGCGTCGAGCTGGCGCACGTCGCCAAGGGCCGCAATCCCAAGCTCGACGTGGTCGTCACCTCGGGCCGCCCCTTGATGCAGCCCTTGCCTGACGGCGCGAAATTCTGGGCCAAGCCGTGGGCGCCGCTCGACGTGCTGCGCGAAGCCGAGATCGCCCAGCTGAACTGAGGCGCGTTCGCGCTTTGGATTCGTGTTCGGCGGCGGGCTGACCGTGTCGTGACTTTTCGGCCAGCGTCAGGAGTGGTAGGGATCAGGCATGTCCTGGTCCTTCCTGCTCACCTCGCTCATCGTCGTCGCCTCGCCCGGCACCGGCGTGCTCTACACCCTGGCCGCGGCGCTGACGCGGGGCTCGCGCGCCAGCGTGGCGGCGGCCTTCGGCTGCACCCTCGGGATCGTGCCACACATGATCGCGGCGATGCTCGGGCTTGCCGCCGTGCTGCATACCAGCGCGCTCGCCTTTGCCGCGCTGAAATGGTGCGGCGTGGCCTACCTGCTCTACATGTCCTGGCAGGCGTTGCGCGAGACCGGGGCGCTTTCTGTCGATGGCGAGATCAAGGAGCGCTCGAGCGGCCGGGTCATCGTGACAGGCTTCCTGATCAACATCCTCAACCCAAAGCTCTCGATCTTCTTCCTCGCCTTCCTGCCGCAGTTCATCGCGGCGGACGAGGCGCATGTGCTCGGGCGGATGCTGGAATTGAGCGGCGCCTTCATGGCGATGACGTTCGTGGTGTTCGTCGTCTACGGCCTCTGCGCGGCCTCGGTGCGCGAGCGCGTCATCTCCCGCCCCGGCGTGATGGCCTGGCTGCGCCGCTCCTTTGCGGCAGGCTTTGCCCTGCTAGGTGCCAAGCTGGCGTTCGCCGAGCGGTAGCCAATAAAAAAGCGGGCCTCGCGCCCGCCACCTTCAATCCTAGCCCCACTCGACGCCCGGGCGGAGCACGCTCCACCCGGGCAAATAACATGCTGCGCTACTTCTTCTTCGCAGCCTTCTTGGCCTTCTTCTTCGTCGCCTTCTTCGCCTTCTTCGCTTTCTTAGCCATAGGATCCTCTTAAGGGTTAATGGTGAAACGCGACACGAGGAACGCTCGGCGGAGGGCCAGCCTCGCAACATCCTCATTGACGAACTCAGCAGATTCGCGAGCGTCTGCCCCGCGCTGTCACATCGGTGTCATCCCGTTATCCACAGCTCAGATGCATTTTATGGTGATTTTGCTCCGCGAATCCGCATCGCAACGCGATCGCGCGTCGACGCCGGTGACGTGCCTAACGATCTGATAACCGAGACGCGGCGTTCATGAATCCAAAACCAAGGGCGCGCTTTCGACGATCGCAGTGAGGTTCCGTTAAGCGCGACCGCGCATGATCCTCCGCAAGAACACGGGGACGGGTCATGGACGAACTTCTGCTGGGGACAGGGGGCGGGACGCTGCGCGTATCGCGGGCGCCATGCTGAACGTACCGACGCTTTGGATGGTCTTCGTCGCCAACTTCTCGGCACTCGGCCTGATCTGGGCCTATGTCACGCGCTCCTATCCGAAATTCGAGGCCGCGCGGTACTGGATGGCGTCGGCCTTCGTGGGAGCGGCCGGCGCGATGACGGCCCTGGTCCGCATGTTCGTCGATTCTCCTGTGCCGCTTGTGGTCGGAGCCGCCGGCATTATCGCGGCGAGCTGCCTGGCCGCCATGGGCATTCAGCGCTTCTATGGCCGGCCGGTGCATCTGCGCCTCATGGTCACGACTGGGGTGGCGAGCCTCGCCGGTATCGTGCTGTTCAAAATCAGCTTCGACCAGATGCAGCTGCGCATGCTCAGCTATACGGTCGGGCAAGGCCTGCCGCTGGTGCTGTCGCTGCGTCTTCTGCTATCGCCGCCGGAGGGCCGCGTCAGCCCGGGCGCGCGGCTGTCCGGCATCGTCATCCTCACGATCATCGCGATCTTCGTCGCGCGCGCGGTCGGCAATTCGCTCGGCGGCGATTTCTCGGCGGTGGCCGGCGGTCAGGGCCATGCGGTCATGGTGCTGGCGCTGCTCTTCCTGTCGATGACGCTCAATTTCGGCTTCCTGCTGATGGCGATGGACCGGTTGCGCAACGAGGTCGCCGACCTCGCGCTGCTCGACGATCTCACGGGCGTCGCCAACCGCCGCCACCTGCTGCAACGCCTGAGTGAAGAATGCGCCCGTTCGGAGCGCAGCGGCGAGGCGTTCTCGCTGCTGGTGATCGATCTCGACGGCTTCAAGACCATCAACGACACCCATGGCCACGCCGCGGGCGATGCCTGCCTGCAGCACTTCACCCTGATGGCGCAGACGCGCTTGAGGCCCGGCGACATGCTCGCCCGCACCGGCGGCGACGAGTTCTGCGTGGTGCTGCCGTCCTCCTCCATGCGTGAAGGCGCGCTGATCGCCCGCCGCGTGCTCGATGTCTGCCGCCAGGATGCCGCCGGCTGCTCCGGCAACGACATCCCGATCGCGATCTCGATCGGCGTTGCGGAATGGGATCGCGGCATCGGCCAATTCCCGGACCGCCTGATCGCCCATGCCGACTACGCCCTCTATGCCGCCAAGAAGAACGGCAAGAACGACTTTGCGGTCTATGATCCGGCCCCGCCGCTCTCGCCCGAGCCGGTCGAAGCCGCGCGCAAATTCGCGTAGACCCTGCTACGCTCGGATCCGTTGTTGGATCCCGTGATGCTGTCCAGCCTTGTCGCGGCTGTTCTCGCCGCTATTCTGATCGCTCCCGCCGCCGCCATGGACGTCGAGCTCGCAAAGCTCGCGCGCAGCACCGGCACGCCCGACATTCCCGGCCTGAAGATCGTCTGGCTCGCGCCATGGGGCGATGTCCGTGATGCCCATGCCTGGCGCAACATCATCGTGCACCAGACCGAGGGGCCGACCGGCTCAGCCCGCGGTGGCGCGCAAGAGCAGTCGAAGAATCCCACGCGGCGCGGTGTGATGGTCTGGGTCGAGACCGACGGCACGGTCTATTGGTCGGTCGCGGACAATCTGGTGCCGAGCCATACCGACGGCGCTAACCGCAATGACAACAAATACATCGACAACAGTGCGACGTATCATCAGGTCGTGCGCGACAATTCGATCGGCGTCGAGTTCGCCGGCAACTATCCCGATGTCGCGATCGGCCCGACCGCGGCGCAGATCGCCGCCTGGAAGATCCTGGTCCAGGTCCTGCGCGCGCGCTACGGCATCCCGCTCGACCACGTCTATGCCCACAACTGGATCGACTTCAAGGACGCCCGCTATTGCGAAGGCTGCTGGCTCGCGACGCTGGCGCGAACGTGGGGGGAGTGATGGGCGCGCGTCACACCGGCTGCGCCATCCAGCCGAAGAAGCGCCGGATCAATCCCGGCTGCTCCGGCAATTCCGGCGGCCCGTCCGCAGCGAGCACGCGTTTGAAGAAGTAGTCCAGAAACACCATGTCGTTCGGCTCGGTGACGGTGAATTCCTCCTCGCCGAAATACACGCTGTAATTAAAGAAGAACGGTCCAATGATCGGGATCGTCGCGGTCGAGGCATAGTCCTTGGAGATCACGAACTCCGATGGATCGAGCCCGTGGTCCCGCATGGCTTGCTCGACCAGCGGCAGCTTGCGCATGAACTGGGCGGAGAAGCCGCCGACGGTGGATTGCAGGATGATCGACACGGCGTGTGTCCGCTCTCTGAATGTGGTGCGATAAGATTGGGTCGGCTGACCCGTCACGGGCGTTCAAGATCCCCTGCCGGCGCATCCCGTGAACATGCCGCGCCTCACACAACAAAAAGCCGGCGTTGCCGCCGGCTTTTCGTCTCTTGTCGATCCGCCAATTCCTGGCGCGAGAGCCGCGCGCTTAGTGCGCGGCTTCCAGCGCGGCCTGTTCGGCCCTTGCAATCGTGCCCTTGACCGCGGACTGCACCTTCTCGAAGGCGCGGACCTCGATCTGGCGGACGCGCTCGCGCGACACGCCGAACTCGGCAGCAAGGTCTTCCAGCGTCATCGGCTCATCGGCGAGGCGACGGGCCTCGAAGATGCGGCGTTCGCGCGGGTTGAGCACGCCCATGGCGCCATTCAGCGCGTCACGGCGTTCGTCATATTCCTCGTGCTCGGCCAGCATGGCTTCCTGGTTGGGCGTATTGTCGACCAGCCAGTCCTGCCATTCGCCGGCTTCGCCGTCGTCGCGGATCGGAGCATTGAGCGACGCGTCGCCACCGAGGCGGCGGTTCATGTCGATCACGTCCTGATCGGTGACGCCGAGGCGCTTGGCAATGATCTTCACCTGGTCGGGGCGGAGATCGCCCTCGTCCAGCGCGTTGATCTTGCTCTTCGCCTTGCGCAGGTTGAAGAACAGCTTCTTCTGGTTCGCGGTGGTGCCCATCTTCACGAGCGACCAGGAACGCAGGATGTACTCTTGAATCGACGCCTTGATCCACCACATCGCGTAGGTGGCGAGACGGAAGCCCTTTTCGGGCTCGAAGCGCTTGACCGCCTGCATCAGGCCGACGTTGCCTTCCGAGACGACCTCGGAGATCGGCAAGCCGTAGCCGCGATAGCCCATGGCGATCTTGGCCACGAGCCGGAGATGGCTGGTGACGAGTTGGTGCGCCGCGTCGCGATCGTCATGCTCACGCCAACGCTTGGCGAGCATGTATTCCTGCTGGGGCTCCAGCATCGGAAACTTGCGGATCTCGGCGAGGTAGCGAGAAAGGCCGGATTCTCCATTGAGGACCGGCAGAGCAGCGGTACGGGCCATGGTAAAGCCCCTCCAAAGGTTCAGGCCCCCGATAGCGGCGGGCCAGGCAGACGACCGCTTGGTTAAAGCCGGCCGTAGCTGCGATGTTCCACGTTGGTCATTTCCAACGCAGGCGCAATATACCCCATCGGGGGTCAAAAAGGGAAGGATTGCTGACGTCACGTCCCCGTGTGGCAGCTATAACTTTTTGTAAGGTAAGGGTTTTCTCAAAGCCCCTGCGTCATAGCGCCGCTTTCAGGGCGCTTTCAAGGAGAAGCAAATCCTCCGGCAGGCCCGTCTCCCAGTGAAGAAGTTCTCCGGTCCTGGGGTGCTCCAATACCAGCAGATAAGCATGCAGGGCCTGCCGTCCAAGCGCCGTTAAAGCGGCCTGCGCCTCGGGGGCGAGCTGGTTCGCCTTGGTCTTGAAATGCGGGCCATAGACCGCATCGCCCATCAGGGGGTGGCCGATATGGGCGAGGTGGACGCGGATCTGGTGGGTGCGCCCGGTCTCGAGCTCGCAGGCCAGCAGTGCCGCGATCGGCTTGCCGTCGCGGCCGGCAAAACTCTCGAGCAGCTCCCAATGCGTCACCGCCTCGCGGCCGCCCTGGCGCACCGCCATCTTCTCCCGTGCATGCGGATGGCGATCGATCGGCGCATCCACCGTGCCGCGATGCCGGCCCGGCAGCCCCCAGGCGAACGCCATATAGCCGCGCCGCATCGGTCCGGTGCGGCCGTGGTCGGCGAATTGGGCGGTGAGCGAGGCGTGCGCGAGGTCGTTCTTGGCGACCACCATCAACCCGGTCGTGTCCTTGTCCAGCCGGTGCACGATGCCGGGCCGGCGCACTCCGCCGATGCCCGACAGCGAGGTGCCGCAATGGGCGATCAGCGCGTTGACCAGCGTGCCGGACTCGTGGCCGGCCGCGGGGTGCACCACCAGCCCCCTGGGCTTGTTGATGATGATGATGTCGTCGTCCTCGAACACGATATCGAGGCCGATATCCTCGCCCTTGGGCTCCGGCGGGGCCGCCTCCGGCACGTCGATTGTGATCGTATCGCCGGATGCGACGTGATAAGCGGGGTCGCGGACCGCGGAGGCCTTCAGGCTCACCGCGCCCGCCAGAATCAGGGTTTTGAGCCTTGATCGCGACAGGTCGGGAAGGCGCGCCGCCAGCACGCGGTCGAGCCGGGTCGAGCCCTCGTCGCCTTCGACCGTGACCTCCAACCGTTGCGCTGAGCCTGAGCTATCCATGACGACGCCTGATACCGCTGTTCCCGAACCGACCCCCGAGCAGGCCGCGCTGTTTGCGCGGGTGCGACGGATGATGCTGATCGCGGGGTTGACCTCGGCGCTGGCCATCTGCGCCGTCCTGATCGCGGTGGGCTACCGCCTTTTCAAGTCGGAGGGAAGGGCGGCCGGGCTCGTGGGCGACGTCACCGCCACCCTGCCGAAGGGCGCCAAAATCGTCTCGACCGGCGCGGCCGGCGACCGCCTGGTCGTCACGCTGGATATCGGCGGCGTCATCGAGATCCGCACCTTCGATGCGCACACGCTCAGGCCGGCCGGAAAGCTGAAATTTGCCAATGAGCCATAAAAGGCAGGTTCAGTCCTTGCGGCGGACAAATTTCGAGGTTATTGGCTAGCCCTCACGCTCCCTTCGTCTAGCGGTTAGGACGCGGCCCTCTCAAGGCTGAAACAGGGGTTCGATTCCCCTAGGGAGCGCCATGCTGCGACATTCCGCGAGATCCTGCGACATTCCACGATGCCCCCGTCAGGTAGCGCTATGCCGCCCGCTAACTTGCTCACCGCCGACTGCATCAGCGAAGTTTTGTAACTTGGCGGCTCAATTTGAATAATGAGCGGTTACAGAGTGTCCGCTCCTGCGGGCAATGCTGCGCAACTTCTCTGGATGAGCATCGATTGCCGATTCCTCTCGCGATCATACGCCACCGTGGAAACGGCCCGCGGGCTGATTTGAAACTTCGGAACAGAGTTCCCTTCAAGCGTGTTATCAAAGCCCGTGCCAAGGACAACACTTGCAGGTGGGCTGGGGGTCGCCTGATGTGATTCAGGAGGCGGCGGTGTCGACCGAGGGCGGAATCGTCAGCGTATGGCGCTTGAACCGGTGGATGACGACAGCTTTGGGTTCACGAGGCCGAAGCTCGGCCTCGCATTTGCTGCTCGCCATGCCGAGACGTTGCTCGTGCTCCTTGTGCTGGGTGTGGCCTTGGTCATCGGGCTTGCGACCGCCGCCGATTACGGGCTGTCGACCGACGAATTCAACACCGACGACTACGGACCAAAGGCGCTTGCGTGGTACACGAGCGCCTTTACGGACCGGTCTCAGTTCGAGACGGTTGAAGAGTATCTGTGGATGTATGGCCCGTGGTTGCAGATGCTCATCGCGGCCGTGCAGGCGCTTGGGCTCGCGAACCCGATCACGGTCCGGCACGCCATAACCTTCCTGTTCGGCCTCGCTGGGCTCGCAGCCGTCGTGCCGATCGCACGGCTCACGGTCGGATCCTGGGCTGGCTTGACGGCGCTCGTCCTGTGCCTGCTGACCGGCTACCTGTACGGCAACCTGTTCTTCGCCACGATCGACGTACCGTTCCTCTTCGCCATGAGTTGGTCGACGCTCTCGATCGTCCTGATGGTGCAGCAGGACGTGCCGAGCTGGCGTCTGACCCTTGCGACGGGCCTTGCCACTGGCCTCGCAATTGCGACGCGCACCGGCGGGGTGATCACGCACGCCTACCTCGTCGGCGGCATGAGCCTGTGCGCGCTCGAGGTGCTGCTGTGCCATGGCCGCGCGGGCTATGGTCAATTGCGCCAGATCGCCTTGCATACGCTGCTCGCCATCCTCATGGCCTGGCTGACGGCGATTGCGCTCTGGCCGTGGTTGCAGATCGGAAATCCGCTCACTCAATACGTCGAGGCCTATCGGCATTTTGCTACGCTCGACACCTCTTTCGAATTCCAGAACTGGGGCCTGCGCACGTCCACCGACAAGCTGCCCGCCTGGTATATCCCCGGACAACTCCTGGCGCGTTTGCCCGAGGGGTTTTTGGCGTTGCTGTTGCTTGGCATGGCGGTCTGGATCGGTGCCGCAGGGGCGTGGACCCGCGCCGTCTTTGGTGCCCTGCGTCGGTCCGGCGTCGCTAGAACGTTTTCGAGCGAAGCGGATACCGGTTCGCGTGAAGAAAACGCGTCAAAACAAGAATCTAGAGCCCCGTTCCGATTCCATCGGAACGGAAAAGGCTCTGGATTGCGACCGGTCGCGGCCGAACTCGCAGGATCGCGCGCGGTGCTGGTCGTCAGTGTGGCGGCGCTCGGGCCGATCGGGTTGCTCATGCTGCAAGGCTGGACGCTCTATGACGGTGTCCGCCACGTATTGTTCGTGATTCCAATGCTCGCCATCGTTGCCGCGCGCGGGCTGACGAGACTCCTGCCCTTGTTGCGGCGCCGCTGGATTGTGCCCGCAGCCGTCGGGGGCGCGCACGCCGCCATCCTCGTGGCGATGCTCGTCATCCTGCATCCGCTCGAATATATCGCAATGAACAGTCTCGCAGGTGGCGTCGCCGGCGCTTACGGTCGGTTCGACCTCGATTATTGGAGCATGGCGGCTCCCGAGGCGCTGCGCCGCCTCGAGCATCGACTTGACGCTGAAGGCCGGTTCGCGGGCGATCCACCGCGCGTGCTGGTCTGCCTGGGCTGGCGCGAGACGCTGGCCGGCGTGATGTTCCATCGCAACTGGATTGTCGAAACCGATCTGGACAAGGCCGACTACCTGATCGCCACCGAGCGCTGGCCATGTGCCGACGGCACGACGGCCGTACTGGTTGATGAGGTCACGCGATTTGGCCGCCCGTTCGCCCAGATCTACGCCAATCGTCGCGGGGGCGGCGAGTGACACACTAAGTTTCTGGCGCGACTTGGCAACGGCATCTACTTCTTCGCCTGCAACTTGGTCGGCGGCGCTTCGGCCTTTCGACCCAGCATGGCCGGGCGACGTTTTCGCGGAGGGCCCGCCTCACGCCGGCTCTCCCTGGCGCGATCGATCGCCACGGCGCGCGTCAGGCGCGTGATCATATCGAGCTGGAGCCGCAGCTTGAGATGCAAGTTGAGCATGACGAGGAGGCTGATCACGACCCAGGTGTAGACGATGAGGTCGGAGCCGCGGCCGATTCCCGCGAAGGCCGCAAGCGCGTTGGCATGCTCCGGCACCCAGACGAAGTAGAGGCCGGCGAGCGCAGCGCCGCTCGCGAGCAGGCCGATGATCGGCACCGTCCGATGCATCGACCAGGCGTAAACCAGAACCAGCGCCAGAAAGGCCGTCAGCAACAGCTGCGCGATCATCGGTAGAGCCTCCGCGCAAACAGATCGATCAGGATGGTCAGCGCATCGCTGATGCGTTGACCTTTGCCCAACGAATACGCGCTGTACTCGATGTTCACCGGCACCTCGACAAAGCGCAGGCGGCTCTGCGCGATCTGGTGCAGGATCTCCGACGCGTGCGCCATTCGATTTTGTCGCAGGGAGATCGCGCGGGCGCCGCGCGCTGTCATCGCCCGCAGGCCATTGTGGGTATCGGTGACCGGCAGTCCGGTGCTCGCGCGCGTGAACCGGAGCGCGGCGCCGAGCAGGACGCGGCGCGAAGCCGGCAGATTTGCGGTCGCGCCGGTAAGAAAGCGGCTGCCGAGCGCGAAATCGATGCCAGGCTGCTCGAGCGCCGCGAGCAGCGCCGTGATGGACGCGGGAGAATGCTGGCCGTCGGCGTCGAACGTGACAAGCGCATCCGCACGCTGCTCGAGGGCGTAGTCGATGCCGGTCTGCAGCGCGGCGCCCTGTCCGAGATTGATCGGATGCCGGACAACGAGCGCACCTGCGAGTAACGCGACGTCGCAAGTGCGGTCGCCGGAGCCGTCATCGACCACGACGACCGCGTAGCCGGCGCGGCGAATGGCGGACACGACGCTGCCCACCACCGGCGCTTCATTGTACGCCGCGACAACGACCCAGGGATTGCGGATCCGGCCGGTCATGTCTCATCTCCCCACAACAGGCACAAGGCCTCTGCAATCAGGAGCCGGCCCGTCGCTATGCCGGCCATGCAGTTGCTCACCAATGCGATCTCGCCGAGGCGCTCTGTCATGGGACGCTCCTATCCGGAGATGGGGGCGCCTTGCTCAAGACCACGCGCATCGCGTCGAACAGGTTCACCGGAATGGCGAACCGGTTGCCGGTGGGGCCGGCCGCGATCTTGCGGCCGAGCATGCGACCGAGCTGGAAGGCGATCAGCGAGAACGGCACGAATTTCCAAGGGCGATCGGAACTCTCGACGCGAAGGCCGACCGAGTGGGCCAGAGACGCAATGCTGTCGCGGTTGAAGAACCACAGGTGCTGCGGAGGCGTCATCAGGCGCCAGTGCGCACCGGTCGACCGCGCGGCCAAGGAACCGAAATCTCCGGTCGTCAGCACGATGATTCCGTCCGGCCGGAGATGGTCCGCGAACAGCGCGAGGGCTTCCTGCGGGTCGGGCAGGTGCTCGATGACGTCGAGGAGGACGATGACATCCAGAGTGCCAAACGAGTTGAGAGTCGCTTCGCTCAGCAGGCCGCAGACGACGTTCAAGCCGAGATCGCCGGCATGGGCAGCAGCCGCCTCCGCCGGCTCGATGCCGCTCACCTCAAATCCGGCGCGGCGCGCTTCATCGAGAAAAAAGCCGTAGGCGCAGCCGATCTCGAGCAAATAGCCCTGTGGCTTGCGGCGCTGGATGAACTCCACCGTGCGGGCGAACTCGCTCCGTAGCACGGGTTCGGCGCCGCGATAGTCGGCGTAGCCGTCGGACTGACGGCCGGAAAAGTAGCCATCGTCATAATAGGCGAGGGGATCGAAGCTCGATGCCTCGGTGCGTCCGAGTCCGCAGTCACAACATTGAAAGATGTGGCAACCGTTCTTAACGTAAAGAAACCGATGCGGCGTCGCCCGACTGCACGCGGGACACTCAAGCGCGGACGCAGTTCGGTCGTTTCGCGTCAGCACATGCGTCCCTCCCAAGGCGTTTCTTCAGTGCAAAAATCTTCAGTGCAAAAAACGCCTCCGACGCCGAACTGTTCCGCTCGGCGAACAGCCACGGGGTCGCAGGCTGCCTGGCTGGCAGCTGCGAAATAGATCGAGGATGGTCCACACTCTCGCTTGTGCAGCACGGTGCGACGGCGGTCATCCGAGGGTACGACGCCCGGAGCTGCTGGGGGCCAGCGTCGTCACGTCGGCGTAGCATCAGCGGAGGCTGATCTTGAGCAGCTTGGCCGTGTTGTCGCCGAGGATGCCGGCGCGCTGTCGGTGAGCTTCGGCGCCTTCATGACAGGATCGATCGGATAGGGGGCACGGCGTGCTGCCGGCTCCCTTGCCTCACTCCATCTGCACTTCATGCTTCTGGAATTAGGCAGCAATTTCAATCGTATAAAAGTTCGCAGTTTTGTTCTGGGTGGCGCGCCATAAATTTCAATGACTTAGATCCGTTTTGGAGAAGTCGTCGAATATCCGTTGAATAAGCGTCGGCGGCCCAGCCGCAGCTTATTCTCGCTTCCATCGCCGGCTAGAGTTCAGTGCCTCGGACGCGCTGGGGCGTGATCCGCTCGCGCAGGCTATCGCGCACGCGCGGGGGCTACTTCCTTCGCGATTTGAACGGCAGTGACATCCACAACGATATGCAATTCGTCTCGAAGGTACGCGAAGCGCTCGCGGCTGGTTGACCGCGCTCTATTCGTTCAATGCGCGGATGTGTACCGCGAATTACGGCCGCAAGCGAAGGCTTCCGCACCTTCGGCGGTGCAACCGAGTTCGGCGCGGCCCGGAAGAAGAACGCCCATGACAGCGATCGGGTCTATCTTTCTGTCAGGCTCGATCCCGGTGCCCTCTCTGGTGAAGGGATTCACCTTGATCTGGTCACGGGTCGTGTCCCCGGGCGTGGTGTAACTAGCGGCGGGGCGACTCACGCCGATTGGTCCTTACTAAATCAACCCGTACTTAGGCCGCCGCGAAAGTCGGCCCAGATAGTCGAGCGCTATGTTGCTAGAAACCTTGACTTCCGCTCAGATGCAGACATTTCCAGCTGACGCGCCCGACAAAGAGCGAGCATTTGAGCAAGACTGAACACGCCGTTTTCTATGCTTGGCAAAGTGATTCTCCTGCCGGCACCAATCGAAATGCTATCCGTCAGGCATTAGTTGCAGCCGCCGCCCGGATCGAGCACGAACAGCCGGAACTCACGCTGAAACTTGATGAGGCGACCCGCGACATGATGGGTGCGGACAATGTGCCGCGTTCGATCCTTGAGAAAATCGAGGCCGCGGACATCTTCGTTGGTGACGTGACGACCGTCACACCGCTGGCACCGGAGGAAATCAAGGCTCGGCCCTGTCCCAACCCGAACGTGACTTTCGAGGTCGGCTATGCCGCAGCACATCTCGGCTGGAAGCGAATGCCGCCCGGATTTACAGGGTCGCCCGCTGCGTGGGGCGAGATTTACGCCGCATCGGTCGACAAATTCAGTCCTGCTGCGAGAATCCAGGTCAAGCTTTCTGTTCGAAGAACTCGTTGCCCCGCAACTAGATATGAACGAGAAATACATTGGGAACATTGTCTACAATCGCACTTCGAGGAAGCTCGGCGGAGAAGCCGTAGATAACGCTCCCGAAAGTTGGATAAGGAGTGAAGGGTGTATCGACCCGATTGTGGATCACGATACCTTCTTCAAGGTGAAGAGGATCATCGAACAGCGTCGTGTGTGGCGTCCACTGTCCCTTCTGGGTGGTACAACGTCGCCACCTTGCCAGCGGATTGATTGTTGCCATCAGGCTGGGGGAGAACAACAGCTCCGTACTTGATTACGTGCTCCTTCCTACGAGCGTTACCGATAGAAACGTTCTCAGGTTTTCGGAGATAGGATGCGTACGGGGAACGTTGGGCGTACGGCGTTTCGCGTCCGAAGGAACTTTAATCCGGTCTCTCAGCCGATACGTAGCCAATTCAAGCCATTCTTCGTCAGCCAAGCTAGCGCTGCCGAGCAAGCGAGAGAAAATAACCCGCCCCAAATCCAAGATCGGCCCCGCGCGGCACTAATTGACCGGAGATAGAGGAACGCGCCAATCAGCGTCCCATTAGCCGGCGGCTATACGCAGTCGTCGCTGCATGTTGACGACCGGAGCTCCTCCGCCACTGTCAACAACTATCACCTGGCTGTCTATGGCGGCGGCCAGCTCGGCGCGTGGGGCCTGCGCGGAGGAGCAGCGTTCACCTGGCATGACATCGACAGCAACCGAACGATCGCCTTCCCGGGTTTTTTCGACGCCACCAAGGCGAGCTATGGCGCCCACACCGCCCAGGCATTCGGCGAAATCGGCCGCGCCTTTGCGCTTGGCTATCTCGCGGCCGAACCGTTTGCCGACCTCGCCTACGTCCACTTCGACGGCAACCGCTTCACCGAGACGGGCGGCGCGGCTGCGCTCACCGGCACCGACGATACGCTCGGCGTCGCCTTCACCACCTTGGGTCTGCGGGCGGCCACCGCACTGGCGCAGACCGGCCATAAGCCGCTGACAGTGACCGGCACGCTCGCTTGGCGGCACGCCTTCGGCGACCTGACGCCACAGACGCTGCTCACATTCCGCGACGGCGGCGCGCCGTTTACGGCGGCGGGCGTGCCGATCGCACGCGACAGCCTGTTGGTCGAAACGGGCTTGGGCGTCGATCTCACGGCCGACGCCAGCATCGGCATCACGTATTCCGGTCAGGTCGGGCGCCCACGACCACGGCGCCAAGAGCAACTTAACCTGGCGGTTTTGAGCAGAAGCCCCATCGTACGCTTTCGCTCATCATCGCGAGCCTCCTCCTTGCCGCAACGGCAGGTGCCGCCGAAATTCCTGCCCGTAAGCCTGGTCTGTGGGACATGACCCTGACGCTCGAGGGCCGCAATGTTGTGCCGGTCGTGATGCAGCAGTGCGTCGATGCAGCGACCGACAGGGCGCTGCAATCGAAATTGACCAACGTGAGGCAGGAGGCGTGCGCCAAGCGCGATGTGCAAAATAGCGGTGACGCCATCACGCTGGATTCCGTCTGCAAATTCGGCACTTTCGTCGTCGCGACGCACACCGTGATCACCGGCAGTTTTGACAACGCCTACACAGCCAGGATCAACTCGAAGCGCGAAGGTGATTTGCCCATGCCGGCAGGGGCGCAGAGCGTGATTGGCGACAGGACCATAATGGTCACGGGCAAGTGGCTGGGTCCGTGTAAGGCCGATCAGAAGCCGCGACATCATCACACCCGACGGCATAAAGACGAACGTCAACGACATGTTGTCCCGGCCTGGGCCGACGCCATCACGATGAGGATTCTCGCCCAGCGGATGCTGTTCCCAGAACCTCACGACAAAATGCTCGGCATAGTCGTCCTATTCCGGTCGGCAGACGCCGTTGCGCCGCGCGGGCGTCCGGATTGAATGCCCCTCATGGGCTTTGGATGGAGTGCCAGTGACTGGCACTCTTCGTGCCGATTCACGCACGTCCGAAGGGGTCGCCCCGTACTGCCGGCGAAAGGCGCGGTTGAAATAGGACAGGTCGCTAAAGCCGACCTCAAAGGCAACCGCGCTCACTGGCCGGTCGGCGCGGCGTGGATCGACGAGCAATCGGTGCGCCCGCGCGAGACGCCGCCTCAGCACGAATTGTGAAAATGTAATCCCGTCACCTTCAAACATCCGTTGCACTTGGCGCGGGCTGAGGGCGTGGCGCCGTGCAACGGCCGCAATCGTGAGGGTGCCGTGATTGAGATGGTCGACGATATCGGCTTTGATGGCCCGCAGCCGGGCTGCGGGGATGCCCCGCCCATTGGCAAGAGCCGCGGCATCTCTCGTCGCGCCTAGCGCCAAGGCAATTAGATCGTGCACATGCACCGTCACGTGGTGCTGTAGCTCAGGCGCAGCAAGCGCGTAATCTTGCTGTAGCGCCCCAACATAGCTCACTAGCAATTTCAGCGCTTCGGTAGATCGAACAACGGGTCGCATCAGGGCGCAATCGACGTTGCCGACCAGCGGCGCCAGGAACGGCCGTGGAACGTGGAGACACAGAATCTTCGCCGGGACGGGGGAAACCATGGTGACCGGATCCGCCGAGCTGATCAATAGCCCGTCACCTGCGCTCCACGTGACCTCGCGTCCACACTGCACCATCTTGGCGCCGTGCGAACTCACCACCAGGACAAGCCCGTCATTGCCGTCCGCCAACAGTTCAGCGCCACGCTCGTAACGGAACGCCGACATGCTGGCCGACGTGATGGAGAGTCCGGGCAGCATCCGTACAGTCACGTCCGCATGTAGAGGATGATCCGGCAACGGCGCAATGTCGGCCTTCAGCACCAGCCGACCGTACAAATCATGCCATGCGGCCATCCGGTCCTGCTCGGCAAAATCCTCTAAGGAGAACCGGGAAAGTGCAACGTCGTGGGCGGTCGATGTCATCAGAAGAAACCTCAGGCGTGTTGACAGGTGTCGCCGAATTGCCGCGTCTGGTTCATCAGGGCGACTCGGTTCAGCGACAACAAATATATGTGACGCCAATGCTTCTAGCTTATGACTCGGCCGGATCAGGCAACCTACCTCTGCTGCAGCCGTGGTTCGCCTGCGTCACCAAGCGCAGGCCAAGATGGAACGCTCGTCCAATTGATGAACGCGCATACAGATTGATTGCCGCCGCTCATGTCGCTTTCGTCCAAATGCACTGTCGCACATGTCCAAGCGGGCGGGCGGACAGGTCACTAAACGTCTAGCCTGGAATTGACCCGCTCGCGGGAGGATGTGGAGCGATTTTCGCACCACTGTTGCGCATTGCGTCGCCCTCGGCGTCATCGGCGCACTGGCCGTATTCCTCGGAATGTTGTCCCACCGCTATGAGGATTGAGCTGATGACATTGGAGCCTCGGGATATCACCGGCTTTCGCTTCTCGACCGCGGATTGGGGCGAGCGCGACCGATTAGCGATTTTCCGGGAGCAGATCGGACGGATGATCCTGAAACTCGAACCGGAGCCGCTGGTCGACGGCGCGTTCCATGCCGAAGTGACCGTCCGTGAGCTGCCCGGGCTAGGCATCGGATCCTGGGCGTGCACCAATCTGCGGGCCGCACGACCGCGCGAGCTGCTCGATGGCAATGACGACTTGGTTCTGACGATCGCCACAAGCGGCAACATGAACGCATCGCAGCTCGGTCGGGAAGTCAAGCTCGGCCCGGGCGAGGCCGTGCTGATGTCGGGCGCAGAGGCCG
Source organism: Bradyrhizobium diazoefficiens (assembly GCF_016616885.1). Classification (NCBI taxonomy): domain Bacteria; kingdom Pseudomonadati; phylum Pseudomonadota; class Alphaproteobacteria; order Hyphomicrobiales; family Nitrobacteraceae; genus Bradyrhizobium; species Bradyrhizobium diazoefficiens. The sequence continues at coordinate 7,162,570 of NZ_CP067102.1, read as the reverse complement.
GTAGCATGGCCGTCTCGTTGTCGCAGACCCGCTTCGGGGGTCTTCGGCTGCCCCGCAAGGCGCTGGCGCCGCTGGTCACCGATCCCGAGCAGGTGCTCATGCGTGCGTTGCCGGCCAACACGGAAGCCCTGCGGTTGCTCGCATTCTACATTAGGGAGCTGGACGACCAACGGCTTGCGACACCCGGGCTGCTCGATGCGGTTGTCGGCCATTTGACCGACCTTGCGTCTCTGGTCATCGGCGCGAATCTGGATGGGACGGTCGCCGCGGAAGGCCGAGGACTGGCGGCCGCGCGCCTCGCTGCTGTCAAGGCCGACATCAACCAGCATCTCAGCTATGGCGACCTGACATTGCCCGCCGTGGCGGCGCGGCTGAAGCTCACGCCGCGTTACATCCAAAGACTGTTCGAAAGCGTGGATTCGACGTTCTCGGAATTCGTGCTCAGTCAGCGCCTCGCGCGCGCGCATCGCCTTCTAACCGATCCGGGCCGGAGCGACAGCACCATCGGTACGATCGCGTTCGAATCGGGATTCGGCGATCTGTCCTACTTCAATCGCACGTTCCGCCGGCATTACGGTGCAACGCCTTCAGACATCCGCGCCGCTTCGCGGCACGGCTGACAGCAATGCTTTTCAATGGCTTACCCTTTCGATTATGGCTGGTCCGCGGCCCGAGAGATCGCCCCTTTTTGGTGAGCGCGCGGAGGCTGCTTCAAGTTTGTTGACCAAGGTCGCGTATGTCCTGCGCCGCGTCATGTCTGTCCGTGCCTAATATCCAAGGCGGCCTTGAAGGTCGCCCTCCGAACAGTCATCCCGCAGCCAAGAGGAGTCATACGAGCGTGGTTGTTGAATAAGGCTCCGATCGCCGCGCTAGGGTGGGACGGCATCTACGTCCGAATCGTTGTCGCCTCTGCCCAAGCAGAGATCCGAGTGAATCAACTAGAGCTCAAACAGCAGCGGCACCAGTACGAGGTCGACTGCGGGAGTGTGCGGGATGATTTGCTCATTATTGTTGTCCCCATCGCGTTCAGGCGTGCGGGCTTTGCTGGCGGAATTGTGATGAGTGTCAGGCTGTACTTCACGCTCGCGCCTGCTGATGTGCGAATCAACTTCGTCGGCTTTGTTGCGTTAGTCAGGGGCGGGCTGCTCCGAGCTGTCGGCTTGCTTGCATTCCTGATCGGTTGCACCGCATCCCAAGCCGAAATCTCTACGTCATCCTGCCAGCAGGTTAACGGCACGCCGATGCTGCAGGCAGAGCTTTTCTTTGGACGCGATATTTCCAGCCATCGTCACGTATCAGACGCGCGATGGTCGGAGTTCGTCCGCCGAGAGATAACACCGCGTTTTCCCGAGGGGTTGACGTTGCTGAGCGCACTCGGACAGTGGCGAGATGCGACAAGTGGGCGGATCACGCACGAGCGGTCCTTCGTGGTGCGGATCGTCGCTGCCGGGACCTCGGACACGTTATCGCGGCTGACCCAGCTCAGAGATGCGTACATGCAACGCTTTCACCAGCAGTCGGTCGGTCTGACGCTCTCGACCATCTGCGCCTCGTTCTGATGGTCAGCTTGCCGAGAAATGAATCGGTAAGCATCACATCCTTGTGGGGAGCGGCACTTTAACGTCGTGGAATCGCCTCCATGTCGCGGCCCGTACATCGGAAGCAAGCGCGAGATCGGGGGAATCATCTAAGCGGCCAGGCCGACTGGGCAAATCAATCAGACCGCCCGAAGATCGGTCCCTTAGCGGATGCTTAGTTCGACCCGGCGGTTCTTGGCACGACCATCCTCAGTGTCATTCGAATCTGCCGGGGCCTGCGAACCAAATCCCTTTGTAACCATCCGGCCTGCTTCGATTCCGTAAGTCTGGCTAAGATCCATTGCTATCGCTTCTGCGCGCATCTGTGACAGCCGCATGTTGAACTCAAGGCCGCCGATATTGTCAGTATGGCCCGTCAAAGCGACGTTTTGAGTCGGATGCTCCTTGAGGAATTTCGCAACTGCATCGAGAGTAGGTCGCGACTCAGGCTTGATCGTCGCCTTGTTGAATTCGAATAGAATGCCGTAGAGGGCGACCTTGCCAGATGCCTCAAGACCCTTGGCAATGTCGGTCGAGGAGACTGCGACCATTTGATTGGACAGCTTGCCGACCCTCAGCACATCGAGACGGACGAAGACTTGTCCCTTTTTCGGAGACAGGCCGGGAACATAACCGTCCTGGAATTCGATGACATAGAGCGCGAGATACTTTTTGTCACCACCATCCTCCTTCACCGCCGCGGCATAGCGCGCCTCTTCAGGACTGTAGCCGAACAGCTGACCTCCAGGCCCCATGCTCTCGAAGACACGTTCAAGATACTTGGTCTCCTCCTGCTTTGCTTCGAACAGGATGTTGAAACCGGCCCGGTCCAAGTCATTCCTGTAGTTGCGGAACACCTCGACTGACGACGCCCCTAGCGGCACGGCATAGATAATTTGCGTCAGCTGACCCTCGAGATCTTCCTTGCGCTCGAAGCTCGCTTTGTTTCCGCTGAACTCCGTGACGCCGCCCGTTGGCAACGTATATTCCGCAAAATTGCGCTGCTCGCACATCACGATCGCCGACCCAGTGAACCGATTGAGGCTGGAGACATCATTGCAGCCCGGTTTATCCACCGACTGAGCGCGCGTGCCGACGAGCGTGCAGGTCGCAAGCCCGACGAGCGCTACGCGCGCGAGGCTATATAAATTCGCTCGAGTCATCGGCTCCTCCACGTATTGCTATCCGCTGTCCATGTTCGCTCAGCGAGACTGAGCGACGCGCGTTAATTTATAGGAGGAACAAAAATATCGGGCTTGGCAACGCGCGACGACGGACTTGGCCATAGGTGACGTCGACCCGGTCCGCATTCTGACTTCGCGACCATTGAATGGGGCATCAGCAAGGAAAAGCCAGCGCTCGCCAGAGAGCTGCCGCGCCGGCAAAGCGTAGCACCAAGGAAGCGGCTTTCGGACAAAAGCGTGTGTCGCTTTACGGGCGGATTAGCGCGCGACAGCGGATATGGCGCCCATGCGGAATGATGCAGAGTCGTTGATAGGCCGCCGTGCTCGCCTCCCAGCGGTGCGGTGCCCATTGAATGGCCAACTAAGGCCGGAAATGCCAGCCGCAGGGGTACTTCGGAGACGGGGCATCGCCAAATGCCCAAGGCATACCTCGGTTGCATGTTGATATGCGGTAATTGCGTTTGGCATGACAGCAGTGACCGGGGCCGTGTCGCGCCTGCCCAAGCAGACGCTCTGGCACATCAACTAAGACTGGTCGGGAATACCCGGGCAGTGGCTCACGCAATCTCGATAGGAGATGTAGTTGTCTGATTCGAGTTTGTTCTTTGGCAACAGTACACCACGATGGATCCCCACGCAGCCTGGGCCCCGAGCGGAGTCAACTGATCGTCCTCACACTTATCCGTTGTTGATCCGTGATCATAGCCTGGCAACGTGCTGGTCGCTGATGATGCGGAGCCTGCCTTACGCGATGGTTCGACTGGCAACGTTGCTCGGGTCGGCGCTGCTATGGAGCCTTTGGCTCGTTATTGCCGTTGGCGGCGCCGCATGGATCGGCATTCATGTCTCTACAACACTTGGCGTTGTGTGGCTAATGCCCTGGTTGGCGGCGGGAGGCTGGATTTGGGGGACGATTCTTCGCTACACGCTTCACCTCGTTGCCTGCGGTCATGTCGCGGTTCTTACGCGTCTGATCACGGAAGGGACGACAGGAGAGCCAAACGAGTCCCAATTCAGCTATGGACGCCGCATCGTCAAGTCCAGCATTGGGGAGATCACCGTGCTGTTTGGCTTTCAGGCGTTCGTTCGAGGCGTTCTCAACGCTTTTCACGAAACGCTGGATACGATCAGCGAGATGCTTCCCATTCGTGGGCTCCGTGCAGTCACAAGCGTCATCGACTCGATTGCGAAAGCTGCCACACGTTATCTGGACAAAGTTGTCCTGTCCTACACGCTGGCGCGAAACGATGGCGATCCATGGCAGAGTGCGCACGACGGCATAGTTTACTACTGCCAGAACGCCAAAGACATCCTGAAAACATCGGTTTGGATCCTCGTCATGGAGCGTGCGGTCAGTTTGCTTTTGTTCCTCTCGCTTTTCATTGTTGCTGTAACCGCAGTGGCGACATTGCCAGAAGCAGCGCGGGAAATGGGAGCGGGCGTTGCAGTCGTGATCGCTGTTCTTTTTGCAATGGCCATAAGAGCAGCATTCATAAAGCCGCTATTTCTGATCTCGATGTTGGTGCGATTTCATACTTTGATCGAGGAGCAGCCAATCAACATGCAGTGGTCGCACTATCTTGATCAGCTGTCCCCTGATCTTGGCAGAAAACGATCGACCTGATGCGCGCCCACCGAGGCACACGCCGCCCTGGAGAGGGGTGACACGAAATGTTTCAGCTGCAAGGCGCATCGAAGCGAGGACCAATGCAAGACACGGGTTAGAAGAGTATGAGCTAACGAACAAAGACTTTCACCGCCGAAGAATCCGGCGCGATCGCCGGCCATCTGAAACTATCACGAGGACGTCCATGAAAGCATTGAATCTCATTGGTCTGGCATTGGGTGCATCCGTTGCGCTTACGACGGCCGCACTGGCGCAGGACATCACAGTTGCAGTTGCGTCCTCGATGACGGGAGGCGAAGCCGCATTCGGGCGTCAGTTCAGCAATGGAGCCGAACAGGCGGTGTCCGACATCAACGCCGCCGGCGGCGTGCTCGGCAAGAAGCTTGTGCTCGATGTCGAGGACGACGCCTGCGATCCCAAGCAGGCCCGCTCGGTCGCGGAAAAGATCGCCGGCTCTAAAATTCCGTTCGTCGCCGGACATTACTGCTCGTCGTCTTCGATCCCGGCCTCGGAAGCTTACGCAGATGGTAATGTTTTGCAAATAACGCCCGCTTCCACCAATCCGCTCTTCACCGAACGCAAGCTGTGGAACGTTGCGCGCGTCTGCGGCCGCGACGACCAGCAGGGCCTGATCGCCGCCGCCTACATTGCGAAGAACTATGCGGGCAAGAACGTTGCCATCCTCAACGACAAGACGACCTACGGAAAGGGCTTGGCCGACGAGACCAAGAAGGCTCTCAACAAGATGGGCTTCACTGAGAAGATGTTCGAGTCCTACAACAAGGGCGACAAGGATTTTAATTCGATTGTCTCCCGCCTGAAGCGCGACAACATCGACTTGGTCTATGTCGGTGGGTATCACCAAGAGGCCGGCCTAATCGTTCGCCAAATGCGCGACCAGGGTCTCAAGACCGTGCTGATGGGGGGCGATGCCATCAACGACAAGGAATTCGCCTCGATCACTGGACCCGCCGGGGAAGGCACGCTATTCACCTTTGGTCCCGACCCCCGGAACAAGCCGACCGCCAAGGCGATCGTCGAGAAGTTCAAGGCAAAGAACGTCGATCCCGAAGGCTATACGCTCTATACATACGCCGCTTTCCAGGTGTGGTCGCAAGCCGTGACCAAGGTCGGCTCGACCGATCCAAAGAAGGTGATTGCCGCGATCAAGGCCGGTGAATGGGACACCGTGCTCGGCAAAATGGCATTCGATTCCAAGGGCGACATCAAGGTGATGGACTATGTCGTCTACAAATGGGACGCCAAGGGGAATTATGCCCAGCTCGACGCGAAGGGCATGTGAGGCGCCAAACGTTCTTGACATCGTCGTGCATTTTGAAAGGAGCCGGCGCGAAGCGTCGGCTCCGGGCTATCGGAATGGGGTGGAGGGATCAATGGCCGAAACCGCGGTGCCGTCGTTCATCGAGACTGCTGCGGCCCTCGCACCGCTGGTGCAGGCGTCTGCGGAAGAGAGCGAGCGGTCGCGGAGGCTGTCTACGCCGTTGGTCGAGGCGATGGCACGGTCGGGGCTTTTTCGCCTGTGGATTCCGCGCAGCATCGGCGGTCAAGAGACCGACCCAATGTCACTTGTTCGGGTCGTCGAAGAGATCTCGCGCGCAGATGGTGCGGCGGGTTGGTGTATGGCAATCGGCGGCGGATATGGCGCATTCGGCGGATATCTCCGGAAGGACGCAGCGCTCGAGATTTACGGTGGCGATCCGTTCGTTAGAGTAGCCGGAGGCCTACGACCCTCCGGGAATGCTGTGGTCGTCGATGGAGGTTATCGCGTCACCGGCCGATGGCCACTCGGAAGCGGCTGCCAGCACTCCACCTGGATCGTGGGCGGCTGTCGAATCCTGGACGGGGATCAGCCTCGCCTGAGAGCGGACGGCACGCCAGTCACGCGCCTCCTGCTGTTTCCTGCCGCGGAATGCGAAATCCTTGATACTTGGCACAGTATCGGGCTTCGCGGCACGGGAAGCCACGACTACGCGGTCGCAGACGTTTTCGTTCCGTCCGAGCGGTCCCTCTCGCTTCGCGAACCGCCTGTAGAACAGGGGCCGCTATATGCGCTTCCGACAATCGCAATTTTCGGTGCTCTGCTCGCCGCCGTACCGTTGGGCATCGCGCGCCACGCGATCGATGTTCTGGTCGGGCTTTCCGGAACCAAGATCGCCGCCCGTTCTCGAAAGTCGCTCAGCGAGGATGTTACGATGCAAGCCAGTTTGGGACGGGCCGAGGCATTGCTGCGCTCGGGGCGGGCGTTCCTTTACGATGCACTTGAAGAGGCATGGCGGGTCGTCAGTCAAGGCGAGACCGTAAACCTTGCTCAGCGCGCCACGCTATGGCTCGCCTCGACGCATGCCGCGAACGTCGCCAAAGAAGCCACCGAACTTATATTTAGCGCGGGCGGCTCGGCCTCCCCCTATGTGAGCGCCGGGCTCGAACGCTGCATGCGCGATGTTCATGCGGCCACGCAACACATCACTCTAGCACCCGCCAATTATCAGATGGTTGGTCAGGCGCTTTTGGGTTCGGACATGCGATCGACCCCGTTACTTTTCACAGATGACCGCAGCATGGAGTAACAAGCCACGTGCATTCACCTGTACATCACTGCAAGGACAGCAGCGCTTTGCGGCCAGAATCTGGGTATACTCGCGCCTGACGTGCGGCTGCTCAGTCAAACGATATCATGCTGGCGGCGAAATCCGGCACGCATCAAGCAGCCGTGCGCGCAACCTTCGGCTTCGTCTGCAACGATCGTGACCGCAGGATGATCTCGCCGACGAAGCGAGTGTGCGGCTCGCTCTTGTCAATTGTGCGTGGGAAGCCCCTAACATTATGCGCTGTGGGCGAATCGATCAGCAGGGGCATCGCCGGGACCGGAGAAGTGTGCGGTGCCGAACTTATCGAGCGTATCCAAGTGGCTCGGAGGATAGGCGACATCCTCCTTCAGACCGTTGCCGGCACGTTTCCGGCATTAATGGCTTGATCGATGATTTGGATACCACGATCGATTTCGGTGCGGGTGATGGTAAGCGGCGGGGCGATACGCCAGATTGCTGACATTGTCCCGATTGAAACGATGTTCATAGACATGCCCCGCTCCATGCAACGCCGGGTGATCGCACGACCGGTTTCCGCGTCGGGCGCGCGGGTCCGGCCTCCAGCGTCCTCAGCAGCTCTCGTTCGCGTCTATGAATGCCGCAACGAAATCGCAACGAATTGGGTGAAACGACCGTGAACAGAACGGGACTGGTGCGACTACCACTGTGAGAAAGATCAATAACTTAGAAGATGCTCACTGCGTTCGGGACGCAATGAACGTCAGGCTACCGCCTGAAAAAGCAATTTGAGATGCTTGCACGTCCCTCGATATGAACCTTCAGGGCGGAGAGTCCGGGCGAGCATGCTCTCCATCAGCGACCCCACGTCATTGTTGACAAGATCTCGTTGGACCTTGGTTGCTGGAGCTAGATCAAACTTGCCCATGATGGATTGGAGCGAGAGTTCGGTTTTTCAATCGGTTAAAGGGCAGCGTGTGCATATCGTCATGCACTGGGTGATCAAGAAAAATCTTGCGCACGCCAACGTGATCAGGCGTGTTGCAGCAGGCGCTAGCCTCCGATTTTTCAAAGCAGTCTTTTGGGGAGAAAGGGCCAACGAGCTCGACGGTGCAAAGAGCCCGCTCAAGCCATAGCAACTGAGCAACCGCCAGCCGTCGACGACGATGAAGGTCTGCGACCGACAACGCTAACGACGCTCGCAACGGCAAAGATCAAGGAGCCGACAAACAGTGGCATGAACTGGCGCATCAAGATCGGAGCGATATGATTGCGCACTGTCCGAGCGGGCGCGGCTGCAGCAGATCAGCCCCAGCGAAAAGTGTCGATCGTGTAATCGGGAAAAGCGCACCGTTGCTTGAACAATGCAGTCACATCGGCGGTGTTGCTTAGTATGCCAGAGAGCACCAGCGCGGTCGCAAGGCCGGCCCCGCGTCCACCGACGATGTCATGCTCAAGGCTGTCGCCGACGCAAACGACACTTTTATGGCCCGGCTTGCCCGCCAATTCCAACGCGGTTTCGAAAATTTGTGCGTTGGGCTTACCGATGCGGGTAACCCTGCCGCCCAGGTTCTCGTAGAGATCGGCCAGCTCGCCGGCGCCGAAGCGCGGGCCGAGTGCCGTCAGCATAATCCTGTCGGGGTTCGTACGCCTCGCGCGGCCGCCGGAGCGAGTAGTGCACGATAATGATCAAGATTATAACGGTCACCTTCGCTGGCCGAAATGAGTACCAGTTCGGCATCGTCGCCGCTGCCGGTCAAGACGAAGGGCAGGCTTTCGACTGCGGAGCGATCAGCGTCGCGGCTGATCAGCAGGCATTTGGTAGCTGGTTGCAAAGTCCCTGCCGCCACCATGTCAGCGAAGGAGCGCCACGCCACCTCGCCGGAGGAAACGAAGTAGTCCCAACTTCCCGCTTCAAAGCCAAGCTTCAGCAAGCGGGCTTCGTTCGGCGCAGCGCGCTTGCCGGAGTTCGAAATCAAGACGATGGTCTTACCCGCGCGCTTCAGTGCAGAAAGAGCGTGCACAGCACCGGCGTAGGGCCGCCGACCATCATGTAGCACGCCGAACTGGTCGAGCAGGAACACCTCATATCGTTCCGCGAGCGGGCTGATCCCATTAAGGTGTTGGATGTGCATCGCGCTACAGCAGTCCCGCCTCGCGCGCACCAGTCAGCGCGAGCCTTGCGGCGCCGGCAGCCGCTTCGTCCGAGAGTGCCGGCAGCAGCGCAACCCCTAGCTTGCGCTGCCGGATTCTGGTCCAGGCTGGATTCGCGGCCCCACCACCGACGCTCCTAACCGAGGTCAACGGGGGGCGCCGAGCTCGGCCAGGCGTCTAAAGCCGAGTGCCTCAATTGCCGCGATGCTCTCGAACATCGCCTTCAGATAATCCGCATCGGCCGCCGGTCGTGGCGCCATTCGTGGCTGCAGGGCAGGATCTGCGATCGGAAAGCGTTCGCCGGCGGCGGCAAGCGGATAATAGTCGAGACCGGTATCGGTTTCGGGATCGATCGTGGCGCTCGGTGCGACGATGCGTCGAACGGGGAAATGCTGGGCCAGCACCCTGCCTCCAGAATTCGAGGCGCCACCGGCCAGCCAAGTGCCACCCAACCGGTGACTGTAGATCCCGTAGCGTGGTGCCGAAATCGGCCGATCCGACAGGATCTTGATGGTCAGCGAGGATCCCAACAAGGACGTACTCAAACAGCATCCGGACATCAATATCCTCTCGGACGATCAGAATGCCGAAGGCTCTCGGGACGGCGGCTTGAAGGTATTCCAGTCGCTGCTGACCCGCTTCGACAAGATCGACGCCGTATTCGCGATCAACGATCCCACGGCAATCGGCGCGGAGCTCGCGGCCCGGCAGCTAAAGCGCTCCGACTTCATCATCACGGCTGTCGATGGCGCGCCGGATATCGAGAAAGAATTCTCATCCGGCACCTCGCTGATCAAGGCCTCGGCCTCACAGGATCCTTATGTCATGGCGGGTCAGTCGCTGCAGATGGCTGCCCAGGTGCTTGCCGGTAAGAAGCCAGCCGAGTCAGTCGTGCTGCTTGACCCGAAGCTGATCACAGCTGAGAACCTGAAGGACTACAAGGGCTGGACGGCGGCCCGCTAGAGCCGCTCGAAACATCAGTGCGGTCGCCTCGCCGCGGCCGCCCAAATTCCCGACAGGAGGAGATGATCATGTCGCGCATCGGAATCCACTCTTTCGTCTGGTCGGCGAGCTCGGCGCAAGCCGACCTCGAACGCACGCTGGCCAACACGAAGGAGGCCGGCTTCGATCTAATCGAGTTCTCCTATCTCGATCCCGCCAATGTCGATATCGGCAGGCTGGCCAAGCGCATTGCTGACTTTGGCCTCGGGGTGGCGATCAGCATCGGCCTGCCGCCGGACGGCGACATTTCCAGCGCGGACAGCGCGATCGCCGCGCGCGGCATTGAAATCCTGAACGGAACGATTGCGCTCACGCGCGACCTCGGTGGCCGGAAGGTCGGCGGCATCCTGTCATCCGGCCATGGATTGCAGACGACGGCGCCGACGCGTGACCAGTGGAACCGCAGTGCGGCCACGCTTGCCGAGGTCGCGGAGAGAGCTAAGGCCGCCGGTGTCACACTCAATCTGGAGATGGTGAACCGCTTCGAAAGCAATCTGCTCAACACCACGGCACAAGGGCTTGCGTTCATAGAGGACAGCGGATCCGACAACATCTTCCTCCATCTCGACACATTCCATATGAACCTGGAGGAGGCCGATATTGGACTGGCCATCCGCCGTGCCGCGAACAAGATCGGCTATGTCCATATCGGCGAGAGCCATCGCGGTTTCCTCGGCACCGGGAGCATCGATTTCGCAGCGGTCTTCGACGTGCTCACGGCAATCGGCTACAGGGACGATCTCAGTTTCGAATCTTTCTCCTCCGAGATCGTCGACGGGAACTTGTCCAGGAAGACCGCCATCTGGCGCAATCTGTGGACCGACAACATGGAGCTTGCGCATCATGCTCGTCGCTTCATTGCGCTCGGGTTGGAGACGGCGCGGCGCAAGGCAGAGCTCGTTTCAGCAGCGCAGAAACCGTGAGAGCGCTGGTGCCGCCTGAAGCTTGCCATGGCCGCTGGCGAGACGCTCGCTGTAGCGCGTCGGGAGCTGCCTTTCACAGGCGCGCCAGTTGCAGGACGCTTCACAAAGGGAGTCCGAATCTCTTTCCTCGTCAAGAAGGTGTCTCAGTAATCCCGTGAAGGACGAGGGACGTGCGGCTTGAACGGTCGCCCTCAGCAATAACAAGAAGGAGAACCCCACGGCTATGCCAACGCACATCCTTCCGACCACGGTGGTCGGCAGCTATCCGCAGCTGGAATGACCGGTGAATCGCGCCATGTTGTCGAAGGTGGTACCGCGCACCCGCCTGCACGACAGCTTTGGTTCGATCGGCACCGCTGTCCGACGTTGATGCGATGGCGTTGTGGACGGGGGAGATCTTCTGAAGCGGGACTCCCCAGATGCGATTGCCTGGTCTGGGCATTGGGGTGAAATGCCCACTCTGTCTCCCGGAACCAGCAAGGGGAGGCGAGTTTTGGTAGGGTATCGAACTCAGCGGGCGCGTGCTGCTGGCGCGTCCAAGGTAGAAGGAGGCACTCGATGAAGATGATCAAGGGACCAGCGATATTCCTTGCTCAGTTCGCCGCCGACGCGGCGCCGTTCAACTCCTTCGACTCGATCTGCGGTTGGGCAGCCTCACTTGGCTACAATGGGGTTCAGATTCCGAGCTGGGACGGGCGGCTGCTCGATCTGAAGAAGGCCTCGGAGTCGCAGACCTACGCCGACGAGGTGAAGGGTATCGCATCTCGTCACGGCCTTTCCATCACTGAGCTCTCGACCCATCTCCAAGGCCAGCTCGTCGCCGTTCATCCGGCCTATGACACGGCGTTCGACGGCTTCGCCGCACCTGAGGTCCGCGGCAATCCGAAGGCGCGCACCGAATGGGCCGTCGACCAGGTCAAGCGCGCGATCTTAGCCTCCAAGCGTCTCGGGCTTACGGTGCACGCGACCTTCTCAGGCGCACTTGCCTGGCCCTATATCTATCCATGGCCGCAGCGTCCGGCCGGCCTCGTCGAGGCCGCCTTCGACGAGCTCGCGAAGCGCTGGCGGCCGATCCTTGACTATGCAGATGAGCACGGCGTTGATCTCGCCTACGAGATCCACCCGGGCGAGGATTTGCATGACGGTGTCTCCTACGAGATGTTCCTCGATCGGGTAAATAACCATAAGCGCGCGAACCTGCTCTACGACCCATCGCACTTCGTGCTGCAGCAGCTCGACTACCTCGACTACATCGACATCTACCACGCGCGTATCAAAGCCTTCCATGTCAAGGACGCCGAGTTCAACCCGACCGGCCGCCAGGGTGTCTATGGCGGCTTCCAAAGCTGGGTCGACCGTGCCGGCCGCTTCCGCTCGCTGGGCGATGGCCAAGTCGATTTCGGCGCCATCTTCGCGAAGCTCACGCAATACGATTACGGGAGCTGGGCGGTGCTCGAATGGGAATGCGCGCTGAAGCATCCTGAGCAAGGTGCGCGGGAGGGCGCGCAGATCATCAAAGACCATATCATCCGCGTCACCGAAAAAGCGTTCGACGATTTCGCAGGTTCCGGTACGGACCAGCAGGCGAACCGCAAGATGCTGGGCATCTCCTGAGCGAAGGGGAATAATATGGCTATCGAAGCAAGCAATGAATCTGCCGGTCATCGTCGTATCCGGCTCGGCATGGTCGGCGGCGGTCAGGGCGCCTTCATCGGCGCCGTCCACCGCATTGCCGCTCGCATCGACGACCAATTCGAGCTGGTCGCCGGTGCGCTCGCGTCGGATTCGATCCGAGCCAAGGCCTCGGCGAAGGACCTCGGCATCGCCGACGACCGTGCCTATGGCTCCTTCGAGGAGATGGCGAAGGCGGAAGCCGCGCGATCTGACGGCATCGAGGCGGTCTCGATCGTGACGCCCAACCACATGCACAGCCCGGTCGCGAAGGCCTTCCTTGAAGCCGGCATACACGTGATCTGCGACAAGCCACTGACGACGACAGTCGCCGAGGCTGAGGAACTGGTGGCGCTGGTCAGGAAGACCGGCAGGGTCTTCGTGGTGACGCACAATTACACCGGCTATCCCATGGTCCGGCAGGCTCGGGCTATGGTCGCGAACGGCGACCTTGGCGAGATCCGTCTCGTTCAGGCCGAGTATCCGCAGGATTGGTTGACGGAGCGGTTGGAGACCAGCGGCCAGAAGCAGGCAGCGTGGCGCACGGACCCCGCCCGTTCCGGCGCCGGCGGGTGCATCGGCGACATCGGCACCCATGCCTACAATCTCGCTTGCTTCGTCACCGGACTCGAGCTCGACGAACTGCTCGCTCAGCTCTCGACCTTCGTCGAGGGACGGCTTCTCGACGACGACGTTCAGATCCTTCTCAGGTGGAAGGGCGGTGCCAAGGGCATGCTGTGGGCGAGTCAGGTCGCCGTCGGCAATGAGAACGGTCTGACGCTGCGTGTCTACGGCAGCAAAGGCGGCCTCGAATGGGCGCAGGAGAATCCGAACCATCTGTGGTTCACGCTCCACGGCCGGCCCAAGCAGTTCCTGACCCGCGGCGGGGCCGGCGCCTTGGTCGAGGCGGGCCGCGTCACCCGCATCCCGTCCGGCCACCCCGAGGGTTACCTTGAGGGTTTCGCAACAATCTATGCCGAGGCGGCGCGGGCCATTCGCGCAGCGGAGACCGGCAGGAAACAGGATCTGGCGGTGATCTTCCCGACCATCGAGGATGGCCTCGCCGGCGTGAAGTTCATCGATGCTGCACTGAGATCATCAGCAAGCAATGGCGCCTGGGTTCGGATCAGGTAACCGAGCGGCCCAGGAGATGCGGCAAGCCCGAAGGCGCGGATACTGTCGTGGGCACGTCAGCGCCTTCATGCGGGGTCTCCTGGCGTGATCAGGAGCGTCAGGTCGCCGCGTTCCGGAGAGCACAATGCTTTCACTGGCAAACGCTTAACGCACCGCGATTGCCACGCGGCAGCACCGCCGAAAGGCTACGCCCGGCCTCGCGCCAGCGAAACGGCTGTCGCGGCAATGACGGACCTCAACACTCCGTCGAGATCGCGCCGGGCACCGCGAGGAGAAGGAGGCGCGGCCGTGGCGGCCATGGGACCAGGGCGCGCAGGAGCCTAGTGAAACCCTCCCAGAGCAGCGCTACGGCTATTTGACCGCGCCGCCGGTGATGCCCGCGATGAAGCGATCGAGGAAGAGATTATAGGCGATCGCCACCGGGACGGCGGCGATCAAGGTGCCTGCCATGATCTCGCCCCAGAAGAACACGTCGCCGCGGATCAGATCGGTCGAGACGCCCAGCGTGATCGGCTTTTGGTCGGACGACGAGACGAAGGTCAGCGCGTAGACGAACTCCTGCAAGGTCAGGGTGAACGTAAAGATCACCACTGTCAGGATTGCCCGCACCGACAGCGGCACCATCAGCTCGTTCCAAATCCGGAACGCGGTGAAGCAAAAGTCGCGGGCGTTGCAGATTTACAACCCGCACAGCCATTCGAGATAGTAAGCTGCTCGATCTAGACGACCGAAACATATTTCATGCTTACTTCATACGAACAGCGGGGACAAAAAGTGTTTGATGTCTATCGCAATGATAAGCGCGATTTGCTCGTGCTAAACACAGGCTCAGCAATACCCGTGCTCAGCTCTAGGCATAAGTGGCGCAAGAGCAGACAAAGAGTTTTCAAAGTCAGTGATGAGATCAGGTCAGCCGTTCAGCGACAGGGCTACTACGTTCGCAGCTTGCGGATCACCAAGGAGCGGGTGATCTAGGTCGAGCAGGTCGGCGGCTTCTCCATGTGCCATCTCCACAGCATCAGCACAAACCAAACCTCCATTCTCACGCTATTCCGCGTAACAGCGGGGTAGAGAAGGAAGCAGATAAGCCAGGCGGCCATGGGCCTTGTTCGTCTCCAAGCGAACCCGGGCAGATTTCGAGGAGTGGCGGCTAGAGCAGGAATGGACAGCAAGCAAATATGCCGCGTGGGAACGCGGCGAGAAGGTGCTGGCCCCGGCGAAGCGCACCACCGCTGCGCTCCGGGAAGGACGTTCTCAGCGCCAGCAGGAGCCAAGCGGTGATAGAGAGGCAGACGGCAATCCCGGAATAAGGCAACGCGACTCGCATGGTCGATCCCCTTGCGAAGCAGCGCTCATACTCGCTCTTTCGCGGCCGTTCGTCCCACGACCTTCAAGGGCGGTCGATGGTATCCGCACTCCTTACGTCGGACTCGACTGGGCCATCCGCTTTCCGATAGGTTTACCCATGGACTGCGGCTTTCCAACTACAACTAGCGGGGGAGCGAAATGGCTGAAAAAATCGATGTCGAGGTTACCGGCAAATCGCAGTTTGAAGTCGCCTACGAGATGGCGAGATTCATTCTCACCAATATGGAAGGCCGCCAAGTGAAAAACATAAAGCGACAAGAACTCTTGCATTTGGTGGCCGACTGCATCGAAGCCTTGCGCGGCATCAAGGTCAAGGAGATCATCAGCTAAAGAGTTAACTGGCAGGACCCAGCCCCGCCTCTTGTCCGTGCGACGAGGAAGCAGAATGCATTTGCCGAGCCCGCAACAAGGCACTCGCATAAGCTGTTTGGTGAAACCCGCCACGCGTAAAGCCCAAGCCGATCAAGGGATCAGACAGCCCACTAGGCCCAGCGCGGCGCACGAGGATGGGCATATAGCCGAAGCTCATAGCTGACGTCGGTATCTTCCCAGCCATGCGCAGCAAGTTGAATATTACCTGCCGATCAAGGGCAGTTCCCGAGCGGGCGCGTGCGTGTCCCAGTTGGGACAGCACCCGGTCTCCGCGGGGGTTTACGCCATCGCCACCCGTAAAGTTTCCCAAGTGCGGCAACTAGGCGACCTGGTTAACTGGTGCGTGTCGGCGTGACCGGTGAGGATTTCATGGATTGTCCCTGTTCCGAAGAGCGAGCCGTTTCTGGGTGCGTCTGTTCACCCCGGAGCAACTTCGCGCTCGACTAACACGGAGATATCCTGCGCAATCCCATTCAAGCTCTCGAAATGTCTGTGGTTGAGCGCCCAAATCGCCGCCTGGGTACGATTACTCGCGCCTATCTTTCGAAAAATAGCCTTGACATGAGCCTTTACCGTCGGCTCGGCGATGTCAAAAAAACGAGCAACATGTTTGTTGGATTCACCTTGGACAATCCTTTCCAGGATTGCGATCTCTCGCGCCGACAGTTGCTTCAGCGCCAGCGACTCGCTCTTGGTTGCGGCAGCATTTCCGCTCGGCAATGACGTTGGTTCTTCATTCGGTTGAATGCCCGATGGCCAGAGCCGCGCATCGAAAACGATGACGCCGCCGCTCATGATCGCATGAAGCGAGCTAACGAGACTGGTTGAGGAGACCGATGAGCAAAGCGCCGCGTTTGCACCGGCATCTAGCGCGCTCACCATGCATCTACGATCGTCGTCGGCGCCAATGACCACGATGGACGAAGATGGATGTTGACCTCGGATCTCTTTCAATTTGGAGACTAGATCATGCTTATGGCCGATTCCGACGATGAACAAGGTTGGCGTATCAACGGGAATGTTCGTGAGATCTTCCAGTTCAGCTCCCCAACTTTGCGGACGGAAGCGCGTCTTCGACAGTATGAGGCGGAGGCCTTCACGGAAGAGGCCGTCGCTTTCCAGGATGAATGTCGGCACGATCGAGTCCACCAATACGATCCTTGTTCCAAATATATTGACTCGATTCCAAAGATATTGAGATACCCCGATTGTCATACCGCTTGGCCGGTCCCAAACTCGGTTCAGATAAGCCGGATGCCGCAAAATTGAATTTCTCTGTACATAAGTTGTAAATGTATTGGGCCTTAAGAAGGCGATTTGGTGATCGAAACGGGCGATAAGGTGCTTTGATTCTTAGCGGACGGAACGGATTAGCGATCCTAAACGGCTCAATGATCTAAAAGTTCAACGGCACCTCCGAATGATTTGATGACCCAAAGGAAGTAGTCCCGCGGGAGGGGCCCTTAGTCCGCCACTTGCGGCCGTCCGGGAAGCGGCGCACAATTTTACAATTTAGACGGCGGCTCGGTATGGCAGCCTCATCGCAGCCGTCGCATGATAAATGGGGATGCGCGGTGCCGTGTGGCGACGATGAGTGGGAAGCCTTTCATCTCGGTCGTAATACCCTTGTACAACAAGGCGGACTTCATTCTGAATACGCTTCGATCAGCGGCTGGTCAGATTGACGTCGAGTTTGAGATAGTCGTTGTTGACGACGGATCGACGGACGGCGGCGCCCGTTTGGTGGAAAGCTCGGGTGGGCCGCGGCTGCGTCTAATTCAGCAAGCGAATGCAGGGGTTTCGACCGCGCGGAATCGGGGGATCGCCGCAGCGGAAGGGAAATGGATCGCATTTCTTGATGCGGACGACCTGTGGTCGCACGACCACCTTGCTTGCCTTTTAAATGCAGTGAATGACAGTATGGCGATTGCAGCTTTCAGCAATCTCCAGCTTCAGAGCCGCGCTGGTGGGCCGTTGATTGACCGGAAGGTTGCAGCCCAGAAGGTTGATGATTATTTTTCATTCGCGCTCGCCAATGGCGGCTACCCGATGAGCTCGAGCTCGATCCTGGTTCTTAGGGACGAACTCCTGGCGGCGGGCCTTTTTACTGTCGGAGTATCGGCGGGCGAAGATATCGATATGTGGTGCAGGCTCGCCTGTCAGGGCCCATTCGTTTACAACGCCAAGCTCTCCGCGACGTATAACGACGCGCATTCGCCGAACAATACGGCAAGCGGCGGAGCACGCGAGGTATGGCGTCCACTCTTTGCCCAGCGGTTTCCCGACATGATAAGAGAAGGCGGAGTGCCGCCCGCTCTCGTGGCGAGCGGCACGCGTTACGCGAATTTCCTTCTCCTGGAGTATGCTCGTCAGTTGATCGACCGCGGTCAGTTTGTCGAGGCGCGCGCAGTCCTGCTCAATCAGTGCCACGTCAGCTACGATGCCAATCGTTTTGTGAAGCGCTTGCTTAGAACATGGCCGCCCGGGCAGGCGCTGTTTCAGCTAAGCCGAGGGGCGGCCAGGCGCTTGCACCGGTAAGCCGCCGACGGGAACGTATCCGCCCCAAAGTACGCGAACCCGTCGCCTGAGATGTTTGGTGGTCCGTCTAGACCCGATCGGTCCGAATCCATGGCACCTTATGTCCGCGAGCCGCGTTCAAGGCAGAGCCCATGACCGTGATGATGTGCCGCGGCAAGAGCTTGACTTCCTTCAGGCCAATAAGATCCCGTCCGCAGACACACCAAGCGGCCACGAGGGACGACGCGAAGAGCGCGCTGGCGAGGGTCGCAAAAACGAGCGGGGCCCGCGCGCCGACCGCAGCCATCCAGGCCAGGGACATCAGTAGCAGCGCCATATTGGCGCAAGCGAGCACCCCGAGAGGTGGAACAGCAAGGTCAGCTGCCAAAGCCAGCAACCCGAAATCTCGTCGCCGCCATGCCTGATGGATGAGCCGAGGCGCATGGCTGTAGATCAGCGCGAAATGCCCATGCATCCAGCGCTGTTTCTGCCGATCTCGACTGCCTTGGCTTTCGGGAAAATAGCTTGTCACAGAAGCTTCCCGAAAGAAGCGCGGCGAAAAGCCTTTCATCGCAAGTTCAAGCCCAACGAATAAATCTTCGGTCAGGTGTCCTGTCGCAAACATCCCGGGATCAATCAGTCTCCAAGGCAGCGCCATACCGGTCCCAAGCAGCTGGCAAGGTAAGCCGAGGCGTGCGTAACCATTAGGTCTGAGATCGTTCTTGATGCGCCATGCGAACTCGGCCAAGTGAGGCGGCGGAGCGTGACTATCCGGATCGGCGATCATCAGATTGAGGCACTGCACCGGCGCGTTCGAAGCGGCACAGGCTTGAGCGAGCAGCCCAACGCCGCCAGACCCGACCCGGCAGTCTGCATCGATGAAAACGACGACGTCGGGTGGCGTCGCGGCAAGGTGGCGGAGACCCGCAGCGAGAGCAAAGCCTTTTCCGCGCAAATTGGGATCATTTCGGATCACGACCTCTGCGCCCGCTCGCGTCGCGAGCGTCCTTGTTCGGTCGACGCAATTATCGGCGACGACCAAGAGGCGATCGGCCGGCGATAATTCTTCCTTAATCCGAATTAGGGTTGCTTCGATGGTCTGTTCTTCATCATGCGCCGGTAGCAACACTGCAATGGAAGGGCGAAGTGACGCTGCCGGTAGCGAGCGATCAGACAAGAGCAGCGCAGCTCCCGCCTGGGCCGCGAAAGCCATCGTCGCAAAAATCAAACCGACGGCCGCGAATTCCAAGAGTATCTGCGGGACCGAGATAAGCATGGCCAACCTTAGTGGTGGCGGAAATTGCCCCAGAGTTCCCCGTGGTTGGCGATCGTCTGCCAGAGTTTGCGGACGCCCAGGCTGTGCGTGGAAACGGACCAACGGTGTCGAATTGGTTTCGTACGCGTTCGTTCGGGAGAGAGCAAAAAGCCGCAGCCATTCAAGCGCATCATGCTCTTAACTCGTCGACTCGATGCACTAAGGAAAAAGCCGCGTTGCATTCGCCGCTGATACCCGTACGCAACCAGCACCAGGCCCAAGAAGGAGGCGTCGACAAACGTTACGCCTTCAAGGTCTAACACGAGGTTGCTCGCTCTCTGTGTCGCCGCCGCAAGACCCGAGCGCGCCGGCGCGAGATTGTCTTCCGTCCAAGCGCCGGAAAACTTCAACACCTCAGCCGTTTCGTCATGATAATGCTGCAAGCGTGGCGTTGAGGGCTGCGCCGCAGATAGCTTGTGCAACGCGCGCTTGACGAGGTATGGTACGATCTGGCCCACCAACACCGATATCAGCGTCGCGAGATCGAGAGCGTACCGCCTCCAAAGCGCTGGCTCTTCCTTGATCCGCCAGAGCCATTCGAGCCCATGACGCTGAAAGAAAACGGGTGCGCGCTTGATGCTTCCGGCGACAAAATGGATCGTCGCACCGAGGTTGCAGATCACAGGGCTTGAAAGCAGATGCTCGTTTCGCTTGAGCCACAAAAGCCCTTTGCGAGCTCCGACCGATACGACCAATAGATCGGGAGCCGCTTGATTGATGATACGGAAAATTCTAGGATCGCTCATGGATTCAACAGTGCCGAATCCGGGCGCGTAGGCGCCAGCGCAGCGGACGCCAGACGTGCCCGCGTTGAGGCGTTCGCGTACGCGTCGGCCGACTTCATCGGTTGCACCGAAGAAGAAGGCGCTGGTCCGGTCGCCCGAGCGACGCAGACGCATCAGTGCGTCAAACAGATCTGATCCGCATACGCGATGAGGGACGGAGATACCTAGCGCGCGTGCAAGCCAAACAAGCGGCATGCCATCAATCACGGAAAGATCGCTGGCGAGCACGGCGTCTCTAAAATCCGGATCCGACCGTATCATTCGCAGGAAGCTTGCGTTTGGCGTGGCGACGTTGCACCGGCGCGCCTCTTTAATCGACAGGAGGAGTCGTTGAGTTGCCTCCTCCATCGTCACCACATCGCATACTAGCCCCTGGAGACAGTAAACCGGCCGCGAAAAGTCGGGTGCAATCGGTCTTTGAGCGTCGCATCGTGGGACGTTTGAAGTCGGTCCATATTGCAGGGCAATGGTCACGACAGTCTCCTGCACATTGATTGTCGGTCAACCCCAAACCGGCGTAAATCGCCGGCGCTTCGCGCGGTCAAACCAAACCGACTAGGCCACTCCACCGAGCCGTGATTCAGCGTGATGGAGTGATGTGCAATCTAACCAGCACGGCGGCTTGAAATATCGGCTCTCACGGATGGAGGACCGACCCATCCTGACTAATCCGAGGCCGGCCGCTGACAATCGGCTTGAATAAAGCTGCCGCACGCGGCGAGAAGTAAGCCGCCGTCGTCAGCTCCGAACTCGAGGCCATCTTCGACTATGCGGCAATCCGAGCGGCCTTCGGGACTATTCGAAAGGACTATCTACTTTGGAGTGATTGTCGCGTCGCGCCGCCTGTCGTCATCGTTTCGTTCGCGACGCGTGATGAGTGCAATTCTGGCCAATCCAACACCTTTCGCTTAATATCCGTACGTCGACCGTAGTCGCTGCTGTCGTTGTCGAGAATCGACACAGCGACGCGGCGACGTTGACCGGATTCTCGCCGGAGAGCTGTTCTATGCGTACAAGCAAAGGCGCAGTCGCGCGTCTCGGTGGTGCTCGCATCGCTGCGCTCGCTTCGGGGGTGGCATTTTCGCTCTACTGACTATGGAAACTCGCGGCGGCGCGGCTGACCAGCTTGTCCCGTGTGCTGAAAACCCGCTGTAAAAAGGAGCAGATCATCCCGATTCGCAGCCGGCCGCACTTTGCGATGCGCAAAAGGGGCGCGCTGAAGCGGCTTGCTCCGCCGACGGCGAGAACC